>DATJIX010000206.1:0-7405 GCA_035492865.1 Mycobacterium sp. | reverse complement strand
AGCGCGGCCCGAGATGAACTGGCTTGCCAATCGCGCTACGTCGGCGATCACTTCTCGCGGAACGATGGTCCCGGAATGTCGCTCCAGTTCAACCAGATTCTGTTGCCATCGTGCCGAGACAGCACGATTCGTGCCCTCGGCGTCGATCGCGGCGCTCCGACGCGCCTTTTCATGGAAGCGCGCGAGCATTTCGGCAATGACGCAGAGGTGGTGATGAACCGGCTCGTCGCGCTTGACGAGCGATGTGAGGCGGGCATCGTCGGGATAGCGGCGCATCACGATGACGGGCTCAGCCGGGCCATCGCCTGGACCGCTGAAGTGTGCAACCCCCAGATAGCTGTCCGGTGCCAGCCGCCGATTGAGAACCACCTCGTTCGCACATGCATTCTCGCGCGATTCGAACGTCCTGAAGTCGAGGAAGTCGGTGGTCAGTGCCTTCTTGGCCTTGTAGGCCTTGTCGCCGACGAGGAACACAATTCCCGTATGGGTCTCCCGCACTTCAGCGTTGAGGGTTGCCGCTCCCCCTCGGGAGAGCTCCAGAGCGCTCATCGTCGCCGGCACGCCAGTCATGCCGCAAGCTTCCCGACCCCAGTGATCAGTACCAAGGGTCATAAGGCCCCGCCTTCGGGACCATTGACCCTGGTTCCTCACGCCGGGCACGACCGAGGCTAGGTGATGACAAGAGAGCGGAGGTCACGATGCCTGCCACCATGGTTGATAGCAAGGTCATCAGAGATGCCGTGCGGCTGTCGTGCCGCGCGCCGTCGTTGCACAACAGCCAGCCGTGGCGTTGGGTACTGGACGGCGCCGCCCTTCACCTATTCGCCGACCAGGGCCGTGTCGTTCGGGCCGCCGATACCAGCGGCAGGGAAGCATTGATCGCTTGCGGGGCCCTGCTCGATCACTTCCGGGTGGCCATGGCAGCTGCGGGTTATACGGCCAACGTCGACCGGTTTCCCAACCCCAACAACCGGCTACACATCGCGTCAATTGACTTCACGCCCATGGAGTTGGTCACCGACGGGCATCGCCGCCGCGCGGCCGCGATTCTGCAGCGACGGACCGACCGGCTCCCGTTCGCCGCTCCGACCGACTGGGACGCGATCGAATCGACGCTGGGCACTACCGTTGCCTCCGACCGCGTGCGAATGGACGTCGTTCCCGACGCGCTGCGCCCGCAACTCGCTGAGGCATCTCAACTGACTGAATCGTTGCGGCTTTACGACTCCTCGTATCACGCGGAACTCGAATGGTGGACAGCGACTTTCGAATTCTCGGAAGGCATTCCACACAGCTCGTTGGTTTCGGCAGCCGAGAGCGACCGTGTCGACGTTGGACGGGCCTTCCCGGTGACCCATCACCGCGAGCGCAGGTCCGAAGTCGACGAGGATCACGCCAAGGTCGTGGTGCTCTCGACATACGACGACACGCCGCACAGTGTGCTGCGCTGCGGTGAATTGCTCTCCGCCGTACTGCTCGACGCCACCATGATCGGCCTGGCCACGTGCACGCTGACGCATATCACCGAGCTACCGGCGAGCCGAGAAATCGTGGCCGGGTTGATCGGTCATAGCAGCCAAGACATCACGCCTCAGGTCTTGATCCGCGTCGGTCGCGCACCCTCCATTGAAGACGTACCTCCCCCCACGCCGCGGCGACCCGTGGATCAGGTGTTCGAGGTTCGCACCAAGGACCAATGACCGAGCAACAGGGACTTTCGCCTCTCTGCGGCCCACCGCGACGTCGATAACGTGAGAATCATGCGAGATGACAGTCTGCCTTCACCCACCGTCGTGGTCGGCATCGACGGTTCGCGATCCGCAATCGACGCCGCACTGTGGGCTGTCGACGAGGCAGTCAGCCGGGATATTCCACTGCGGCTCGTGTACGCGATCGAGTCAAGCTGCAGTAGCACGGATCCGCAGGAGGCGGCACGCGAACTCGCCAGCGCCGAAGTAGCCGTCCGACAAGCGTTCACGGCGGTCGAGTCATCCGACAAGCCTGTCAAGATCGAGGTCGAGATCCTGCAGGACAAACCGACCCGGGCGCTGCTCAACGCCTCACAATGGGCCGCCATGCTGTGCGTCGGGTCGATGGGACTCAAACACTGCTCGCAAGGCCGAATCGGCTCCACGGCTGCGGCGCTGGCAACGTCCGCCCACTGCCCCGTCGCCATCATCCGCAAGCACGATCCGCTTCACGCCGAACAACAGTGGGTGGTCGCCGAGGTCGACGAATCGGCAGCTAGCGATGGTGTGTTACGGCGTGCCCTGGACGAGGCGCAACTCCGGAACGCCCCGCTGCGGGTGCTGACCACGTGGCAGTCACGCTTCACTGATATTCATGACGGCAACGCTGTCGCCGACGGCAACCGGCTCGCACGGGCACAGCTTGACCGGCGCCTCGCGCAATGGAAGAAGCGCTACCCCGACCTGGACGTGCGTGCGACGGCCGTTAACGGCAGCACCTTGAGTTTCCTCGCCAAGAACGCGAGCTCGATCCAGCTGCTGGTAGTCGGGCATGAGCGCACCGACGGGATCACCGCGCTCCTCGGGCCACCGGGGTATGCGGCGCTGCGCAACGCTGACTGTTCGGTGTTGATCTGCGAATCTCAGAACGTATTGTGAGCAGTACATCTACGGATTCGGCAACGTCTACGGAGGACCTTCGAGTGGTCAAAGTTTTTCTTGTCGACGACCACGAGGTGGTCCGGCGTGGACTTATCGGCCTTCTCAGCGCCGACCCCGAACTGGAGGTCGTGGGAGAGGCCGGGTCGGTTGCGCAGGCGCTGGCTCGGATCCCGGCGCTGCAGCCCGACGTCGCGGTCCTGGACGTGAGATTGCCCGACGGTAACGGCATCGAGCTGTGCCGGGAACTGCTGTCCCGACTACCCGATCTGCGCTGCCTGATGCTGACGTCCTTCACATCCGATGAAGCGATGCTCGATGCGATACTCGCCGGCGCCAGCGGATATGTCGTCAAAGACATCAAGGGCATGGAGCTCGCCCAGGCCATCAAGGAGGTCGGCGCGGGCCGCTCACTGCTTGACAACCGCGCCGCGGCAGCGCTGATGGCCAAGCTCCGCGGAGCCGCGGAGCACGCCGATCCGTTGTCCGGACTCAGCGACCAGGAGCGGGCATTGCTGGACCTGCTCGGCGAGGGGCTGACCAACAAGCAGATCGCGGCCAGGATGTTCCTCGCCGAGAAGACTGTCAAGAACTACGTTTCCCGATTGCTTGCCAAGCTCGGCATGGAACGGCGCACACAGGCGGCGGTGTTCATTTCCAAGCTGGACCAATCCCACCGCAATCCCGACGAGTAAGTAACTCAAGAACGGCGTGCCACGATCACCGGCATCCGGGCGGATTCCGCGACCGTCGAGCTGACCGACCCAAGCAACATGCCGGCGAACCCACCGCGGCCGTGGCTGCCGACGACCGTCAGTTGTGCGGACTCCGACTGCTCGAGGAGTTGGTGAGCCGGCCGATCCAAGACGACGACGCGCCGGATCGTCACATCGGGGTAGCGCTCCTGCCATCCCGCCAACCGCTCTGCCAATGCCTCTTCGGCTTGCTTCTCCAGATCTGCCCATTCGACGCCGGGCAATTCATCGACCGCGAAGTCACTCCAGGCGTGAACCGCTACAAGGCCAACGCCACGGCGGGAAGCCTCGTCGAAGGCGATAGCGGTCGCGTCTTCGGACGCCGGTGACCCGTCGATTCCGACGACCACAGGCGCGACCGCGGGCGTGGGCATCAGGGGATCCTCGTCGTGGACCACGGCCACCGGGCAATGTGCGTGGTGGACGAGACCCCAGCTGACAGATCCCAACAGGCGTCGCGCGATTGCGCCAAGTCCTCGGCAGCCAACGACAATCATGTCGGCTCCTTTCGACCAATCGATCAGCGTCGGCAGCACGGCCGCTGAAATCAGCTCGGTGTCCACTTGTATCGGGCCGGCGTCTCGCACCGCGTCTTCAGCGGTCGCGCGCGCGTCGCTCAGGATCGCCTTGCCGCTTTCCTCGAACCGCAGGTGTAGGTCTGAAGGCAGCGGGATGTCAGGCCACACCTGGATCGTCGCTGCCTGCACAACGTGAATTATGGTCAGCGGAAGATGCCGCACCGATGCCTCCCGAGCTGCCCAGTCAACGGCGACTCGTGAGGCCGGTGAGCCATCGACGCCGACGATGATGCCGTGATGTGTTGTGTGTGTAGACATTTGAGCGCTCTCTGTGAGGTGGACAGGTAACGTGTGTCCGCTTGGTGTCATGATTGGTGATGCCTCCGGCCGTCGTTGTCGCGAGACGCGTTGAGTTCGTAGTCCCATTGCGCATAGCGCCAGTGATTGAGCCGGCGTCGGACTAGGCAGAACAACACTGTTGATGCTTCTGCCGCTCCGAGCCACACCACCAACGCGATACCAATCGCCTCGCTGTCGGCTCGGCTCGGTGATGGCGGCTTCCCGACGTTCTCGCCGGCCTCATTCACCCAAATAGTCTGTTGGTCACCGACTTTCGCCCGACCGGTCCAGGGGATTTCGCCACGATGGCTGCGGCCTCCGTCACTCCATGTCGCCTCGGCGCTGAACGAGACACCCCCCAGTCGCGGCACGAGTTGACCCTCTTCGGTCGCGACTGCGACCACCTGATGCCGGGTAATTGCTTCCCGTGCGTAGATCCGGGTGCGTTGTTCGTGGAGAGAAGTACCGATTGCGCCTGCGATCGGTATCGCCACAGCGGAGAACACGACTGCAAGGGCCAGGACAAGCGCCTCGATGCGGTCGCTGCCGCGCACCAACGGATTACGGCGACCAAGTGCCCTGACCCACCACGGGCTTCGTGTCCCGATCGTAAAGGTGTCCATGACGTCTCCTTGAGTCATAGGTGCGCGGTTGCGGTGTTGACACCCTGATCGTCGGCGTCGCGGGCCAGCATCCCCAGGGTCGAATGACCCTCAATCGGTGGACCGACGTCACCCGCATCGCAGCGGACCTTCGGCCCCGTACCAGGGACCAATGGCCCCAGCCCACGGCTGCGTGCGCCAATAACGTCCCGTATGAGATGCGGCCGCATCGCCAGACGTCGGAATGAGGAGTTCTGCCATGTGGAAGATATCTGCGCCGGTTGTCGTCGGCATCGACGGTTCTGATGCGGCGATCAACGCTGCGAAATGGGCAGCCGACGAAGCCATCAGGCGCGACGTTCCACTGCGAATCGTCCACGTCACCCACATCGAGGACCAACCGTCCGCGCCGCAAGACGCTTTCCAGCTCGACGTTCAATACGCCGAGTCGTCGCTGCGTGCAGCCACCGCAGCGGTCGAAGCGACTGGGAAACCCGTCAAGATCGAGGCAGACGTGCTGTGGGGTACACCCGATACCAACCTGATCAGCGAGTCGCGCAACGCTTCGATGGTGTGCGTGGGCTCGAGCGGCATCGGCCCTTTATCCAAAGCGATTTGGGGGTCGACCGCGGCAAGCGTGGCCGAAAAGGCCTACTGCCCGGTTGCAGTCATCCGATATCCGCACGACGTGCCCGCCTCAGAGAGTGACTGGATCGTCGTCGTCGTGGAAGATCGCGCTGACAACGAGTCGGTCATCGAACAGGCAATGGAAGAGGCGCGGCTGCGAAACGCGCCTGTCCTCGCGGTCGGTGTCTGGCAGGACGAACCCGGCAAGATGCCGCGCGATGAGCTGGACCGCCGAATCGAAAAGTGGAAGAAGCACTATCCCGACGTGCGGGTCTACCCCGTGGCCACAGCCGACAGCATGGCCGGATTCCTGGCCAACCATGAGGACCTCTCAGTGCAACTGGCCATTGTCGGCCGCGCAGACGCCGCAGATGTGACGCACATGATCGGGCCGCACAGCCACCCGCTCGTCGCGCATGGAGAGTGCTCTGTGCTCGTCATGCGTTGAGACGATGAACCGACGAAGTAGTGAGCAGGCCGTTACCGCTGAACTCATCGACGGGTCGGTGATTCTATTGCGTCAGTTGAAATCGACTGATGCGCAGGATGTTTTGGCGTTGTATGAATCATTGACAGACCAAGAGCGCTATCTTCGCTTCTTCGCGATGCATCCTGCGGGCTTGGACGGCTGGGCGCGGTCGATTGCCGAACCCAGGAGTGGCCAGTATGCCATTGGCGCGTTCAGCACCGGTCAGTTGCTGGGCGTGGCCAACTACGTCGCATGTCGAGAACCCGGTGCCGCCGAGGTGGCGGTGGTCGTGGCGCACGCAGAACATCTACGCGGTGTCGGCACTGCGCTATTGCACCGCCTCGGCGACATCGCCAAGGCGAGCGGGGTGCATCATTTCGTCGCCGAGGTGCTTTGGGAGAACCACCTCATGGTTCAGGTGCTCGCCGACGCCGGTTGGCCCTGCAGGCGACGCCTCGACGGGTCGGTCTTGCACGTCGAGATCGACTTGGATGGGCATACAGAACTAATCGAGCGGTGAACCATCCAGCCGTGCAACCACTTCTGACAAACTGCGCCGGGGTGTTGACGGCAGTGGATCGGCGTTCACAGGCGCCCACCCGATCCGCAGCAGCACTTGCGGATAGCCTTCCGCCCCAAAGACATCCGCCTGCACCTCAGCGCGTGTCTCAGTAATCTCCAACGGCTCGGTGATGAGGCAACTCGCAAGCCCCAAGGCCGTCGCCGTCAGCAACACCAGGCTCGTTGCCTCGCCGGCGCGCAGCCGCGCCATGTCATCATCATCGGCCGTGCCGAGCGCAATCACTGCGGCGTTGTCCTCGGCTGGAGTCGCATCCGGTGCTTGTTCGAGCACGGGGCCTGCGAATGTTCGAGCAGGAATTGACGCCGAGGGATCTGACTCAGGGGTGTTGCGGGCCGGTACCCCGGCCACGGACGCATATCGTCCGCTCCACATGGCCAGTTCGGTCAGGTACTCGGGGTCGGTCGCGTGCCGGGTCGCGGCTTCGGTCGCGAGGCGCTTGAGGTTGGCGAGTCCGTCGACCCGCCGAAGCATCACACCCGCGCGCGCAGTGCGCGCACCCATCAAGGCGATGTCGCCCTGCGGCACCGGCCACGCGCTGAAGAACCGCCGATCGGTGCGACGACGCGGGATGGCGGCGGCCAATGCGACGTCGACGGCATTGGCCGGATACCGGCGAAGTTCGATAGCGGCCAGGTGGTGGGGATCCGAAGGATTCGGAAACCGACGGACCTTCGATTGCCACCCCAGCGCGGCGAATGCCACCACGCAATGATTCAGCGCGGCGCCACAACTCAGCAGCATGTCTCTCGCATCCGGATCCGTGTGAGGCAAGTGCAGATCCGGGTCGGAATACAGGTGCAGGCTGTGTTCTCCCACTCTCCACTGCCATGGCTGCGAGTTGTGCACCGACGGAGCGCGAAGGGCCAGCGAGAGCGCGGACCGAAC
>DATJIX010000205.1:0-2081 GCA_035492865.1 Mycobacterium sp. | reverse complement strand
CGCCGAACTCGAGCTGGCAAAGTCCGGAGTCGAGCTGCCGCCCTCCTACGACGCGAAAGTGCGTCTGCTGGAGAGCTTTTCACCGAAGACACTCAACGACGACGCTGCCGTCCGCGATTGGATCGACATGTTCACCATGTGGCCGTCCAAACCGACGCGGGGCCTGACGACCCAGTTGAGCATCGCGCCCGAGGGCAACCGGCTGGCCGCTTACCGAAGTATTATGTCGCCGGTGCTCGTCATCGGCTTCGAGGACGATGTGGTGCTGCCCGCACACCTCGGCCGCGAGGTCGCTGACGCCGTCCCTAACGGTCGCTACCTGGAGATTCCCCACGCCGGGCACCTCGGGTTCATCGAAAGACCGCAGGTCGTCAACGCCGCGGCGCTGAAATTCTTCGCCGATAGTCTGTAGTGGTGAACCCATCGACCGCGCAGGCGCGCGTGGTCGTCGACGAACTGATTCGCGGCGGCGTGCGCGACGTCGTGCTGTGCCCGGGTTCGCGCAACGCCCCGCTGGCGTTTGCGTTGCACGACGCCGACCGGGCGGGCCGCATCCGGTTGCACGTCCGCATCGACGAGCGCACCGCGGGCTACCTCGCGATCGGGCTGGCCGTCGCCGAGCGCGCGCCGGTGTGCGTGGCGATGACGTCCGGCACCGCGGTCGCGAACTTGGGACCCGCGGTGGTCGAGGCCAACTACGCGCGTGTGCCGCTGATCGTGCTGAGCGCCAACCGGCCCTACGAGCTGCTGGGCACCGGCGCCAACCAGACCTTCGAGCAGATGGGCTACTTCGGTACGCAGGTGCGCGCCAACATCAGCCTCGGCCTATCGGAGGACGCCCCCGAACGGATGGATTCGCTTAACGCGCAATGGCGCTCGGCGACATGCCGAGTTCTGGCGGCGGCCACAGGAGCTCGCACCGCCAATGCAGGCCCGGTGCAGTTCGACATCCCGCTGCGCGAGCCGCTGGTGCCCGCCGCCGAAGAGTCGGGTCTCTACGCGCCGGCTGGCCGCCCCGACAACAAGCCGTGGACCTACACGCCGCCGGTGACGTTCGACCAGCCGCTGGATATCGACCTAACCCCGGATACCGTCGTGATCGCGGGACACGGCGCGGGCGCGCATCCCAATCTTGCGAAGCTGCCGACGGTGGCCGAGCCGACCGCGCCGCCCGCCGCGAATCCGCTGCACCCCTTTGCGCTGCGGCTGGTCCGCCCGCAGCAGGTCATCATGCTTGGCAGGCCGACGCTGCACCGGCCCGTCTCGGCGCTGCTGGCCGACTCGTCGGTGCCGGTGTACGCGCTGACCACTGGGCCGCGCTGGCCCGACGTGTCGGGGAACTCGCAGGCCACCGGCACGCGGGCGGTGACGACGGGTGAGCCCGACCCAGCCTGGCTCAATCGCTGCGCCGAAGTGAACCGGCACGCGGTCGAGGCGGTCCGCAGCCAGCTCGAGGCCCATCCGCTGACCACCGGCCTGCACGTCGCCGCTGCGGTGGCCGACGCGGTGCGGCCGGGGGATCAGCTGGTGCTCGGTGCGTCGAACCCGGTGCGCGACGCGGCACTTGTCGGACTGAACGCGCAGGGCATCAAGGTGCGTTCGAACCGCGGCGTCGCCGGGATCGACGGCACGGTGTCGACCGCAATCGGTGCGGCGCTGGCCCACGACGGGCGCACCATCGCGCTGATCGGTGACCTGACGTTCGTGCATGACAGCTCCGGCCTGCTGATCGGGCCGACGGAGCCGACGCCGCGGAACCTGACGATCGTGGTGTCCAACGACAACGGCGGCGGCATCTTCGAACTGCTGGAGCAGGGCGACCCGCGGTTCTCCGATGTGTCGTCGCGGATCTTCGGAACGCCCCACGACGTCGATGTCGGCGCCCTGTGCCGCGCGTACCACGTCGAGAGCCGGCAGATCGAGGCCGCCGAGCTGGCCGCCGCGCTTGGCGAGCCGTTCGAGGGGATGCGAGTGCTGGAGGTGAAGGCCGACCGGTCGTCGCTGCGGGCACTGCACGCGTCGATCAAGGCTGCGCTGTGACGAAGTTGATCGCGTTGTGGCGCTTTCTGATTCCGAGATTG
>DATJIX010000204.1:0-2825 GCA_035492865.1 Mycobacterium sp. | reverse complement strand
CTGGTGCCCGGACGTGCCCCGCTGCCATGGCAATTCGTGCACGGTGCCGGGCTGGTCAGCCGAAGCGGCATCGCAACACCCTTGGTGGCCTCCATGAACGACAGCTCGGTTTCGGTCTCGAGGTCGTTGCCCCGACGCGGCCGGCTCGGGCGCGGCTGCGCACCACGGCCGAACAGTCCACCGAACAGGTCACCGATGTTCGCACCGCCGGTCTGCCCGGCAGCGTCGAACAAGTCGTTCAGGTTGAACTCCTGGCCGTCGCCGCCGAATCCGCCGAAGTTGCCACCGGAAAAACGGCCCCTGCCGAATCCGCCGCCTGCGAACAGCCGCCGGGTTTCGTCGTATTCCTTGCGCTTGGCCGAATCCGACAGCACGCTGTGCGCCTCGGACACCGCCTTGAATCTCTCGGCGGCGCTGGGGTCAGAGTTGGTGTCGGGATGTAGATCGCGGGCCAATTTTCGATAGGCCCGCTTGATCTCGTCGGCGCTGGCGTCAGAGGAGACGCCGAGTTCCTTGTAGAAGTCCTTTTCGACCCATTCGCGTTGGGCCATGCCGCGTCACCTCCTTACCTCTTCTCTTTAGTAGTCGTTCTTACGATTCTGCGGCCTCGCCCGCCGGCGCGTCGCCGTTATGGGGCGTGTCCGTGGCTTGCGTGGCTTCCTCGGCGTCCGGCACGGTGTCGACCACGCCGACGAGGGCATGGCGCACCACCTGGTCGCCGACCTTGTATCCGCGCCGCATCACGGTGCCGACGATGGGATGTGTCCCTTCGCCTTCATGCTGAACGGCCTCGTGCAGACCAGGGTCGAATTCGTCGCCCTCGTCACCGAACCCTGAAAGGCCAAGCCCTTCAAGGGCGGTGGCCAGCTTGTCGGCGACCGACTTCAACGGACCGGACTCCAGGTCACCGTGGCTGCGGGCGCGGTCGAGGTCATCGAGCACCGGAAGCAGTTGGGTGACAACGGCGGCCCTGGTCCGCTCGGCGGCCAGTTGCTGGTCGCGCAGCGCGCGCTTGCGGTAGTTGTCGTACTCCGCCTTGACCCGCTGCAGGGTGGACTTCAGTTCGGTGACTTCTTCCGACGTCGATCCCTCGGGGGCTTCCGGTACCGGCCCACTAGGGGCCGGCCCGGTCGCCGCCTGTTCACGGACTTCGCCAGTGTCGGGATCGATACGCCGTTTGTCGGTGACAGTCACCGGCTCGTACGAATCGTCTTGGCTCACTTGTTCTCCCGGTCATCTTCGACGACCTCGGCGTCGACGACGTCGTCGTCCGAATGCCCACCGGCGGAGTCACCGCCACCGGCGGCCTGGTCAGCCTGCGTGGCCTCATAGATGGCCTGGCCCAGCGCCTGGGACTCGACACCCAGCTTCTCCATCGCGGACTTGATCGCCGAGATGTCGGTGCCTTCCAGTGCCGTCTTGGCTTCCGCGATCGCGCCGTCGACCTTGGACAGGGTGTCCTCGGGGACCTTCGAACCGCCCTCGGCCTCGCGTTGCTCCTTGACGAACTTCTCCGTCTGGAAGACCAACGACTCGGCCTGGTTGCGGACGTCGGCCTCTTCGCGACGCTTGCGATCCTCGTCGGCGTGCAGTTCGGCGTCCTTGATCATCCGGTCGATCTCTTCCTTGGAAAGGCCGGAGCCCTCCTGGATGCGGATCGTGTTCTCCTTGCCGGTGCCCTTGTCCTTCGCGGTGACGTGCACGATGCCGTTGGCGTCGATGTCGAAGGTCACCTCGATCTGGGGCACACCGCGCGGAGCCGGCGGGATACCGGTCAACTCGAAGCTGCCGAGCAGCTTGTTGTGCGAAGCGATTTCGCGCTCACCCTGATAGACCTGAATCTGCACCGACGGCTGATTGTCGTCGGCCGTGGTGAAGGTCTCCGACCGCTTGGTCGGGATCGTGGTGTTGCGCTCGATCAGCTTGGTCATCACGCCGCCCTTGGTTTCGATACCGAGGGACAGCGGGGTGACGTCAAGCAGCAGAACGTCTTTCACCTCACCCTTGAGCACGCCGGCCTGCAGCGCGGCGCCCACCGCGACAACCTCGTCCGGGTTGACGCCCTTGTTGGGCTCCTTGCCGCCGGTCATTTCCTTGACCAGCTCGGAGACCGCGGGCATACGCGTCGAGCCGCCGACGAGCACGACGTGGTCGATGTCGCCCACCGAGATACCGGTGTCGGCGATCACCGACTGGAACGGCTTGCGGGTGCGGTCCAGCAGATCCTGTGTGATGCGCTGGAATTCGGCGCGGGTCAGCTGCTCGTCGAGGAACAGCGGGTTCTTGTCCGCGTCGACGGTGATGTAGGGCAGGTTGATCGAGGTGCTCTGCGAACTCGAGAGCTCGATCTTGGCCTTCTCGGCGGCCTCACGCAGCCGCTGCATGGCCATCTTGTCCTTGGTCAGGTCAATACCGCTGGTGCCCTTGAACTTTTCGACAAGCCAGTCGACGATGCGCTGGTCCCAGTCGTCGCCACCGAGGTGGTTGTCACCCGAGGTCGCGCGGACCTCGACGACGCCCTCACCGATCTCCAGCAGGGAGACGTCGAAGGTGCCGCCACCGAGGTCGAAGACCAGGATGGTCTGCTCCTTCTCGCCCTTGTCAAGGCCGTAGGCCAGCGCTGCGGCGGTCGGCTCATTGACGATGCGCAGCACGTTGAGCCCGGCGATCTGGCCGGCCTCCTTGGTGGCCTGACGCTGGGCGTCGTTGAAGTAGGCGGGAACGGTGATGACCGCGTCGGTGATGTCCTCACCGAGGTAGCTCTCCGCGTCGCGCTTCAGCTTCATCAAGACGCGCGCGCTGATCTCCTGCGCGGTGTACTTCTT
>DATJIX010000203.1:0-4140 GCA_035492865.1 Mycobacterium sp. | reverse complement strand
TGATCCTGGACGACTCACAGGATTACGGCATCGAGACCACGCAGATCACGATCTTCGGCATCCAGATCGCGCTGGGCGAGCTGCTCAAGCACCACGGTGCGAAACCCGCTGCGGTGGTGGGACAGTCGCTCGGCGAGGCGGCCGCGGCGTACTTCTCAGGCGGTCTTTCGCTGGCCGACGCCACTCGGACGATCTGCTCGCGCGCCCACCTGATGGGCGAGGGCGAGGCGATGCTGTTCGGCGAGTACATCCGTTTGATGGCACTTGTCGAGTACTCCGTCGACGAGATCGAGACGGTGTTCGCCGACTTCAAGAATCTCGAGGTCTGCGTGTACGCCGCACCGACGCAGACGGTCATCGGCGGCCCGCCGGACCAGGTCGACGCGATCATCGCCCGCGCCGAATCCGAGGGGAAGTTCGCCCGCAAGTTCCAGACCAAGGGCGCAAGCCACACCTCGCAGATGGACCCGCTGCTCGGTGAGTTGGCGGCCGAACTGCAGGGCCTCGAACCGCACCCGCTGACCACCGGCTACTTCTCGACGGTGCACGAGGGCAAATACATCCGGCCGGGCGGCGAGCCGATCCACGACGTGGACTACTGGAAGAAGGGGCTGCGGCACAGCGTCCACTTCACCCAGGGCATCCGCAACGCAGTCGACAACGGGCACACCACATTCCTCGAGCTGGCACCGAACCCGGTGGCGCTCATGCAGGTTGGCCTGACGACGGCCGCGGCCGGACTGCACGACGCGCAGCTGATCGCGACGCTGGCCCGCAAGCAGGACGAGGTCGACTCCATGACGTCGACCATGGCGCAGCTGTTCGTGTACGGCCACGACCTCGACTTCCGCACTCTGTTTAGTCGCGGTGAGTACGCCAACATCCCGCCCACCCGCTTCCGCCGCAAGCCGCACTGGCTCGACGCCAAGTTCACCGGCGACAGCTCGGTGATGATGCCGGGTAACCACGTCGCAACGCCCGACGGCCGCCACGTCTGGGAGTTCGCCCCGAAGGGCCAGCCTGACCTTGGTGCGCTGGTGAAAGCTGCTGCGGCACGGGTGCTTCCGGATGCCAAGATGACGGCGTTCGAGCAGCGTGCGGTGCCGGGGGAGGGCGCACGCCTCGTCACCACGCTTACACGTCATCCCGGCGGGGCGACCGTGCAGGTGCATGCCCGCGTCGACGAGTCCTTCACGTTGGTCTACGACGCGGTCGTCAGCCGCGAAGGCACCGCGGCCACATTGCCGACCGCCGTCGGCGCCGGTGTGGCGATTGCCGCGCCTGCGACCGTGCAGCCCGTCGTCGAAGAGGACGACGCGGCGATCCTGCAGGACAACCTCACGGCAGGTGCGGGTCTGGCTGCGAGCTTTGCGAAGTGGTCGCCGGACTCCGGTGAGGCGGTGCGTGACCGGCTTGGCGCGATCGTCGGCGGGGCGATGGGCTACGAGCCCGAGGACCTGCCGTGGGAGGTGCCGCTGATCGAGCTCGGCCTCGACTCGCTGATGGCGGTGCGGATCAAGAACCGCGTCGAGTACGACTTCGACCTGCCGCCCATCCAGCTGACCGCCGTGCGCGACGCGAACCTGTATGCCGTCGAGAAGCTGATCGAGTACGCGATCGAGCACCGCGACGAGGTCGAAGAGCTGCACGAACATCAGAAGACGCTGACGCCTGAGGAGATTGCGGCCGAGCAGGCCGCGCTGATGGCCGGCGGTAGCGTGCCCACCGATGCGCCTGCCGAACAGGCTGCGCCGGTGGACATCCCGCCGCCACCGACGGACCCCAGTGGGCCGGCCGTCCCGCCACCCCCGACAAACCCGGCGGGCCCCGGCCAGCCGACAGCCGCCAGCCTGGCCGCGTCAGTGCTCACGCAGGAAGCGGTCACCGAGGCGCTGGGCGCCGACGTGCCGCCGCGCGAAGCCGCCGAGCGCGTGACGTTCGCGACGTGGGCGATCGTCACGGGTAAGTCGCCCGGCGGCATCTTCAACACGCTGCCGACCATCGACGACGAGACCGCCGAGAAGCTGGCACAACGGCTTTCGGAGCGCGCAGAGGGCACCATCACCGTCGAGGACGTGAAGAACGCCCCGACGATCGAGGCGCTGGCGAGCGTCGTGCGCGAGTACCTCGAGGCGGGCGAGATCGACGGATTCGTCCGCACCCTGCGCGCGCCCGAGGAAGGTTCGGACGTAACGCCGGTGTTCGTGTTCCATCCCGCCGGTGGCTCGACGGTGGTCTACGAACCGCTGCTGAAGCGGCTGCCGCCTGGCACCCCGATGTACGGCTTCGAGCGGGTGGAGGGCTCCATCGAGGAGCGCGCGGCGCAGTACCTGCCGAAGCTGCTGGAGCTGGGCGGCAACGGGCCGTTCATCCTGGTCGGCTGGTCGCTGGGCGGCGCGCTGGCCTATGCGTGCGCGATCGGCCTCAAGCGCGCGGGCGCCGAGGTCCGGTTCGTCGGACTGATCGACATGGTCCGCCCAGGCGAGGAGATCCCGCAGACCAAGGAGGAGACCCGCGCCCGCTGGGACCGCTACGCGGCGTTCGCCCAGCGCACCTTCAACGTCGAGGTGCCGCCGATCCCCTACGAGCAGCTGGAGGACCTCGACGACGAGGGCCAGGTGCAGTTCGTCCTCGACGCGGTCAGCCAGAGCGGCGTGCAGATCCCCGGTGGGGTCATCGAGCACCAGCGGACGTCCTACCTGGACAACCGGTTGCTCGAGACGGTGGAGATTCAGCCGTACGACGGGCACGTCACCCTCTACATGGCCGATCGCTACCACGATGACGCGATTTTCTTCGAGCCGCGCTACGCCATCCGCCAGCCTGACGGCGGCTGGGGCGAGTTCGTCTCGGAGCTGGAGATCGTCCCGATCGGGGGCGAGCACATCCAGGCGATCGACGAGCCGTACATTGCGAAGGTTGGCGCGCACATGAGCGAGGCGATCAACCGAATCGAGGCCGAGGAGAAGCAGGCGAAGTGACCGTAGAACCGTCTCCCACCACCACGGCCGAGAAGCTGGCCGAACTCCGCGAGAAGCTCGAGCTGGCCAAGGAGCCCGGTGGCGAGAAGGCCGTCGCCAAGCGCGCGAAGAAGGGCATCCCCAGCGCCCGCGCACGCATTCATGCGCTCGTCGACCCCGGCAGTTTCCTGGAGATCGGTGCGCTGGCCAAGACACCGGGTGATCCCCAGGCGTTGTTCGGCGACGGCGTGGTGACGGGGCACGGCACCATCAACGGCCGCCCGGTCGGTGTCTTCAGCCACGACCAGACGGTGTTCCAAGGCTCGGTCGGAGAGATGTTCGGCCGCAAGGTCGCCAAGCTGATGGAGTGGGTGGCGATGGTCGGCTGCCCGATCATCGGCATCAACGACTCGGCCGGCGCGCGCATTCAGGACGCGGTGACCTCTCTTGCGTGGTACGCCGAGCTGGGCCGCCGCCACGAGCTGCTGCGCGGCCTGGTCCCCGAGGTCTCGATCATTCTGGGCAAATGCGCTGGGGGAGCGGTGTATTCGCCGATCCAAACCGACCTGGTGGTGGCGGTGCGCGACCAGGGCTATATGTTCGTCACCGGTCCGGACGTCATCAAGGACGTCACGGGTGAGGACGTATCGCTCGACGAACTCGGCGGTGCCGACGCGCAGGCCCGGTACGGCAACATCCACCAGGTGGTCGAGGACGAGGCGGCGGCGTTCCAGTACGTGCGCGACTACCTGAGCTTCTTGCCGCCCAACACATTTGACGACCCGCCGATCGTCAACCCCGGCCTCGAACCCGAGATCACCCCGCACGATTACGAACTCGATACGCTCGTGCCGGACAGCGACAACATGGCCTACGACATGCACGAGATCCTGCTGCGGATCTTCGACGACGGCGACGTGTTCGATGTGGCCCAGCAGGCAGGCCCGTCGATCATCACCGCGTTCGCGCGGGTGGACGGTCGGCCGGTGGGCGTGCTAGCCAACCAGCCGATGCACATGTCCGGTGCGATCGACAACGAGGCGTCCGACAAAGCGGCCCGGTTCATCCGGTTCTGCGACTCCTACAACCTGCCACTGGTTTTCGTCGTCGACACCCCTGGCTTCATGCCGGGCGTCGAGCAGGAGAAGGGCGGCATCATCAAGCGCGGTGGCCGCTTCCT
>DATJIX010000202.1:0-2258 GCA_035492865.1 Mycobacterium sp. | reverse complement strand
GAGAAGGAACTCGGCCGCGCCGAGATCCGGGCGATCTTCCGGTCGTCGAAGGTCGGCAACATCGCCGGCTGCCTCGTCACCTCGGGCATCATCCGGCGCAACTCGAAGGCGCGGCTGCTGCGCGACAACGTCGTGGTCGTGGAGACCATGACGGTGCAGTCGTTGCGTCGCGAGAAGGATGACGTCACCGAGGTGCGCGACGGATACGAATGCGGTCTCACGCTGTCGTACTCCGATATCAAGGAAGGCGACGTGATCGAGACCTACGAGCTGGTCGAGAAGGAACGTGGCTGATCCGGCACGAGCACGCCGGTTGGCCAAGCGCATCTCAACGATCGTCGCCTCGGCGATCGAGTTCGAGATCAAGGATCCGCGGCTGACCGGTGTGACGATCACCGACGCCAAGGTCACCGGCGACCTGCACGACGCCACGCTTTTCTACTCGGTGTTCGGTCGCAGTCTCGACGACGAGCCGGACTACGCAGGTGCTGCTGCGGCGTTGGAAAGCGCCAAGGGCACCCTGCGTACGAGGGTCGGTGCCGCGCTCGGCGTGCGGTTCACTCCGACGCTGGCGTTTGAGCGCGACACCGTGCCCGACACCGCGCACCGGATGGAGGATCTGCTGGCTCGCGCGCGGGCCGCAGATGAGGATTTGGCTAGAGTTCGACAGGGTGCCAAGCACGCGGGGGAGGAAGACCCGTACCGTAAGGGCGGGGCTGAGGGTTCGAGCGGGGACCTTGACAACGGGCTTGACGCTGAGGACACCGGTGACGGCAATCGACAAGATGACTGACGCTCCTCCCATCGCGGACTCGCGTGTTGACGCACGAGAAGCCGCAGACCTGCTTGAAGGGGCCGCGTCGGTCGGCGTGGTCTGCCACGTCTATCCGGATGCCGACACCATCGGCGCAGGTCTGGCGCTCGCACTGGTGCTCGACCAGGTAGGCAAAGCGGTTCAGGTGAGTTTCGCCGCGCCCGCCGAACTGCCGGAGTCGCTGCAGTCACTGCCGGGCGGGCACCTGCTGGTTGCGCCTCAGGCCATGCGCCGCGACCCGGACCTCGTCGTCACCGTGGACATCCCCAGCGTGAACCGGCTCGGTGCGCTCAGCGAGCTCGCTGACCCCGACCGCGAGGTGCTGGTGATCGACCACCACGCGTCCAACCAGCTGTTCGGCACCGCCAACTACGTGGACCCGTCGGCCGACTCGACCACGATGCTGGTCGCGGAGCTGCTCGATGCCTGGGGCAAGCCGATCGACGTCGGCGTCGCACACTGCCTGTACGCCGGGCTGACCACCGATACCGGGTCGTTCCGCTGGGCCAGCGCCCGCGCGCATCGACTGGCGGCCCGGCTGCTGGAGCTCGGCGTCGACAACGCCTCGATCAGCCGCACGCTACTCGACACCCATCCGTTCGCCTGGCTGCCTATGCTGTCGCGGGTGCTGTCGTCGGCGCAGCTTCTGCCCGATGCCGTCGGTGGCCGCGGACTGGTGTATGCCGTTGTGGGACACCAGGAATGGGCCAATGCGCGGCCCGAGGAAGTCGAGAGCATCGTCGACATCGTGCGCACCACGCAGCAGGCCGAGGTGGCCGCGGTGTTCAAGGAGATCGAGCCGGGGCACTGGTCGGTGTCGATGCGGGCCAAGTCATTGAACCTCGCGACGGTCGCTAGCGCATTCGGCGGCGGGGGTCATCCGCATGCTGCGGGCTACTCCGCGATCGGATCTGTCGACGACGTCGTGCAGGCGCTCTATACCGCTCTTGGCTGAGCCGGAGGGCGATCTGCCGGTCGCGCCTGCCACCGGCCGTCGCATCGCCGCATTGGCGTTCCCCGCTCTCGGGGTGCTGGCCGCCGAACCGATCTACCTCCTCTTCGACCTCGCCGTGGTCGGCCGGTTGGGCGCACTGCCCCTGGCCGGCCTGGCGATCGGCGGGCTGATCCTGAGCACGCTCAGCTCGCAGATGACCTTTCTGTCGTACGGCACCACGGCACGCTCGGCGCGGTTCTTCGGGGCGGGCGACCGGGCCGCGGCCGTCGGGGAGGGCGTGCAGGCCACCTGGCTGGCGCTGGCAATCGGTGCGGCGATCGTCGTCGTGGCGCAGGTCGTGGCGGTGCCGTTGGTGTCGGCGCTGGCGGCAGGCGGCGACATCGCGAGCGAGGCGCTGCCGTGGGTTCGCATCGCGATCGTCGGTGTGCCCGCGATCCTGGTGTCCGCGGCGGGCAACGGCTGGATGCGCGGCGTGCAGGACACCGTGCG
>DATJIX010000201.1:0-6265 GCA_035492865.1 Mycobacterium sp. | reverse complement strand
CGGCCACGGCGGCAAGGTGGTCGGCGACTGTGTCGAGTGTCCGTTTCACGGCTGGCGATGGGGCCCTGATGGCACCAACCGCTACATCCCCTATCAGCCGGACCGGCCGAACAAGGCGTTGCGACTGCGCGTGTACCCGGTCGTCGAGCAATACGGTTGCGTATTCGCCTGGCACCAGCCCGACGGCAAGGAACCGCAGTGGGAAATGCCGGACCTATTCCACAAGTTCCCGCAGTTCCCGACCGACCCCGACGCGTATTACCGGCCGTACCCGGAGTTTTCGAGTCGGGCGGAACGCGAGCCGGTGCATCCGCAGATCGTCGCCGAGAACGGGCCGGACAGTGCGCACTTCCACTATGTGCACGGCGCCACGGTGACTCCGGTCTGTCTGAATTGGGAGACCGTGGACGAGGAATGGCGGTTCCTGACCGGCTGGCCGGATGCGCGCAGCGACGACCCCGACAAGATGGCGCTGTACATCCATAGCCACTTCTCCGGTCTGGGCTTCGCAATCAGCGCGTTCGAGGGGTCGTCGAATCACCGCCTGATCTTCGCCTGCACGCCCGTCGAAGACGGTTACTCCGACATGTTCTACTCAATCTGGTGGCCCCGGCTGCCCGGCGACACCTCCGACGTTCCGCCCGACAAAGTGCGCGAGCAGGTCGAGCGTCAGTACATGGGCACCGTGTGGGACGACTTGAACATCTGGCGCTATCAGGAGTACATCGAACGGCCTGCGCTGTCCAAGGTCGACGCGAAACCCTATATGGCGATGCGTAAGTGGGCGACGCAGTTCTACGAAGTTCCCGCCACCCCACCCGGTGAGGTGCCCGCATCGGTATGAGAGTGAACCTCGCCGACATCGCGGCGCCGGCACACACCGCAATCGTCACGCAGGAGTGTCAGGGCGCGGTCGTCGGACCCGACGCCGGACTCGCCGTGCTCGCGGAGGAGGCGCGTCGCGAGGCGGTGCCCAACATCGCACGCCTGCTGCCCGCCGCGCGCGATGCCGGGGTGAAGATCGTGCACTGCCTCGTCCAGCGACGACCAGACGGGCTCGGCGGCAACCACAACGCGAAGATCTTCGCCATCGGGAGCGGGGTCGACATCGTCCCCGGCAGCCCTGGCGCCTCGCTGCTGCCCGAACTCGGTCCTGCCCCAACCGATGTCGTTCTGACGCGCTCACACGGCATCGGACCGATGGCCGGTACGGATCTGGACGCGACACTGCGCAATCTCGGCGTCTCGACCATCGTCGCCGTCGGGGTATCCGTCAACATCGCAATCACGAACCTGGTAATGGACGCGGTGAATCTCGCGTACCGAGTGGTGGTGCCACGGGATGCGGTCGCCGGCATCCCCGCCGACTACGCAACGGCGATCGTCGACAACACGCTGTCGCTGCTGGCCACCCTCACGACCACCGACGACCTCATCGACGTATGGAAACAGTCGTGACGGACACCGAGGACGAAATCCGCGAATTCGCAAGGGTGACACCGATTGCCGCCGGACCGGAGATGGGCCGGTTCATCGCGGCGATGCGGCGGCTGCAGGACATCACCGTCTCCACCAACCCCGACGAGACCCTGTGGAACGATGCCGCAGAACTGATCGAAGGCGTCTGCGCCCGACTGGAAGAGCACAAAGCACCTGCGGGCGTTGCCCCCGCTGGCCGCGCGCGGAATCTGCCAGGAAACGGTCACCCCATGATGCCGCCGTGGCAGGTCGCCGAGTCGGGACCGGACGGGGTCACGATGCGCGGGCACTTCAGCCGCTTCCATGTCGGCGGCAACGACGCCGTGCACGGCGGCGTGATACCGCTGTTCTACGACTGGCATTTCGGCATGGTGGTTTCCGCGGCGGGCCGACCCGACAGCCGCACCGCATATCTGCATGTGGACTACCGCAAGATCACGCCCACCGACGAGCCATTGGTGGCGCGGGCGTGGATCGACTCCGTCGAGGGCAGAAAGATGGTGGTGAGGGCAACGATGACCGACTCGGCAGGCAACGTACTATCCGAGGCCAACGGACTGATGATCAAACTGCTCCCGCACCAGCCTTGAGAGGCACGATGTCTGACTCCACGCCCCAGTTCACCGTCCCAGCCGCAGCCGAAGCCGTCGCGGCCGCGATCGGTGACCGAGAATTCATCGTCCAGGGCAACCGCCGCTACACGTATGCGCAGGTCATCGAGCGATCCAACCGGCTCGCCGGCTACCTGCACTCCCGCGGGCTGGGATGTAAGACCGAGCGCTCGGACCTGGCGGCCCACGAAGTCGGCCAGGATCTGCTGGGCATCTACGCCTACAACGGTCCCGAATACGTCGAGGGGATGCTCGGCGCATGGCGGGCGAGGGTGGCCCCTTTCAACGTCAACTACCGCTACGTCAAGAACGAACTGCACTACCTGCTGAACGATTCCGGTGCCACCGCGCTGCTGTATCACGCGGCATTCGCGCCCCGCGTCGCCGACGTGCTGCCCCAGCTTCCGCACCTGCGCGTGCTCATCCAGATCGCCGATGAGTCGGGCAACGATCTGGTGCACGGCGCCGTGGACTACGAGTCGATCGTGCGGTCGCGCACGCCCCTGCCGCCGGTCGAGCCGTCGCCAGACGACCTGTACGTGCTCTACACCGGCGGTACGACCGGGATGCCGAAGGGTGTGCTGTGGCGCCAGCACGACATCTTCATGACGTCGTTCGGCGGCCGGAACATGTACACCGGTGAAGTCACCGCGTCCTACGACGAGATCGGCAAGCGGGTTGCGGAGAACCCAGGCACCAAGATCTTCACCCTTCCGCCGCTCATGCACGGTGCCGCGCAATGGTCGGTGATGACCGCTCTGACCACCGGTCAGACGGTCGTATTCTCCACCGACCCAAGCCGTTTCGATGCGGATGAAGTGATCCAGACCGTCGAGCGGGAGAAGGTGCTGACCGTCCAGGTGGTCGGCGATGCGATGGCCCGACCCATCGCGGATGCCATCGAACGGGGTGGCGCCGACGTGTCCTCGCTCGCGGTGGTCGCCAACGGCGGCGCGCTGCTGACCCCGACCGCAAAGCAACGGCTGATCGATGTCAAACCCGGCTTGATCGTGATGGACGGCGTCGGGTCGTCGGAAACCGGCATCCAGATGAGCCATATGTCCACGCCCGGCGCGGTGTCGACCGGCAAGTTCAACGCGGGGCCCGACACCGGCGTGGCGGCCGAGGACCTTGGCTCCATCCTTGAGCCCGGCCACGACGGCATGGGCTGGCTGGCCCAGCGGGGCTATGTTCCGCTCGGCTACAAGGGCGATGCGGCCAAGACGGCCAAGACATTTCCGGTCATCGACGGCGTGCGGTACTCGATACCGGGCGACCGCGCCCGCCACCTGACCGAAGGTGGCATCGAACTGCTCGGCCGGGAATCTCAGACCATCAACTCAGGCGGCGAGAAGATCTTCGTGGAGGAGGTCGAGACCGCACTTCTGTCGCACCCGGCGGTCGCCGACGTCGTGGTCTCCGGCAGGCCGAGCGAGCGATGGGGGCAGGAAGTCGTCGCGATTGTCGCGCTCATCGACGGCGCCAGCGCCGAAGCCGGCGAATTGATCGAGCACGCCGCGGGCTCGATCGCCCGGTACAAGCTGCCGAAGGCGATCGTGTTCCGGCCGACCATCGAACGCAGCCCGGCAGGTAAGGCCGATTACCGATGGGCCCGCGAACAGGCGATCAGCGACGCTTGAGTCGGCGGCGCGTGCGCCCGCGTGCCACTCGCAACGCGACGCTCGCACCGATGCGCGTCGAACCGCTGAACGGCGGCGCGGCCCGGCCGGTGATCGAGAACGGCAGGTCGGTGCCCACCACCGTGCGGTAGTGGGTGAACGCGTCGAAACCGGCCTTGCCGTGGTAGGCGCCCATCCCGCTGCGGCCCACCCCGCCGAACGGGGCAGCAGACGGAATCATCTGCGCCCCAAAATCATTGCGCGCCACACCGCCGCTGCGGGTGTGGGCGACGAAGCGCCGGAAGTCGTCGTTGTCGGGGCCGTACCAGTACGCCACGAGCGGCGCCGGCCGTTGGTTGATGTGGTCGATGACATCCGACAGGTCCGCGTATGGCCGCACGACGAGGACGGGCCCGAAGGTCTCTTCGTTGGCGATTCTCATGTTCTCGTCGACGTCACGCACGATCGTGGGCGCGATCTTGCGGGAGGCGCGGTCTGGCAACGATTCCCCGGCAGGTGCGACCGTGTCGACCCTCGCGCCGTTGGCCCTGGCGTCGTCGATCAATCCGACAACGCGGTCGAAGTTGGCATCGTTCACCGACGAGCAGTAGTCGTCGTTGGACACGATTGACGGGAACATGCCGCGCAACGTCTCACGGGCGATGTCGACGAACGCATCGACGCGATCGTGTGGCACGAAAACATAGTCGGGGCAGACACATACCTGTCCCCCGTTGATCATTCGAGCCTGCGCGATGCGGGTCGCCGACCGGTTGAGGTCGGCATCCGGCGCCACCACCACCGGGTTCTTTCCACCCAACTCGAGGGTCACCGGAACCAGATTCTGCGCGGCGGCCTGCTGGACGAGAGAGCCGACGGACGGTGAGCCGGTGAAGAACAAGTGATCGAACGGCAGACGCGAGAACGCCGCAGACACGTCAGGACCGCCGGTGACGATGTCCAGCTCGGTCGCATCGAAGTACTTCGGCGCGGTCGCAGTCATCAATTCTGCTGTCCTCGGCGTGATCTCGGACATCTTGATCATCACTCGATTGCCTGCGGCGAACGCCGCCGACGCGGGCACCACGACGAGTTGGAGCGGGTAGTTCCACGGGCCGATGATCCCAACGACACCCAGCGGCGACGGCTGCACCTCCGCTTTCAGCCCGACCAATCGCGCGGCACGTAGTAGTTTGGTGGCGCGCATCCATTGGGGCACATGGGATCTGGTGTGCTCGATCACCGAAATCATGCCGAGCACCTCGGTGAACAGGGTTCCCGGTTTGGGTCTGCTACCGAAGTCGGCTCGCATCGCGTCGACGAAATCGTCGGCATGGTCGAGCACCAGCGCGAGTAAGCGATCGATGCGGTTGCGCCGCACCGCCGCACTGGGCGGCCCCTCGGCCATGAACGCGTCGCGCTGACGTACGAGGATCGCACGGAGCGCGTCCATCCCGACAGCGCCGTCAACCCGCTCGTGCGTTGTGCTCATTCGCCCGTCCCATACTCATTGTCTGGCGGACCAGAATTGTTTACTGTCGACCTTACTGTCGGCCATTCGATGATAAGCCGACAACGCGGTGCGGCGGAAAGGGTTGGTCGGATGAGCGACGGGCAGCGCAGGATCGTGGTGGTCGGCGCGGGATCGGGAATCGGCGCGGCGGTCGCGACGCACTTCCACGACCGCGGCGACCACGTGCTGGCAGTGGACGTGCGCGAACACCAGACCCCGGCCTCTCAGCATCGGCGGTGCGATCTGCGCGACGCGGCGAGCATCGATGCACTGCTGGGCGAGATCGGCCCGGGCTGGGACATGCTCGCCCACGTCGCCGGCATCCCTGGCACGGCGCCCGCCGCCGACGTGCTCAGGGTGAACTATCTCGGCATGCGCCTGATGACCGAAGGCATGCTGCCGCTGCTGACTCAGGGCGGCTCCGTGGTCGCCGTCGCGTCGACGGCCGCGCTCGGTTGGGACCAACGCACGGAGACATTGGCCGGACTGCTGGAGCTGACTGACGCCGAGGCCGTTGAGAACTGGCAGGCGGGTCAGGATCCGACCTATCCGGTGTACAGCACGTCGAAGCAGGCGGTGATTCTCTACGCCAAGCGGCTCGCCGGCCCCGCGTGGACCAAGTACGGAGTGCGGATCAACACCGTCAGCCCCGGCCCGGTCGAGACACCGATCCTGTCCGATTTCGAGCAGACCATGGGGAAGGACGTGCTCGACATGTGTCGCGCCACCGTCGGTCGGCACGCACGCGTCGACGACATCGCGCCGGTGGTCGCGTTCCTGGGATCGCCCGAGGCCTGCTGGATTACCGGCCAGGACATCCAGGTGGACGCGGGGTTCATCACTTCGATGCTCGCCGGGGCACCGATCCAGCTCTGATCCGCTATACTGTAAGCTTTACAGTAACTAATCGCAGGATGGTGGAAGCCCAGTGCAGGACGTCACGGCCGACGAGACCTTCGACCTCCTTCGTGACCCCTATCCGCTGTTCGCCAAGAGGCGGCGGGAGGCCGGCGTCTTCAAGGGCAGCGTCATGGATTGGTCCA
>DATJIX010000200.1:0-9548 GCA_035492865.1 Mycobacterium sp. | reverse complement strand
GATTGGGAACCGCAACTGGCCGAATGGACGCAGGCGCGCGGCAGCACCGTCGTCGGGGTTGGCGGCGCCGTCCCCGGCGCACAGTACGAAATCCGCTATGCCGGTGACACCGAGGACGACGTCAGGCTGCTCACCGAGGTTCTGGTGCCCGAACTGGTCGCGGCCGCCGCGTGGCGGTCGACACTCGACGAGAACTAGGTGCGCAAAGGGTCGACATTTGCCGCTGGGAGTGATCACATTCTGGAGACATGAAGGGGGCCGCCGTGGCCAACATCGACCTGAAGCTCGAGATCGTCGTCATTCCCGTCTCGGATGTGGACCGCGCCAAGGAGTTCTACGCGCAGCTCGGCTGGCGCCTTGATGCGGATTTTGCCGAGGGCGACGATTTTCGCGTCATCCAGTTCACCCCTCCCGGCTCCGACTGTTCGATCATCTTCGGCAAGAACGTCACCGATGCGCCGCCTGGCGCGACCCAGGGTCTGTACCTGGTCGTCTCCGATATCCAGGCCGCCCGCGCTGAGCTGCTCGGCAAGGGCGTCGATATCAGCGAGGTGTTCCACGACTCCGCCGGACAGCATGCCGGCCCGGATGAGCCCTATCTGTTCGGGCGCCAGCGCGTCAGTGGCCCGGCGGCTGAGCCCGCGAGCTACCACTCTTTCGCGTCGTTCCACGATCCCGACGGCAACGGGTGGGTGCTACAAGAGGTGACGACACGTGCGCCTGGGCGCGTTGAGGCCGCGACCACCTTCGTGTCCGTTGCCGACCTTGCCGGCGCGCTCCGTCGGGCCGGTGTCGCGCACGGGAAGCATGAGGAGCGCAGCGGCGGGGAGTACGACGAGAACTGGGCGGATTGGTATGCCGAGTACATCGTGCGCGAGCAGTCAGGTGAAGAACTTCCGCAGTGAGTCACTGTCAGCCGAACACGTTCAGCAGGAACGGTGTCGAATCCACCATCGACGCCAACACCGTGCTGCTGTGATCGTCGTCCGGATAGACCTTCAACGTCACATCCTGACCGTTGGCGACCAACTGGTCGTGGAACGTCAGGGTCATCTCCGGCGGCACATCTCGATCCAGCAGGCCCACCCCGAGGAAGATCGGACGATCGAATCCCGACTGCGGCGTTCCCATGAACGCGTCGACGAATTCGTCGAAGCCCGGTATCGATCCCAGCTGACTGCCGAAGAACCCGGTCACCGTCATGTCGGCGAGCGCGTCGGCGAGATCATGTACGCACAACGTTTCGGCCTTGTCCGCCGCGGCGCGCCCGGCGGGCGTCAACGCTTCGTTGATGTCGAGGTCGGGCCGCGCCTCGCGCAGTGCGGCAGCGATATAGGCGGTGTAGGCGTTGGCAATCGAATCCAGATTGGGCGGTACGGGCATGTTCGGGCCCGCCTGTTTGATGAGCGATGCGACGTTGGCCGGGGTGCCGGTGGCCACTACGCCGCGGAAGTCCAGTCCTGAGCCGGCGCTGAAGTCGGTGGCCCATCGCGCCGTGTCGATGGCGGCGGCGCCGCCTTGGGACTGACCCACCACCGCCCACTTCGGTGATAGTGGCAACTGCATCTTGTGTGCCGCGATCACCGAATCGACGATCCCGCGCGCAGTCGTGACACCGTTGAGGTAGCTCATCAACCCAGGGGTGCCCAGGCCGACGTAGTCGGCGGCCACGACGGCATAGCCCTGATCGAGCCAGTGTGAGAGGTACTCGGTATCGCGATCACTTCGCGGCTGCGCCGACGGTGTGCAGTCATCACCCAGGCCGACGGTGCCGTGGGCCCAAGCAATCACCGGCCAACCTCCTTCTGGTGGCGCGACTTTCGGAGTGAACACGGCGGCGGTGCCGACGGCCGACTGGTTGTGCTGGTTGGTCGTGGAATATAGGAATCGATACGCCGCAGCGGCGCTCGGCAACGATAGGACGGGATCCAACGGCACCGTCTGGATCAGTTCACCGGCACCTCGAGGCGGGCCGGAGTAGAAGCGGGCGTCCAGACCTGACCAGTTCGGCGCGGCGATTGCACTAGCGCTGGTCGCGCAGGCCAGGGCCGCGGAGAGCGCAAGAACGAGGGCGAGGGCGAGACGGGCGCCGCGGGCGATCAACACCGCACAGACGATAGCCTTCGGCCGGGGTGTTTTCCGGACAGGTCGGGTCAACTGGCGTCGTGCGACCGAGTCCGGCCCAGCCGCCATTTGGTCTTCTTCGGCGTCTGGTAGAGATCGTGAGTCCACGCGTCTGCCATGTCGTCGGCGTCGCCGTGCACAGGGCTATTTGTCACCTGAAATCCGAGACGTTCAATTTCTGCCGTGCACCACCGGATCAGCGACCCGTCAGCGCCGATCTCCTGTGCGAGAAGAACCCGCTCGTCGGAACTCAGCGTGTCACTGAACGCGTCCATAGCGTTCTTCAGACGCCAGTAGGGAACCGATTCCTCGGATCGCCGACAGAGCTCTTGGAGTTCCTTTCGGGCCTGGTCGAGGAAGGATGCCGGCAGTTGTTCATCCTGGTCGGCGGCCTCGGGGCCCGGACCGGTCGGATCGCCGCTGACTTGCGCCTGATCCTGCAATTCGTCGACTTGACCAGGGTGGTTACCGACGAGCTCGGCTAGTTCGCGGTACTTGACACGCAATCCATCAAGCTCCGCGGTAGCCGCCTCGGCCCTCTCACGCCACCAGATGAGGTGATACTCCGCCAGCTTCGCCTCACAGTCGGGACAATCCGAGACTGGCCGAATCGTCGGTTCTGGAGGGGCCGGACTCTCGAACGCAACGCCGCAGAGTGCGTGGTCATCGCGGTTGTTGAGGTAGTCCACGTGGTGCACCACCGAAGTGGATGTCTCGTGTACGTAGCTGTGGGGCGGTTCCACATACCGAAAGTAGTCGACTGGCGCCGACACTTTGTGAGTTCTGCTAAACAGCCTGCAGCGCACAGTAATTCGATCGTCTGACCACCCGGATCGGGGCGGCAGCCGCTTCCACTTCCGTTCAGTGGAAGGAAAGGGTCGGACTTTCCGCCCTCGGGTGTGAAGCTGGGGAAACGCGGCTATCCGTTCCCAGACGATTCCCAGCAAGGAGCGATTCCGATGTCCACCCATTCGTCCGGTCACGCTGGCTACCGTGCCCGCACACGTGGACGGCGTTGACTGACACCATGGCCGACACCGACGTGCATACCCAAGTCGCGATTATCGGAGCGGGACCCGCGGGGTTGCTCCTCTCACACCTGCTCGCCGGAAACGGCGTCGAGTCGGTGGTGCTCGAAACCCGCTCGGAGGCGTACGTCGCGTCCCGGATCCGCGCCGGCATCCTCGAGCAGTCGACGGTCGACCTGCTGCGGGGTTGCGGGCTTGGCGACCGGTTGGAGAGTGAGGGCGACCGGCACCGCGGTATCTATCTGCAGTGGCCCGGCGAGCGCCACCACATCGACTTCGTCGACCTGACAGGCCGCTCGGTCTGGGTCTACGGGCAGACCGAGGTGCAGAAGGATCTGATCGACGCGCGGACCGCGGCCGGCCAGGCGATCCATTACGAAGTTGCCGACACCGCATTGCATGACATCGAAACCGACAGTCCCTCAGTAGCATTCACCGACATCGAGGGGCGGGCGCGGAAGATCAGGGCAGACGTCGTGGTCGGCTGCGACGGGTCGTTCGGGCCCAGCCGTGACATGGTGCCGGGGGACGTCCGCCGCCGATGGGAGAAGATCTACCCGTACTCATGGTTCGGAATCCTCGCCGACGTGGCCCCGTCGACCGACGAGCTGATCTATGCCTGGCACGGTGACGGGTTCGCTTTGCATTCGATGCGGTCGGCGACGGTGTCCCGCTTCTACTTGCAGGTGCCGAACGACACTGACCCCCAGGGCTGGTCCGACGATCGGATCTGGGAAGCGCTGGCGACTCGACTGGGCCACGGACAGGACGGCTGGGAGCTCACCACCGGGCCGATAACCGACAAGAGCGTGTTGCCAATGCGATCGTTCGTCCAGACCCCGATGACGCACCGCCGCCTGTTCCTGGCCGGCGACGCAGCCCACATCGTCCCGCCGACCGGCGCCAAGGGTCTCAACCTCGCGGTCGCCGACGTCGCCCTGCTCGCTCCCGCCCTGGCTGACCTGGTTCGTAAGGACGACCACCGGCTCGCAGATGCCTACTCGGACAACGCACTTCGGCGCGTCTGGCGGTGCACCCACTTCTCGTGGTGGATGACCACGATGCTGCATCGAAGTGACGATCCGTTCGACGAGCAGCTGCAGCTTTCCCAGCTGCGGTGGGTCACCTCCAGCAAGGCAGGTGCGGCCGGTCTTGCGGAGAACTACGCCGGCCTGCCCATCGGCTTCTAGAGCCTTACCACCAGTAGTGGGGGTACTTCGCGCGGTTGATCCTGTTGCCCACCAACCCCACGGCAACCAGAATGGCGGCGGCCGCACCGATCAGGACGACGAATTCCCAGCGGGGAATGGACGGTGCGACGCCGATCATCGCGGTCGCGGCGGCGGGGGAGTGCGACATCCGCATCAGCTTCATGACACCGAGGGCAAACGCTCCTGCAACCGCACCGCCCCACAGCGCGTTGATGCCGATCGTGCCGACGAGAACCCCGACGATCGCCGACGCGATGTGACCGCCGATGACATTGCGCGGCTGTGACAGCGGGAAATGAGCACCGCCGATGACCAAGGCCATGCTGGCAGCCAGCGGTGGAATCAGCCACGGTTCACGGGTCAGCGCCGTCAACCCCGCCACGATGCCGAGCGCCACCAGACTCACGATCGTCTCGACCACGATCACGCCGAGTTTCTGCCTGGGCGGCGCTGAACTGACGTACCAGCGCTCACTGGTTGGTGCGGGCGCCTCGGCCTGCGTCACTGAACCTCCCGAATGGTCAAACCATCCCGGAGAAAAGTTAGGTGGCCGGTTTACCTGAAGGCAACATTCGCGTGATTCACACTAGTTATCAAGCAGCGCAACGGATTTGCCACGCCGATACTCACAGACGATCAATGAGCGTTATCGCGGCCCGTAATCGCGGGCAACCGGCGATCGCGTGCAACTGCATCACCGGTAGCCCGCCATTCATCGAGCAGCTCTGCGAGTTCGTCGTCGATGGACTTTGGGCCCTTCTCGCGAACGCGCATTGCTTCGGCGACGAGTGCCACAGCCCCAAGCTGGGCTGCCCCGAGGATTAGGAGTGGCCAGATAGCCCCGGCCGCAACGATGGCGGACGCCGGACGTGACTGGTCGCGGATGGTCAACGCCAGGCCTACCGATGTGATGATCCACCCGATCAGATAGGTGTACATAACGGTGTTGATCACTTTCGGACTCCTCGGTTGTCGGCCGGTATGGCCTCTTGACGACAGTTTGGGACGGACTCCTTGGCGGATCCTTGGGGAGTTGTCCTCTCGCGACGGGCCACGCCGACGTTCACGACGATCCCCACTACGAGCACGGCGACCACGGTTGCGTAGGCCGCCGCGAGATCGACGTCGACCATGTGGCCGACCACGGGCAGCGTCATCGCGGTCGTCAGGCCGATGACGGCCTGCCGCAGCGCACCGACCTTGCCGATCGTCGATGACTTGGCCCAGTTTTGAAGGATGCTGACCTGCTGGCTCGATGACACCGCCACCCCCAGCCCGAGCAGCACCGCGCCGAACGGCACTCCCGACTGCCCCACGGCGCCACCGAATTCCACCGCGACGGCGATGGCCGCGAATCCGGCAATCTGTATCGAGAAGCCGGACGTGACGGCGCCCCTGGTCGACACCGACGAGCAGCGCGCCCACAAGATCGGCGCTGTCACCGCCCCGACCGCGAAACAGACGTCGAGGATTCCCAGCCAGCTCTCATTTCCATAGAGCCGGTGGACAAGGGGAGCCAGCGCGACGTTGAACGCGGCGATCGTCAGGAAATCGACGCCGAGAAGCAGGAGCGACAGCACCGACCTGGTGCTACTGATGGCCTCACGCAGTACTGACCCCCAGCCTGTGTCGTCTGTCGCGTCGTCGTCGTGGGTCGTCGACATCGTCGAACGCGCCGACGCCAGCGCGTATGCGGCCACCGCATACGACGCGGCCGCTGCGAGAAACGCCCAACTCGGCCCTGCGGCCCAAAGGAATACGCCCGCAACCGCGCCACCGACGATCTGGCCGGCCTGCACCGACACCGTCCACCGCATGTTGTAGCGGGGCAGCTCCGTCGGATCCAGGGATCGCGGACCAACTGCGAAGATTCCAGCCCGATAGAACGGGCGGACGAGGTTGACGATCAGGCCGATCGCTATGCCGGCCGCGACCAGCAGGCCTGCCGGCGCCACGAGGTACGCGATCAGCGACAGAGCGGGCACGAGGGACGCGACGGCACAGACCACCGCCGGGTTGAAACGGTCGGCCAAGCTCCCGGCAACAGCCCCGAGGATCACGGGCACGATGTACTCGATCACGACGACACCGGTGAATGCCGACACCGAGCCTGACTTCTCGAACAGCGCCTGTCCGAGGGTGATGGTGTAGCAGCCCGACGCCAGGTTGAACAACGTGGACCCGGTGAGCAGCCGCAGACCGGGCCACCGCCGAAACGAGGTCGCCATCACACGGGCTCCACGACGGGGTGGGGCGTCAGCGCGGCGGAGCGTGCCCGCTTGTACGCCGTGACCGGGTCGTCGGCGTGGGCGAGCGCGCACACCGACCGCCCATAGCTGGACCTGACGTGTGGCGACACCTGTTGTCCCACGCCAAGGAGGGTGGTCACGGCGTCCACCCCCGGCATCGAGCGTGCTTCCTCGATGCGTTCCCATCCCGAAATGACTCCGATTTCGACCGGGAAGGCGAAGTGGCTACTTGCAAAGCCACGGTTGGTCGCCGACGGGATCTCGTCGAGACCATCGAGCAGGTCCCGGACATAGAGCTCCGGGAGGTCCAGGCCGGTGGACGACCGCACGAGGTCGAGAATGTTGTCGCCTCCACCGCGCAGGTGGGTCTCGACCACGTGCGCCTCGCCGTCGTCGTCGAGGATCACTTCGGTGTGCATCAGTCCTCGGTCGACGCCCAGCGCCTTCAGGCACGCGGTCGCGGCGTCCACGATGCGGGCGCGCTCCTCGGCGCGAAGCGGGGCGGGATGCAGATGTCCGGACTCGACAGCCCCGTTGGTGGTCTTCGCCGTCACGCCGTGCCACGCATCGCCAGAACGGACGATCAAGGACTCGACGCTGAATTCCCTACCGAGCTTTCGCTCTTCGGCCAAGTAGCCGTCGAATTCGCCCGGCTGCGCGTCGTCCAGCCAGGTCTGAAGCTCGACCGCGGAACGGTGGAAGGTCACACCCCTGCTGGCCCGACCGTCGACCGGCTTGAGAACGATCTGCCACGACTTCGGCGGCGGCCCCGCCCATTCGACCCTGCCGTTGACGACGACCCCGTGCGCCACGGATCCGAGGCCGGCCGCGTCGAGGCGGGCGCGCATCGCGGATTTGTTGACGGTGCGGTGCGCCACTTCAGGATTGGGGAAGGACAGTCCCAGCTTCTGGGCGATCAGCGCGCCGAGTTCGACGGCCTCGTCGTGCAGGCACAGCATCCCGTCGAATTCCGTATAGGCGAGGGCATCGGTGGCCTCGGCCGCTGCGGCGAGACGGTCGTCGTGTGCGGAAACGTCGACGATTCGTGTGTATGCATCGGGTGCGAGCATCGTTTGGGCGGCGTCCGTCTTGACCAGCGTCAGTTCGGCGCCGAGGCGACGGGCGATGTCGTGCACCGATGAGATGCCGCCGACTACCAGCAGGTGAGTCATGATGCAGATGTCCATTCAGTCTCGGAGTCAAGCGATTTGGCCGTCGCGGATGTGCGTGATCGAGCGGTGCCGACTACCATCAGCGCGCCGGAGCCGACCGGAAGCAGGCGGTGCCCCTCTCGGGTATCGGTCAGCTCGCGGCGGATGCCGTCGAAGTCGTTCAAGTCGACGAGCGCGACATCGTCGATCAGCGCGGGTGAGGTGCCACCCACGAGATCACGCTCGAGCAGCAGGCGCCGCCGACCGTCGGGATACTCCACCGCCTGCGTGCACCGGAAGCCCTCGGAGAAGTACGACCGAAGCGAGCGGTGGTTGCGCGCCGAGATCTGCGCCATGCCGCGACGCGCTCCGAGCGCCTGCGCGATGGCAATGTGGCGACGGACGCCCGGACGATGCAGCGAACGGCCCTGATAGTCGGGGTGGACCATGGCCGCGGCGAACACCACGTCGTTCAAAGTCGGTGCACAGGCGGCGAACTCGATGTCCTCGCCCGACGACACCAGGTCGGTGGTCAGCGCGAGGTATGCCACCAGCCTGTCGCCGTCGAAGCATCCGATGGACTCGCCGAAGGTGTCCAGGTGACCGCGGACGAACATGTGCTCGTCGTCCTCGCGGACGTAGAAGTCGGGGTCGGCAAGGCTACCGAGGACGGCGTGGCGTAGCGCCATCACCGCGTCGTAGTCTTCCACCTCAAGCCGTCGCCACATGATCAGATACCTTCCATTTCGTCGTTGCGTCCATGTGCTGCAGAAGTTTTGAGATCGTGTCGAGGCCGGACTCCACGGAGTCGGCGCGGAACACCGCCCGAGCGAACTCGGCGTTGGTGTGCGTCATCGACGAAAAGCTCTTGCCCGGCGAAGCGATCTCCGAGAGCACGACGTCCGGATGCTCGAAGGTTTCCGGAGCCTCGGTGAGAATCCCCGACACCGGTGAGAAGTTCAGCTGTCCTGCCAGGCTGCGCTGACCCGCTGCGGTATGGCGCGATGGTGCGCCGCGCTGGGCGAGAATCGCCTCCTCGACGAGGTTGAACCCGTAGGAGAGTTCGACCTCTTCCGGGATGGAACCGCCACCGATCCGGGCCCCGACCTCGCTGAAGACCGGGCCCTCCTGCGTGAGGAACACCTCGAGATGAAATCCGCCGTCGAACCCGGGCAGCGCATCCTCGAGAACCGACCGGGTCAGGCCGACGACGGTCTGCGCCTCCTCGCTGTCCTCGGGAAGCATGACCGAGCCCATGTACCCGCCGCCGAGGAAGTCGAGGTGGGTGTTGACGTAAAGCGCAGCGGCGACCAGGATTACGCGCCCGTCACGGCATACGCCGTCGACCCTGTACTGCTCACCGGGCTGGAAGGCTTCGACCAGCCACGGCGACGTCCTGCCCTGGTCGCTGAACGGGCCGGTCCGCAGGAAGCTGCGCAACGCCTCGGCGTCGTCGAGCACGGACACGCCGGAGGAGCCGCGGCCATGCGGGGGTTTGACGACGCACGGGTAGCCCAACTTCGTGGCGGCATCCTGCAGCTCGAGGGCGGACGTGACTTCACGGTGCGGGGCCACCGCAATGCCTGCGGCGCTTGCCACCCGCTTCATCAACGTCTTGTCGCGGAAGTGCAGTGCGTCGGCGGGCTGCTGTCCGGGCATTCCGTGACGGGCCCGGATTTCGGCCGCTCGCAGGACATCTGCTTCGGCGAGCACAATGATGCGCTCGAGCCCGTGGCGAACGATCATCTCGTCGGCCACCAGCGGGATGGAGTCGTCGGTGGTGTA
>DATJIX010000199.1:0-31735 GCA_035492865.1 Mycobacterium sp. | reverse complement strand
TTGTACGCATAGTGCGGTGACCCGACGAATCGGCCGTTGGGGACATACAGGCTCCACACCCGCACACCGTCGCACGTCGCGCCAAGCGCCCGCGCTTCAGCCGCGGCATCCCACATGGGTTGACCCTCGAAGCCGATCTGGACGTCGTCGATTCCGACTCGCGACGCGATCGCGACCCCGTTCCATTGGTTGAAGCCACAGTGCACGACCTCGTAGCCGGCCGCCAGAAAGGGCATCACAGGGAACTGCTCGTCGGAGCACTTGGTCTCCTGCATGGCCAGCACGTCGACGTCGGCGCGCTCGAGCCAGTCGGTGACTCGGTCGACGCGGGCCCGGATCGAGTTCACGTTCCACGTGGCGAGCCGCATGGGCTACAGGCTACGGGTGCCGCCGTGCACGCCTACGCCGCAGACGTCGACGTATCGGCCGAATCGACTTCCTGCAACGGTACGGAGATCGTGATCTCGGCGCCTGGAGATGTCGAGCGCACGTCGAATTGTCCTCCAGAGGCCTGCGCCTTCGCGCGGATCGACGCGATACCGATGTGACCTTCCTGAGCTCTCTGTGCCATGTCGGCTTCGGAGAAGCCCACCCCGTCATCGGCGACACGCAGGGTGCCAAAGCCGTTGTCGTGCTCCAGGTCGATCCAGACGTGCTCGGCGTGCGCGTGCTTGATCACGTTTATCAACGTCTCTCGCGCTGCGTTGTAGAGCACGTAGTCCGCGTCGGTGCGCAACCCATCAGGCCACGTGCGGGCGTCGAGCTCGATGGCGAGTTTTGTCCGGGAGGTGAGGCCGTGGATCAGGGAGCTGAGCGCAGCTTTCAATCCCAACCGCGCAAGCACGTCCGGATGTAGCTCGCGGACCACGTCGCGTAGCAGTTGCGAGCACTCAACGAGCGCCAGGTCGACCCGATCCGCGGCCGCCGCTGAGCCGTCGCGCACATCCTCCATATCCTGGCGCGCAACGAGAACGCACTGAAGGGCGCCGTCGTGCAGGCGTTCGGAAATCGACTGCCGCTCATGCTTTTCCACTCCGACGAGCTCCTGCAACAACTGCCTTCGCTGCTGCGCCAGCTCTTCGATGGTCGCGACCTTGGAGCGCTGAATGAGCGAAAGCGCAACCGAGCCGCAAGCCAGGCCCGCCAAGACCGTCGTGCTCGACAGAATTGACGCCCACGGCTCGAGGTTGGCGGCTTGGGTGATCCAGCACGTGGCGACGAACGCGGCTATGGCGGGGATAGCCACCACTGCGCTGACGACGGGGTCCAGTTGCGCCGCCGCGATCAACGGGATCAGGAAAAAACCAGTCCTCGTCACGTCCGACGTCCAGTCGTTGGGCGAGGTGAGGCCGGTGACCACCGAGATAATGGAAACGACGGCGACGTCGGACGCCAGCATCAGCAGGGCGACCAGCGTTTGAATACGCGGCACCACCTGCGCTGCCGTTCGCAACGCCCAAACACTCCAACATCCGACCACGATCCCGTACACGGCCAAGACCGTCACGCAGATCCACAGGTGTGCGTTTGGCGGTTCGAAAGCCAGCGTCACCGCGACAAAACAAGCCAGTACGATCCGCAGCGCGAACTGCAGCACGTTACTCAAGAAATGATGCCGACGAGAATTCTGCGGAAACTGTTGCGCCCGACGGGCGTCCGTCTGCTCGTTGTGTCCAGGCACGGCACGCTCCTGTCCCCGTCGCGATTACCACAGCATATGCTGGGCCGGAACCCGTGGCCTACAGATTGCGGGCGTCCACATATCGCGTGCGGTGATGCTCGGCGAAGCCCATCGATTCGTACAGCGCTATCGCCGCAGCGTTGCCCGTCAGCACCTGCACATACGCGCGCGTCGCGCCGCGTTCGCCACCCCACGCCAACAGCGACGCACACAGTTCACGGGCGACGCCGCGCCGCCGTGCTCCCTCGACGACGTGCACCGCCGACAGCCCCACCCAGCGCCTGCCGTCGGGCGCGACGGTGACCGCGGCCCGGCCGACGCCGGCACCGGTGGCCGTCGCGAACGCCACCTCTCCGTCGATCACCGCCGTCAGCACATCCACCGGCACCTCACGCTGGTACAGCCGCAGCCAGTCGTCGTCGGGGCCGGACGCTACCGACACATCGGCGCCAGAAATGCCCAATTCTGCTGTCATGACTACATTTTCGCCATCGGTCGGCACACCGGGCGGGACCCGAAACAGTCGGTCGGGTGCGGCGACCAGCGGTGCCACTCCGCGGTCCGTGTACCAATCGACAAGCACACCAGGTACGCCGCCGGCCGAAACCATCAGCGGAACAGCCGAATTCGCGCGCCGTGTACTTCCATGACCGAACCGCAGCAGCCACCCGTCGAGCCACTCGTGTTCCACGCCCGGCCACGCCAGCGCCGCCGCGTGCTCGAGGTTGCGAATGTCGCCGGTGCGCACCGGCGCCGCGGTAAGGGCTTTGATCGTCACCACGTCGTCGGCGTTGACCTCAATCACATCACCGTGTTTGGTGCGCACCGCCAGCGTTGGGCCCACTGCCAGCAGGTGGCCGATCACGTCGGTCAACGGCGGTACCGCTCCCGCGGGAAGGCGATACCGGATCACGACGCGAGTGCCGACCTCAACCACGGGCTAGTGACCGAACGGGTCGGGATCCTCGCCGGGCATCCACGTCAGCCCGGGCACACCCCAGCTGTGCGACTTCACCGCGCGCTTCGCGCTGCGCGCGTGCCTGCCCACCAGTCTGTCCAGATACAGGTATCCGTCGAGATGGCCGGTCTCGTGCTGCAGCATGCGCGCGAACAGGTCGTTGCCCTCGATCGTGATCGGTGTGCCGTCGGCGTCCAGGCCGGTGACCCGCGCCCACCCGGCCCGCCCGGTGGGAAACGACTCCCCGGGAACCGAAAGACAGCCTTCGTCGTCGTTGTCCGGGTCCGGCATCGTCTCGGGCACCTCGGACGTCTCGAGTACGGGATTGACGACAACTCCGCGGCGGCGGGCTGTCCGCCCGCGCTCGTCGGCGCAGTCGTAAACGAACACCCGCTTCGAAACGCCGATCTGGTTCGCGGCCAGCCCCACACCGTTCGCGGCGTCCATCGTGTCGTACAGATCGCGGATCAAGTCTGCGAGATCCGCGGGCAACGAACCGTCGTCGGCGACGGGCACCGGTTCGGTCGCGGTGTGTAGGACGGGATCTCCCACGATGACGATGGGTCTGACAGCCACGCGCTAGATCTTAAGTCGGCAATCCTTAACACCCGACTCGCGGGCGTTGCTGACGCGTCGGCTTCCAAACCCGTGGTTGAATGATCGCCGGAACAGCAGCGATGTCATTTCGAGTGTGGGGAAGGGTCCAGGGGCAATATGGACGGCGCGATCGCGCGTACTGAGCAATCCGGGGACGACTCTGATCTCACCGATGGGCTGACTCGACGTGAGCACGACATCCTGGCGTTCGAGCGCCAGTGGTGGAAATACGCAGGCTCCAAGGAAGACGCCATCAAGGAGCTCTTCTCGATGTCGGCCACCCGTTACTACCAGGTCTTGAATGCCCTTGTTGATCGTCCTGAGGCGCTCGCGGCCGACCCGATGCTGGTCAAGCGGCTGCGCAGGCTCCGGGCCAGCAGGCAGAAGGCCCGTGCGGCGCGACGGCTGGGCTTCGACGTCACCTAACGTTTTCGGGACACGCGGGCCCTCTCGATATGGTGGGCGGTAATGAACCAGCGAAATTCCTCCGGGCTGCCTCTGCGCGCGATGGTGATGGTGTTGCTGTTCCTGGGCGTGGTGTTCCTGCTGGTCGGGTTCCAGGCGATGGGCTCCGGCGACTCTGAGAACGACCAATCGTCGATCGCCACCAGCACCGTCAGCGCCTCCCCGTCGGCTACGTCCTCATCCGCCACACCTGCGCCTGCGAAGGCCGACGTGCGTGTCTACAACATCTCGGAGATCCAGGGCGCCGCGGAAGGCGCGGCCAACCGACTGCGCGAGGCCGGCTGGAACGTCACCGAGACCGGCAACCTGACCCTGCCGGAGATCACGGCCACCACGGTGTTCTTCAGCGACGCGCCGGGCGAGCACGAGGCCGCCGACGAAGTGGGCAAACTGCTGCAGGCGCCGGTGCAACCGCGGGTCCCCGAGCTGTCGGAGCAACCGCCGGGCGTGGTGGTAGCGGTCACCGGCTAGGCTCTTGGCCATGCTGAAGACCGTCGCTGCCGCTGCTTTCTTCGCCGTTCCCGTCGTCGCGTTGAGTGCATGCGCCCCGAACGAACCCGTCGCCACCACACCGGGCACCACGCCGTCGGTGTGGACCGGCTCGCCGGCACCCTCCGCATCGCCCGGTGAGAGCGCGGGTGGGCACAGCACCGAGGCGCCGGCACCCGCTGGTGAGAAGCTCACAGCCCAGCTGAAACTGGCCAACGGCACGCCGGTGGCCACCGCCGACATCGAATTCGCGGGCGGCTTCGCCACGGTCACGGTTGAAACGATCGAACCGGGCCAGTTGACGCCGGGCTTCCACGGTCTGCACATCCACGCCGTCGGCAAGTGCGAGGCCAGCTCCGTCGCCCCGACCGGTGGCGCGCCCGGTGACTTCAACTCCGCGGGTGCGCATTTCCAGAAGGCCGGACACACCACCCATCCCGCGAGTGGCGACCTGTCGTCGCTTCAGGTGCGCCAGGACGGCAGCGCGAAGCTGGTGACGACCACCGACGCCTTCACGGCTGAGGATCTGCTTGGCGGTGCCAAGACCGCGATCATCATCCACGAGAAGGCGGACAACTTCGCCAACATCCCGGCGGAGCGCTACCAGCAGGTGAACGGTGCGCCGCCGCCGGACGAAACCACAATGGCCACCGGCGATGCCGGGAAGCGCGTGGCGTGCGGTGTTATCGGCACCGGCTAGCAGTCACATAGATTTCGTCGGCTCGCCCCGGCCGACGCTTGGGGTCGAGTGGGAGTTCGCGCTCGTCGACGCGAAAACCCGCGACGTCAGCAACGTGGCCACCGAGGTGATCCAGGAGCTCGGCGAGAACAATCCGCACGTTCACAAGGAACTGCTGCGTAACACCGTCGAGATCGTCACCGGCATCTGCGATTCCGTGCCACAGGCGATGGAGGATCTGCGGTCGACGCTGAGGACCGTGCGGCCGATTGTTCGCGACCGCGGGATGGAACTGTTCTGTGCAGGCACCCACCCGTTCGCGCAATGGTCCCCCGGCAGCCTCACCGACGCACCGCGCTATGCCGAGCTGATCAAGCGCACCCAATGGTGGGGACGCCAGATGCTGATCTGGGGTGTGCATGTGCACGTGGGCATCTCGTCGGCGCACAAGGTGATGGCTATCAACACGTCATTGCTCAACCACTACCCACACCTTCTGGCGCTTTCGGCGTCCTCTCCGTTCTGGGATGGGGAGGACACCGGCTACGCGTCGAACCGCGCGATGATGTTCCAGCAGCTGCCGACGGCCGGACTGCCGTTCCATTTCCAGACCTGGGCGGAATGGGAAGGCTTCGTGCAGGACCAGAAGAAGACCGGAATCATCGACCACATGAACGAAATCCGTTGGGATATCCGGCCCTCGCCCCACAAGGGCACGGTGGAGGTGCGGATCTTCGACGGTGTTTCCAACATTCGTGAGCTCTCAGCTCTGGTGGCGCTGACCCACTGCCTCATCGTCGACCTTGATCATCGCCTCGACGCCGGTGAACGGCTGCCGACCATGCCGCCCTGGCATGTCCAGGAGAACAAGTGGAGGGCGGCGCGCTACGGTCTTGACGCCGTCATCATCCAGGACGCCGACAGCAACGAGCGGCTGGTGACCGAGGATATCGACGAGTTGCTGAACAAGCTTGAGCCGGTGGCCAAGTCGCTCAATTGCTCCGACGAACTCGCCCTGGTGTCCGACATCTGTCGGTCGGGCGCTTCCTATCAACGCCAGCGCCGGGTCGCCGAGGACAACGACGGCGATCTGCGGGCAGTGGTCGACGCATTGGTTGCGGAGCTGGACATCTAGCGTGCTCGTCACGCCGATGTTCCCGCTGGAGGTGGCGATGCTGCCCGGCGAGGAGCTGCCGCTGCGCATCTTCGAACCACGTTATACCGCAATGGTTTCCGACTGCCTGGCCGCCGAGGACCCGGCGTTCGGGGTGGTACTGATCGCGGCGGGCCGCGAGGTCGGCGGTGGCGACAGCCGCAGCGATGTCGGCGCGTTGGCGCACATCGCCGAGTGCGCTGACTTCGGCGACGGGCGTTACCGGCTGCGCTGCGTGATGGCCGAGCGGATCCGGGTGCTGGAGTGGCAACCCGACGATCCCTATCCGCGCGCGGCGGTGGAGGTCTGGCCCGACCAGCCCGGCGCAGCCGTCGACGTCGACGCGATCCGTGACATCGAGGACCGGATGATCGCGTTGTTCGAGCGGATCGCAACGGCGCGCGGGGCCCAGGTCGATCCGCGGGACATCGTGCGCGGCGCCGACGAGTCGGGTGACGCGGCAATGTGGTTGTACGCGTTGGCTTCCCGCGTCCCAATGGGCCAGGCCGACCGGTATGCGGTGTTGGCGGCGCCCACCGTCGCCGAGCGCGTGGCGGCGCTGCGCGAGGCGGTCGACACTGTCGCCGCGATGGTCGAGTTTCAGCTGTCGGAGTAGCTAGCAGACCCGGTGGCCCTCGATGAACACCGTGCGAGGTGCGACGGCGTCCTCCTGATTCGACTTGCAGCGGCCGTACCGCGTCATCAGGTTGAGCGCCTCGAGCGCGGAAACCTCCCAGTTGTGTTCGGCCAGCCAGTCGGCCACGTCGGTGCGGTCCTCGATGTACCACAGGTCCTGGACGTCGGGCCCGTCGGCCTCCGCCTCGCCTGCCGCTTCGCGCAACTGCCGCATCTGTTCTCGACGGCTGGCCAGATACTCCCGGTCGAAGAAGTCGGCACCGAACGACTCCACCGCGACGCGGCTGCCAGGGGCGCTGAGTTCGTTGATCCGCTCGAACAACAGGTCCTGCCCGGCGGCGGGCAGGTAGGGAAGTAGCCCTTCGGCCGCCCACGCCGTCGGCACGGTGGAATCGAAACCGGCGTCGCGCAACGCTTTCGGCCAATCCTCCCTGAGGTCGATCGGCACGGCGACGTAGCGTCCCACGCTCGGCGTGGCGTCGTGTCGGGCCAGCGTCTCGGCCTTGAACTCGAGCACCTTGGGCTGGTCGATCTCGTAGAGCACCGTGTCGTCCACCCATGGCAGCCGCCACCCACGCGCGTCGAGGCCCGCGGCGAGGATGACGGCCTGGTCGATGCCGTTTGCACCGGCCGCGATGAAGAACTCGTCGAACCATTTGGTGCGCGACGCGGCGTAGCCGCTGATCGACCTGATGCGTTCGAGCATGTAGCTCGGTGGCTGCTGCCAACCCCTGTCCATGGCCGCGTCGACGAACATCTGCGCGTACTGGTCGGTGAACAGCGGACACTCCGACGCCGCCTCCTGGGACCGCGACCACGCGATACCGAGCGCCGTTGCGCCGACGCCCTCGGTGATACCCCAGCTGTCGTCGTCAGTTCTGGCCATTGCCACCTGATTCCCCGCTTTCGGCAAATTCATGCATCTCGTCCTTGGTCAACAGGTCATTGCGAATGTTTTGTTCGCGGTATGCCAGTTGGCCGACCCGGTTGGCGACCACCGGAGCGGTGATCAACGTGAACAGACCGGTGAGGATGACCATCCCGACGTCGGCGTGGCCGCGCAGTCGGATCGCCGCGCCGATCAACACCAGCAACAGACCAAGCACCTGAGGCTTGGTTGCCGAGTGCATCCGCGTCAGGGTGTCGGGAAAGCGGACCACGCCGATCGCGGCGGTCAGCGCAAGCGTCGAGCCGCCGAGCACCAGAACGGCGGTGACCACATCCAGCGCGCTCATCGCAATACCTTTGTGGTGCGGGGCTTGTCGATGTCGGGCACCCGGAAACGGGCCACGCTCACCGAGCCGACAAAGCTGATCAAAGCCAATGCGGTCAGGCCGTAGGTCACCGTGGTGTCGAGGCTGTAGGCCGCCCACGTGCCGATCGCGCACATCGTCACCGCCACAAGGGTGTCCAGTGCTACCAGACGATCCAGCGTGCTCGGGCCTGCGAGCAACCGGAACATGGTGACGACGGCGGCGGCCGCGAGCATGACCGCGGCGATGACCCAGACGACTGTCATGCCTCGGCTCCTTCCCGTGGTGCCGGCTGCCAGTCGGATTCGCGTTCGAACGCGGACACCAGCAGCCGCTCCACTTGTGTGACTTGGCGGTAGAAACGGTTCACGCCGCGGTCAGAGCCGACGTCGAGGACGTGCATGTAGAGCATTCGGCGGCTCTGGTCGATCTCCAGCACGATCGAACCGGGAATGAGATTGAAGATGTTGACCGCGAGCGCGAGCACCAGATCCGACTTCACTGCGACGTGCGCCCGCAGCACCGCAGAGAGCGGCGGCGGCCCAGGTTTGACCGCAAGCCACGCCACCTGAACTGAAGACAGCACCAGGTAGTAGCCGACAGTGGCGACGAGCCGCAGCAGTGAGAGCGGATGCACTCTGCCTTCGATCGGTACCACCGGCAGCGGCAGCAGCACCGTGATGACCAATGCGACGGCCAGGCCGGACAGGATGTTGGCTGCAGAGAACGTGCCCCACAGCAGGATCCACACCAGCATCAGCCAGATGAGCACCCACCCCCGCAGCACGATCCTTCTCATTGGCCGCCCCCAAGTACTGCGCTGATGTACGTGCCGCGGTCGAGCACTTGCTCGGCGGCCCGCTCTGCGTATCGGAAGATCGGACCCGCCATCACAGTCAGTGTCAACCCCACCGCGATGAGCGCCGCCGTCGGCACCACCATCCCGATCGGCATCCGCCCCACTTGGTCGCGGTCGACGAACTGGGTGTCCTCAGATTCGTCGAGCAGCGCCAACGGTGTCGCGCCTGCGAGGTGGCCCTCGGGCGCATGTTCCCGCGACCGCCAGAACGCCTTCGTCCATACCCGGACGATGACGTAGAGGGTCAGCAGGCTGGTGAGCACGCTGCCGCCGACAAGCAGCCAGGCCAACACCGAACCGTTCTGCGCGCCCGCCTCCAACAGGGCCACCTTGCCGATGAAGCCCGAGAACGGCGGAATCCCACCGAGATTGAGCGCAGGCACCACGAACAGGAAGGCCAGTAGCGGGCTGGCGGCGGCCAGGCCGCCGAGTCGCTGCATCGTCGACGCGCCCGCTTGCCGCTCGATGAGGCCGACCACCAGGAACAGCGTTGTCTGCACCACGATGTGATGCGCGACGTAATAGATCGCGCCCGACATGCCGAGCTGACTCGACAGCGCGATGCCGAACACCATGTAGCCGATGTGGCTGACGAGTGTGAACGACAGCAGACGTTTGATGTCGCTCTGCGCGATCGCGCCGAGGATGCCGACCAGCATGGTCAACAGCGCGGCCACCAAAAGAAGCGGGTCGAGGCCGCCGCTCGGGAACAGTAGCGAATGCGTCCGAATGATCGCGTATACACCGACTTTCGTCAGCAGGCCTGCGAATACCGCGGTCACCGGCGCCGGCGCGGTGGGGTAGGAGTCCGGCAGCCACGTCGACAGCGGGAACACCGCGGCCTTGATGCCGAACGCGACCAGCAGCACCGCGAACATGGCGGTGCGGGTGCCCGCCGATACCCCGTCGAGCCGCACCGCCAGTTCGGCGAGGTTCAGCGTCCCAGTGGCCGCGTAGACCAGCGCGATGCCGAACAGGAACACCATCGACGACACCATCGAGACCATCACGTAGGCGATGCCCGCCCGGACCCGGTCCTTGCTGGCGCCGATCGTCAGCAGCACGAAACTCGCGGACAGCAGCACTTCGAACCCGACGAACAGATTGAACAGGTCGCCAGCCAGGAACGCCATGCAGACACCTGCGGACAGCACCAGGTAGGTGGGCAGGAAGATCGAGACCGGTTGACGCTCATCGCCGTCACGGATGCCCTGCCCGATCGCGTAAAAGACCACGCACAGCAACACAATTGACGACACGATGAGCATCAGCGCGGAAAGTCGATCCACCACCAGTGTGACGCCTAGCGGCCCCATGCCGGATTCGGTTTGGCCCCAACCGCCGACATGCAACGCCAGCGTGCCGCGGCGGTCGGTGAGGTAGAGCAGCGCAGCGCACACCGCGACCACCACACACAGCGCAGCCAGCGCGATGGCTCGCTGCAGCCGCGGCCTGCGGCCCGCGAACATCGTCAACGCAGCACCGATCATCGGAATCAGCACCGGCAACGGCATCAGCACAGAGGGGGCGCTCATCGCGAGCCCTCCATCCCCGGCAGCGCATCGAGCTCGTCGGGCAGGTCGGTGTCGCGGGCCGACTCGGGGCGAAGACGGTCCACATCGAGCGCGGCGGCCTCGTCCGCAGACAGCTTCGAGACCCTGGCGTCCTCGGGATCGTCGGTGACTTCCTCTTCCGTGGTCAGCCGGTATGACCGGTAGGCAAGTGCCAGCACGAACGCCGCGATGCCCATGCTGATGACGATGGCCGTCAGAATCATGCCCTGCGCCAACGGATCTGCCGTCGTCGTGTCGCCGTCGCTGGTCCTGCCGCGTATCGGCGGGTTGCCCGACGGACTGCCGACGGTCAGGATCAGCAGGTTGATCGCGTTGCCGATCAACAACAGCCCCAGCAGCATTCGCGTCATATTGCGTTCCAGCAGCAGATAGACGCCCGCACTGGTGAGTGCGCCGATCAGGATCAGCGGAACGAGGTAGGTGGTCAACGTGCCACCGCCTGCCGCTGCTCGCTGAGGTCCACGTCCACCCGTGCGCCGAGGCTGCGGAGCACGTCGAGGACGAGGCCGACGACGATCAAATAGACGCCAAGGTCGAAGAACAGCGCGGTGACGAACTTGACCGTGCCCAACACAGGAACGTCGATCTGGATCAGCGCCGACGACAGGACCGGCGCGCCCGCCAGAAGCGATGCCACCGCGGTACCGGCGGACAGTCCGAGGCCGACGCCTAGGATTTTTCCGGCGTCCAAGGGCAGCGTCTCGCCGAGTTCATAGCGCCCGCCCGCCAGATAGCGCAGCACCAGTGCGAGACCCGCGGTGAGGCCGCCCGCGAAGCCGCCGCCGGGGGTGTTGTGTCCCGCGAAGAAGAAGTATGCCGAAAGCACCATGATGAGGGGGAAGATCATCCGGGTGGCGACCTCGAGCACCAGGGACCTGTGTTCCGGGTCGCGCAGTTCGCTGCCACGCAGCCAGGTGACATCACCGACGGCCGGACTGTGATTGGTGAAGGCAGAGGCTCGGCCGGTGTCCGAAACACTGGCATCGGCGACCCGCGGGGCGGCGCCAAAACGCCTGTGCCGAAACACCATTGACGCGACGCCCGTGGCGGCGACGAGCAGCACCGAAATCTCACCAAGAGTGTCCCAGGCCCGGATGTCGACCAGAAGGACGTTGACGGTGTTGGCGCCGTGGCCGCGGAAATACGCGGCATCGGGCAGCAATTCGGCGATCGGCGTGCCGGTGCGGGCCGCCATTGCGAACACCGCCAACGTGGTCACCGCTGCGCCGACAGCCAGTGCCAGCGCTGCGCGCGGCAACCGGTAGCGCTTGATATTCGCCCTGTCCGCTTCCGCCGGAAGCGTGCGCAAGACCAGTACGAAGATCACCAGAGTCAGTGTCTCCACCAGAAACTGGGTCAGCGCAAGGTCCGGCGCGCCGTGGAACGAGAAGATCGCGCCGCAACCGTAGCCCGTCACGCCCACCAGAAGCACGGCCGCAAGCCGGTTGCGCAGCACGGTTGCGCCGAGCGCGGCCGCCAGGATCAGCACCCCGACCACGACCTGCAACGGCGAGTCCCACAAGGCGAACTCGGGACGGTCGCGGGCCCCGAGCGCCAGCACGATCACCGGCACCAGCACCAGTGTCGACAGGATCACCGACTGCGTGGCCGGTATCGAACCGCGTTGCGTGGAAGCGGTGAGCCGCACGGATACCAGGTCGAGGCCACGCAATGCGGCATCGTAGATGCGATCGGCATTGCCGAGCGGCGTGCGGGCCGTGCGCAGCCGTCGCAACCTGTCCCTGCCGAAGTACGCCGCTGCGCCGGCAGCCAGCACCAGCGCCGACAACAGCAGGGGCGTGCCGAAGCCGTGCCACAGTGCGAGTGTGTACGTCTCGCCGCCCGGAATCGTGTCGGAGTAGGAGTGAAGGACTTGGTCAAGGCCCGCAGGCCACACGCCGAACACCAGGCCGGCGGCGGCGAGGATCGCCGGTGCGGCGAGGAAAGTGGCAGGGGGGCGGTGCATTTCGGCCACCCGCTTGCTGGGTTGCGGCAACCCCTTGCGGCCGAAGGCGCCGTGCAGGAACCGCAGACTGTAGATGGTGGTGAACACCGACCCGAACGCGATGCCCGCCAGCACGTAGGGCGCCGCGGCGCCGAGTGACGGTGCGTGCGCAATGGTTTCGAAGTCGGCCTCCTTGGCGACGAAGCCGAGGAACGGCGGTAGCGCGGCCATACTCGCGGTCGCACCGACGGCGATGATCAACAGCGGGCGGCTGTGCTGCCCGAGCCACGCGAGCCTGCGGATGTCGCGGGTGCCGGTGGCGTGGTCGATGACGCCGACGACCATGAACAGCGACGCCTTGAACATCGCGTGCGCGCACAGCATGGCCAGGCCGGCCAGCATCAGATCGCCGCCGCCCGCGCCGACCATCAGCGTGATCAACCCGAGTTGGCTGACTGTGCCGAACGCCAGGATCAACTTCAGGTCGTATTCGCGCACGGCACGCCAGCCGGCCAACAGCATGGTGAGCAAGCCGAGGATCACCACCGTCGGCCGCCACGGCGGCGCGTCGGCGAAGCCAGGGCTCATCCGCGCGACCAGGTAGACACCGGCCTTGACCATCGCCGCCGCGTGCAGATACGCGGACACCGGTGTCGGTGCGGCCATCGCGCCGGGCAACCAGAAGTGCATCGGCACGATCGCCGATTTGGAAAGCGCTCCGACCAAGACCAGCACGATGCCGACCGAGGCCGCCGCGCCCGTCGGCGGCGACGCGATCAGTTCGGACAGCAGGTACGTGCCGGACACGTTGCCCAGCACGACGATGCCCACCAGCATCGCCAGCCCGCCGAACGTCGTCACCAACAACGCCTGGGTAGCGGCCCGGCGGCTGGACGCGCGTTCGGCGTAGTGGCCGACCAAGAGGAACGACAACACCGTGGTGAGCTCCCAGAACACATAGAGCACCAGCATGTTGTCGCTGCACACGAGACCGAACATCGCACCGGAGAACGCGACCAGCTCGGCGGCGAAACTGGGCAACCGCTTCTCGGTGTGGCCGTCGCGGTGATGGAAGTAGTCGGTGCAGTAGAACAGGACGAGCGCGCCGATGCCGAGCACGAGCACGCTCATGATGGCCGCGAGCGCGTCGAAGCGAAGCGTGATGTTCATCGACAGCTCGGGCAACCACTCGACGTTGACCGTTTTCGCACCGCGGCCCGGCCAGTTCATCGCCACCCACGCCAGGGAGCCCAGCGGCACCAACGCAAGGGGATAGAACGCCATCCGGCCCCACCGGTAGACGAGCAGGGGCGCCAGCGCGGTGGCGACCGCGTGGGCGAACAGGATGGCGAGCATGGCACTCCGATCGTTGGGGTCGGGGTGTCAGCCGGTGTTAATGGCTTTTGGTTTCTGCCAGTCTACGTGGGCGGATACAGCTACCATCCGGCGTCGTGGAGACTCCGGAGGCTGTCGTGGTCGGCTCCGGCCCGACCGGGCTGATGCTGGCATGCGAGCTCGCCCTCGGTGGCGTCGCGGTGCGGCTGCTCGAGGAGCGCACCGATACGCCGAACATCACCAGGGCTTTCGCCGTACACGCCAGGACTCTTGAGCTCCTCGACGCGCGCGGTCTGGCCGACGATCTGCTGTCCAGGGGTGTGCAGTTGCACGCGGTCGCGCCGCCGGGCGGCGTGGAACTCGACCTGCGTGAGCTGCCCACCCGGTTCGGGATGGTGCTCATCGTCCCGCAAAGTGGAACGGAGAAGGTGTTGCAGGCCCGCGCTGACGACCTCGGCGTCGAGATCGTTCGTGGTGCCGAGGTGGTGGGCCTGACGCAGGACGGCGAAGGGGTGACCGTCGAGTGCGCACGCGGTGACACCGTGCGCACGGGTTATGCGATCGGATGCGACGGCGCGCACAGCACGGTGCGACGGCTGCTCGGCATCGACTTCGTCGGCAGGCAGTACGAGACGCACATCCTGTTGGCCGACGTGCGACTGGACCGGCCGCCCGCGCAGACGCTGGCCGGTGACGCCAATGAGAAGGGCGTGGTGCTCGTCATCCCGTTCGGCGACGGTTGGTTCCGCGCGATCGTGTGGGACCGACTGCGGGAACAGGCGCCGTTGTCCGAACCGGTCACCGAGGACGAGATCCGCGACGCGGTGTGCCGGATCGCGGGCCATGACTACGGGCTGACCGAGATGCGCTGGAGCTCAAGGTTTCTCAGTGAGAGGCGACAGGCACGGCACTACCGAAAAGGCAGGGTGTTCCTGGCCGGTGACGCCGCGCACGTGCATTCGCCGCTCGGCGGGCAGGGCATGAACACCGGTATCGGCGACGCGATGAACCTGGGGTGGAAGCTGGCCGGGACCATCCGCGGATCCGCACCGCCCGGCGTGCTGGACAGCTACGAGGCCGAGCGCCATCCCGTCGGCGCCGAAGTGCTGCAGCTGACAGACGTGTTCAACCAGCTGGTGCTCGGCACCTCGTTGCCGCGGCGGCTGCTGCGCGGTGCCGTCATCGGAGCCGTCACCCGGGTGCCCCGCGGCAGGCGGTTTCTTGCCGAGCGGCTCAGCGGGATCGGGATCGCGTATCCGCATAAGCGTGGTGAGGACTGGATGGTCGGGCGCCGCATGCCCGACATCGTCTGCGGCGGCAAGCGGGTGTACGAACTGCTGCGCGACGGCAAGTTCGTGTTGGTGACGGCCGCGCCGGTCCAACTGGATCGGTCGGACATCGTGCACGCGATCGACGCACATCCGGAGCTGCCGGACGCGGTGCTCGTCCGCCCGGACGGCTATGTCGGCTGGGCGAGCGAACGTCTACCGGATGCTGTCGAACTGGCGGCGGTGGTGAATCGCTGGACGCGTGTGACAGAGCCCGGGAACCGCTAGTCGAACCGGAATGGCGTGCGACGCCAGGCCGATACCCGCGCCGAGTATCGGCCAGATGGGCCAGAAGTACCACGCGCCCGCGGTGAGGCCGACGGCCAGCCACACCGTGAGCACGATGACGACCATCGCCAGGTAGGCGCCGAAGTGGATTCTCACGCCGAGGCGTGCGGCCCGCCGACGTGCGACCCGGCGCTGCGGATCGTTGCGGTACAGGTGTCCGAGAGGCAGGTCGGCGACGAGTTGGCGCAGCTCAGCGGTGGTGTGCGCGGCGAAGGTGGCCTGCAGCCGGTTCTCGTACTCCTCGAACGCGAGGTAGCCCTGCGCCAGCGCCTGGCCCAGTTGGTTGGCGGTCCTCTCGCGGTCGCGGTCGCCGGCTCGAACGGATGCGACGGCTGGTGCGGTCATGGAGCCCTCCGTGGTCGATCTTGGCAGTGACTAGTTCTGGTGTTCGACTATGCACTTGTAACTTGTCACTGTCAAGATGTTGTTGAATCGGATCGTGACAACCAAGGTCGTCAGCGCGAGCCGCGAGATCGCGGCGCCTGCGGACAAAGTCTTCGAACTCATCGCCGATCCGTCGCTGCAGCCGCAGTGGGACGGCAACGACAACCTGGCCGAGGCGCCGCCCGGTCAACGGGTGCGGACGGTGGGTGACGTGTTCACCACGACGCTCACCATGGGCGAAGATCGGACGAACCACGTCGTCGAGTTCGAGGAGGGCACGCGCATCGCGTGGCAGCCGTCGGAACCGGGTAAGCCACCGCCGGGTCACCTGTGGCGCTGGGAGTTGGAACCGCTGTCCGAATCACGGACCCTGGTCACCCACACCTACGACTGGTCGCTGCTGACCGACGAGAACCGCCTGCCACGGGCGCGCGCCACCACCGCGGACAAGTTACTCGCTTCGATCGAGCGGCTCGCCGCGCTGGCCGAGCGCGCGTAACTCAGTTGCGTTCCTTCGCGAAACTGCGGGCAGATCGCAATTCCGGCCGAATTCGCGATCTCTCCGCAGTCTCGGCGCGGCAGATTCAGCGTGCGGCCGAGAACGCCCGCAGCGACTCCACCTGCGCCGGGTCCAAGGACGGACGCACGTTTTCACGGGCCTTCGCGACGTCGGCCCCGGTCACGTCGGCCGCGTCGATGGAGCGTCGCATTGCGGTCAGTGCGGCCTCCCGCAGCAGCGCCACGCAGTCGGCCGCGCTGTAGCCGTCGAGCTCGCCGGCCAGCGCGTCCAGGTCGACGTCGTCGGACAGCGGGATGGATTTACCTGCGGTGCGCAGGATTTCGCGGCGCGCCTCGGCGTCGGGCGGTTCGACGAAGACCAGTTTCTCCAGCCGGCCCGGTCGCAAAAGCGCGGGATCGATCAGTTCCGGCCGGTTGGTCGCGCCGAGCACCACCACATCGCGCAGCGGCTCGATGCCGTCGAGTTCGGTCAGCAGTGCGGAGACGACGCGGTCGGTGACGCCGGAGTCGAAGCTCTGTCCGCGCCGGGGTGCCAGCGCGTCGATCTCGTCGAGGAATACCAGCGACGGCGCCGAATCGCGGGCGCGCTGAAACAGTTCGCGCACCGCCTTTTCCGACGAGCCGACCCACTTGTCCATCAATTCGGCGCCCTTGACCGCATGCACCGACAGCCGACCGGAACTCGCCAACGCGCGCACCACGAACGTCTTGCCGCAGCCGGGCGGCCCGTACAGGAGCACACCGCGCGGCGGCGCGACGCCCAGCCGCTGAAAGGTTTCCGGATGCTGCAGCGGCCACAGCACCGCCTCGGTGAGTGCCTGCTTCGTGGCCACCATGTCGCCGACGTCGTCGAGCGTCACCGATCCCACCGACACCTCTTCGGTGGCCGAGCGCGACAGTGGGCGGATGACGGTCGTCGCGCCGATCAGATCGTCCTGCGTCAACACCGGGGGCTTGCTGTCCGCGCTGGCCCGCGCGGCAGCGCGCAACGCGGCCTCGCGCACCAATGCGGAAAGGTCAGCGACGACGAAACCGGGTGTGCGCTCTGCGACTTCGTCGAGGTTGAGGTCCTCGGACGGCACATCGCGCAGCAGCACCTCGAGCAGCTGCTTGCGGACGGCGCCGTCGGGCAGGGTCAGTCCGAGTTCACGGTCGCACAGGTCGGGTGCCCGCAGCCGAGGGTCGACGCCGTCGGGCTGCTGCGTGGTGGCGATGAACGCCACGCCCTTGGTGCCGACCGCGTTGCGCAGTTCGGTGAGGATCAGGGTTGACACCGGGTCGGCGGTCGTCGGCAGCAGCGCATCGATGTCGGTGATCAGCAGCACGCCGCCGCCGTCGCGGACGGTGGCCACCGCCGACGCCACACTCTGCAGCCGGTCTTCGGCGCGCAGCGCACCCACCTCGGGGCCGTCGAGTTCGACGAGCCGCCGGTCCGCGCACACCGCCCGCACCAGCGCGGCCTTGCCGACGCCCGCGGGCCCGGACACCAGCACGCCGAGATTGGATGTGGCCCCGAGCGTTTCGAGCAACTCCGGCTGATCGAGGGCCAGCTTGAGCCATTCCGTGAGCCGCGAGGCCTGCGCGTGGGAGCCCTTCAGGTCGTCGATGTTGACGGTCGCCGACTTCTTCGGCGTCGACACCGTGTGCTGACCGGCGGTCGCAGGCCCGGCGGGGGCCGCGCCGTCGCCCCAACTCACCACCGAATTCGGCTGCACGCTCACCGGTCCCGCGGGATCAACGCCGGTAACCGTCAACAACTCGGACGTCCAGGTGATGCCGACCGACGACGCCAACGCGGCGGTGGCCGCCGACGAGGGGATGTCGGGGCCGAGGTCACGCGGCAGCAACGACACCGTGTCGCCGACGGTCATCACCTTGCCGAGCAGGGCCTGGCGCAGCGTCGCTGACGAGATCGACTGCGTGGCAAGGTTCGAACCACTCACCGTGACCGAGCGGGCGCCGTACACCGTCACCGCCGAGATGATCACCGTGGTGTCCTCGCGCAACCCGGCGTTGGACAGCGTTACGTCGTCGAGCAGAGCGGTGCCGGTCGGAGTGCCTGCAGGCGCCACGCCCGCCACCGCGGCGGTGGTGCGCGACCCGGTCAACGAGATCGCATCCCATTCTCGAATACCAAGCGCGGCAATGGCTTCCGGGTGCAGGCGGACCACACCGCGGCGGTTGTCGAGCGCTGAGGTGTTCAGGCGTGCGGTCAGCCTGAGATGGCTCAGCGGCGGATCCTCCGCAGCTTCGATCTGGGTCATGTCAGCGGCCCGGCCTGCGCAGCCCGAGTCGCAGATTCGATCGGCGGCGCTGCGGCTGCGACGCCCGCCGGATGGCCCGGCGCGCCGCGCGTTGTTGTCGCGGTTTGTCGTCCCATATCTCCGGGTGCTCCGCTAGGAAGCGCCGGGTGCGGATCGCGAACGGGATGTGGATGATGTAGGCCGCGATGATCGCCAGAATCGTCAGGTAGCCGTAGAAGATCGACGCCGCCACCAGGACGACCACCCCAAGCAGCAGCATGGGCACCATGTTCGGGGACACCGCGAAGGTGTGGATCTTGCGCATCGGGAGCGTGCTGACGACCAGCAGCGAGACGCCGATGGTCCAGATGACGACGGCGGCCTCCGACGTCCACCAGCCATCGCCGAACTGCATCTTGGCGGCCAGCGGTCCGATGGCGCCGATCGCGCCCGCCGGGGCGGGCATGCCGACGAAGTACTCCTTCTCGTATGCGGGCTTGTCGACGTCGAGCATCGCGTTGAACCGAGCCAGCCGCAGCACGATGCAGACGGCGTACAGCAGCACCACGATCCAGCCCACTCGCGACTGTGAGAGCAGCGTGCCGTAGACGATGAGTGCCGGTGCCACACCGAAATTCACCGCGTCGGCAAGAGAGTCGATTTCCTCGCCCATCCGCGAGGTGGCTTTCAGGATGCGGGCGATGCGGCCGTCGAGCGCATCGAGTATCGCGGCCACCGCCAGAAATGCCATCGCCTCGGTAGGGCGGTTGTCGAGCGCCATTTTGACCGAGGTCAACCCGAGACAGATGGCTGCCACCGTCATGGCGCTCGGCAGGATGCGCAGGCTCACGACGGGCGCCTTGATGCGCGGTCTCACGGCAGCTCGGCCAATACGGTTTCGCCGCCGACCGCCCGCTGCCCGGTGGACACCAGGATGTTCGACCCTGGTGGTAGGTAGGTGTCCAGCCGCGAGCCATACCGGATCAGGCCGTAGGTGTCGCCGATCGTCAGCTTGTCGCCCGCCTTCGTTTCGCACACGATGCGCCGCGCCACCAGGCCCGCGATCTGCACGGCGATCACCTCGGCGCCCTCCGCCGTCCGGATCCGCACGCTGTTGCGTTCGTTGTCTTCGCTGGCGGCCTCCAGTTCGGCCGAGCGGAACATCCCGGGGCGGTGTACCACCGAGACCACCTCGCCGCTGATCGGTGCCCGCTGCACGTGCGCGTCGAAGATCGACAGGAAAATGCTGATGCGCGGCAACGGCGTTTCAGGCAGGCCGAGTTCGGCGGGGGGCACCGCATCCTCGATGAGACAGATCAACCCGTCCGCCGGCGCGACGATGACCCCTGGCCGAGTGGGAGGCACCCGAGGCGGATGCCGGAAGAACGCCGCGTTGGCGGCGGCCGAGGCCAGCCCCGCCCTGCGCAGCCACGGGCGCTTTCGGCCGAGCGCCGCGAGCGCCAGGCTGGCGCCGACGAACGGCATCCCTGCGGAATGCATCGGCGGAATCGTCGTGCGCACCAGCGCCGCGAGCCGCTCGGGGCCGGATTTGAGGTCGGGGCGTCTGGCCATCGTGCAGCGATTCTACGGGCGTGCCCCTTCGCCGATCGGGCTTAGGCCAAGTCCCACACGTGCACCGGCGATCCAGCGGCCAACTCGGCGACGTCCTCGTCGATTTCAAGCAGGCAATCGGCCGAGGCCAGCCAGCGCAGATGGTGCGAAGCCGGTGGGCCGTAGCTGGTGACGGTCTCCGCGTCGCGGTCCAGCACGCCGCGACGGAATTGGCGCTTGCCGCGGGGCGACGTCAGATCCTCCGCCAGCACGGCGGTGCGCCGAGGCCGGTCCGGATTCGGCAGCTCCATCGCGATCCGCAACGGCGCCCTGATGAACACCTCGAAGGACACCAGCGCGCTGACGGGGTTGCCGGGCAGCGTGATGATGGGCGTGCCGTTCACCGATCCGGCGCCTTGCGGCATGCCGGGCTGCATGGCGACCTTGACGAAGTCGACCTCGCCGCCGAGGGAGTCCTTGACAACCTCGTACGCGCCTGCGCTGACGCCGCCCGTGGTGATGATCAGATCGGCGTCGGTTGCGTGCCGGGTCAGTGCATCGCGGAACGCGGCGACGTCATCGCCGACCATCGGCGCCGCGACCACAACCGCACCCGCGTCACGCACGGCCGCCGCCAGCATCACGGCGTTGGATTCGTAGATCTGGCCCGGCTGCAGCGGGGTGCCAGGCGCCACCAGCTCCGAGCCGGTCGACATCACCAATACCCGTTGTCGCGGAACAACTTTCAGTTCACCGAGGCCAAGCGCCGCGGCCAGGCCAAGCGAAGCGGGGGTGAGCACGTGACCGGCCCGCAGCACCGTGGTGCCTGCCGTGACGTCCTCACCGGCGCGACGCAAGTGCTGGCCGTCCCTGGCGGCTGCGCGGATCGACACGGTGTCGGTAGCCCCGTCGGTGACCTCGACCGGCACCACGGCGGTGGCACCTGCGGGCAGCGGCGCACCGGTCATGATCCGGTGTGCTGTACCGGGTTTCAGTGTCAGCGCGTCGGTGCGGCCCGCCGGGATGTCCTCGGCGACAGGTAGGAGCACGGGCTGTTCGGGTGTCGCGCCTGCGACATCGTCGGCCATCACGGCGTAGCCGTCCATTGCAGAGTTGTCGAACCCGGGCAGCGACAGCGGCGCAACCACATCGTCGGCCAGTACGAGGCCGAGCGTCTCGGCGAGCGGCACTGTCTCGGCCGGCTTTGCGGTGATCAGACCGGCGACCACGCGCCGGTGTTCGTCGACGGTACGCATCAGACCGGGAACGTCACGCCGGTGAGCTCTTCGGACACCGTCCACAGCCGGCGCTGAAGATCCTCGTCGTGCGATTGTTTGCTTGACGCAACGACTTTCGGGTGGCCCTGCAATTCTCCGATGCCGCCTGGCCCGTAGTACTGGCCGCCGTGCGCGGTCGGGTCGGTTGCGGCGCGAAGGGTCGTCAACGCACCCATGTCTGCGGGTTGCGTGAACAACCTCCACAAGGGTTCGGGGATGATACTGGGCAGGTGCCGCATCAATTCGGTGTCGGAGAAACCGGGATGCGCGGCCAGCGCGGTCGTCGGTGCGCCCTTGGCCGTCAACCGCCGCTGAAGCTCGTAGGTGAACAGCAGGTTGGCCAGTTTGGACTGGCCGTACGCGGCCACTCGGTTGTAGCCGCGGTCGAACTTCAGGTCATCGAAGTGGATCTTGGCCATGATCTTGTGACCGAAGCTGCTGACCGTGACCACCCGTGAGCCCTCCACCGGCAGCAGGTTGTCGATCAGCAGACCGTCCAGTGCGAAATGGCCCAGGTGATTGGTGCCGAACTGCATCTCGAAGCCGTCTTTGGTGGTTTCGCGCGTCGGCACGTACATCACGCCTGCGTTGTTTATCAGCAAGTCGATGCGCGGGTAGTCGGCGCGTAGCTGGTCGGCGGCTTTGCGGACGCTGTCCAGCGATGTCAGATCCAACTCTTGGAGCGAGACGACGGCGCCGGGGCTCTTCGACTTGATCCGATCGATGGCGTCCTTGCCCTTGTCGAGGTTGCGCACCGCCAACACCACGTGCGCGCCCTTGTCCGCCAGTACCGCTGCGGTGTCGAATCCGAGGCCAGAATTCGCTCCGGTGACGATGGCGATCCGGCCGGATTGATCGGGCACGTCGGCCGCGGTCCAGTTGGCACTCATGGGCTCAACATACTCAGCGGCCAACGGTTAGTTTCGTTGTCGTGGGTATGCGAGCGGTCTGGGTGGTTGTCGGCACGCTGATCGCCGCCGTGGTGGCGTTCCTCGGGCTGTTGTTGGCAGGACTGCGATGGCAGGTGGGGCCCGCGCTGGACATCATCCGCCGGATGAACCGAACGGTGACGAACCCGCGGGTGATGCGCACCGCCGGCACCTCGGACACGCAGACTTCGGTGATCGAGCACGTCGGGCGCACCTCGGGCCGGACCTACCAGACACCGATCGACATCATCGAAAGTGCGACCGGCCTGCTGATCGCCCTGCCGTACGGCACCCGTGCCGACTGGCTGCGCAACGTGCTCGCCGCGGGCTCGGCCACCGTCGTCACGCAGGGTGAACGCGTCGACGTCGGCCGGCCGACCATCGTCGCCACCGACGATGTCGCGGACCTCATCCCGAAACGGACGATGCGAATGCTGCGGGTGTTCGGGGTCAGCCAGTTCGTCCATCTCGAAAGATCATGAACCTGCTCGAGCCGGCCAACCCGCCGAGCCGCAAGGCCCCGCTGGTGTGGGCGATCGGAGCGGCGATCCCGTGGCTCATTCTGGCCGCGGGTCAAGTGGTGTGGTTCGTGATCAGCCCCCGGTTGCCGTTGGCGCATGTGCTGGCTGGCGCGGCGACCGTGCTCTGCATCGTGGTGTTCGTCGTTGTCGTCCCGCTGTGGCGATACCGCGTGCACCGCTGGGACATTGACCCCAAGGCGGTGTACACCCGGACGGGCTGGCTGGTGCAGGAGCGCCGGATCGCACCGATCTCACGGGTGCAGACCGTCGACACCGAGCGTGGTCCGCTCGACCAGTTGTTCGGGCTGGCGAATGTGACGGTGACGACGGCATCGTCGGCGGGGGCGGTGCGCATCGTCGCGCTGGATTCCGATGTGGCCGACCGGATCGTCGCGCAACTGACCGACATCGCGGCGCTCGGCGGCGAGGACGCGACGTGACGGTCGATAACGGACAACTGTGGCAGCGGCTGAGCCCGCGCATGCTGCTGGTGCACCCGGTGCATGAGGTGCTGCGCCAGATACCGCTGCTGATCGGGTCGGTCGTGCTGGGCTCGGCGACGGGTAATCCGTGGTGGACGCTGTTCGGGCTGGCGTTGATCGTCGGCTACGGCGTGGCCCGGTGGTTCACCACCAGCTACCGCATCGATTCCGAGGAGGTGCGGCTGCGCACAGGTGTGCTGCAGCGCAAGGTGCTTTCGGTACCCCGCAACAGGATTCGCTCGGTATCGACCGATGCGCGGCTGTTGCACCGGCTACTCGGGCTGACCGTGCTGCGGCTGAGCACGGGACAGGACGCCAGGCGTGACGCCGGGTTCGCCCTCGACGCGGTGGAAGCCGATCAGATTCCCCGGCTGAGAGCGATTCTGCTCGCGGACTCGCTCATGCCCGCCGAGGACGAGACGACTGGCCGTGAATTGGCGCGCTGGCAGCCCTCCTGGCTGCGCTACAGTCCGCTGAGTTTCACCGGGCTGGCGATGATCGCAGCGGCCGTCGGCGTGATATATCAAGCGGGAGCCGGTGCGGCACTGCAGGATTCGCGGTTGGCCAGATCGGGGTTGGACGCCGCGGAGCGTTTCGGGGTCGCCGCGAGCGTGACCGTGGTGGTTGTCGTGGTGTTGATCGCGTCCGTCCTGTTGTCGGTGCTGCGGTCATTGGTGACATACGGAAACCTGGTGCTGCGTCGCGACGCCGACGTGTTGCATCTCGAGCACGGCCTGCTGCGGGTGCGCGAGCACACGTTCGACATGCGCCGGCTGCGCGGCGGAACCCTGCGGGAGCCGCTGTTGGTGCGGTTGTTCGGCGGCGCTCGGTTGGACGCGGTGATGACAGGTGTCGGCGGTGCCGGGGAAGCGTCGCTGCTGCTGCCGCCCTGCCCGAGAGCGACTGCGGAGACGGTGCTTTCGGAGTTGATCGAGGCGCAGAACCCAGTCAGCGGTCCGCTGCGCGCGCATGGTCCGGCGGCGACCCGCAGGCGCTGGACCCGTGCTCTTGCGCTGCCGTTGGTGCTGCTGGTCACGATGGTGGCACTGCATTCCGAGATGCCGGTGTGGACATGGCCTGCGTGGGGGGTTCTGACGGTGTGTTGTGCGCTGTTGGCGCTCGACCGGTCGCGGGCGCTCGGGCATCGGGTGGACGCCGACTGGCTGGTGGCGCGGGCGGGCAGCCTGGACAGGCGGCGCGACTGCATCGCCGCGGCGGGTGTCATCGGGTGGACGGTGCGCCAAACGCTGCTGCAACGTCGAGCGGGGGTGGCGACCCTGATCGCTGCCACCGCGGCCGGTGTGAAGCGATATCAGGTGGTCGATGTGCCCGCCGAACTGGCGTGGACGATTGCGGCGGCCGCCTCGCCATGGGTCGCCGACAACGAGTGGGTCTGTCGATAGCCACCTCGGTTGGCTCGAAGGATCCGGAAGACGAAGGACGGCGCGAAGAATCGCGTTGGCGGATCGATCATTCCGATGACGCGCAGAAACTGCAGCATCACAATCGGGTCACTCTCAGCCGCCGACATCACCCTGTCCAGGTAGGCGTTGCTGAGACGCATCGGGAGTGGCACCGCCCCTTCCACTTCCGGTAACGCCAGATCGGAGCCCGCAGCGCTCTGCCATGCGATGCGGATGGTCTTGGCACTGGAACGGAAGAATCGACGCGGAAGGTTTCTGTCGCCACGGCGCAGGCAGTCGCGAAGAACGAGCGCCTCGACGGCTGCGACCGTCATGCCCTGTCCGTAAATGGGATTGAAGCTGCATACCGCGTCGCCGATCACAAGTAGACCGGCCGGTAGCCGCCGCATCTTGTCGTAGCGCCGCCAACGATTCGACGGCACACGGTAATGGGCAACCTCCCCAAGTGGTTCAGCGTCGGTGAACGCCTGCAGCGCACTGGCTGGCGCCAAATCGGCTGCGAAGGTGAGCATTTCAGCGAGTGTTTCCGGCGGCTCCTGCCCCGCCATGGCGCCGACAGCGAACATGGTGGTGTCGTTCTCGTAGCCGATCGTCGCGAACATCTTGGGTCGGCCAGGCTCGGGGAAAATCGCGATGAAGTCCTCGGCGATGGCACCGGGTTTGGTGCGCAAGCGCTGGCAGGCGTACGCCAGATGCACGACCACCTCGTCCTCCACTGGTCGCCCATAGCCGAGCTGCTCGAGGAATATAGGTGTGCGCGAACCGCGGCCGGTTGCGTCGACTACCAAGTCGGCGGTCAGCGTCGCGCATTGTCGGCTGTCGCGGTCCACCACCTCGACGCCGGTTACGCGGCTGCCGTCGGGTGTCGATGTCAGCGACTGAACATCGTGGCGCTCGAGGATGCTGACGTTGGCGAAGTCGCGCATCCGCCGAAGCACGTGCCATTCCAGGAATGGCCTGCTTTGAAAGTAGAACGGCATCGAATCCGGCGACGGGGCCTTTCCAGACCTGCTCAGCTGATGGCCGCCGACCGAGAAGCACAGCTTGGCGTAGTCGCCGTCCCACCGGGTGGCGCCACTGGCCACGAGTTGGTCGAGAAACTCAGGGAACAGCTCATCCAGGACTTGCGCCCCGCGCGCCAGCAGCGCGTGTATCAGCCTGCCCTGTGGAACGCCGCGCCGGGCCGCGGGATCGGTGGGAAGGGCATCGCGCTCCACCACCGTCACCTCCCCGTACTTCTCTGCGAGCACCCTGGCGGCCAGTAGCCCGCTCATGCTCGCGCCAAGAACAATCGCTCGCTCTCCCAGGACCGCCATGCTGTTACCCCCACTCTCCTTGGCCAGGCATCAGGCCTGGTAAGGACAAGTTTCGAGGTGGTCTCACGGGGGCAATAGCGTAGCCAGGTACTTAAGTTTCGAAGTGCTTGCGGCCGCGACTACTGGTTTATGACTTCACCGGCTCGGTAGCCAGCTCGCCGCGCTGAATCTGCGTCGACAGGCCGTCGCGCAACACCGCCGCGGCGTCGAAACCGTCGGCGTACTCGGTCCGGACGAACTGATGTTCGCGTTCGACTTGGACGGGCCAGCGCATCACCCCGCCCATCCGGGCCAGCAGCACGAACGGCATCACGAGCAGCTGCAGGATCAGATCGGCCACCGACAGCACGACTGCCAGCGTGGCGGCCAGCAGGATCAGCACGGCCTTGCCCGCCGTGATGACAAGCCAGAGCAGCATCCCGATGGTGCCAAGAACAACGGTCAGAAACAGGTTTCCGGATTTTGACGAGTCCGCTTGCGCCTGCTCGGCGTCCGGTTTCTCGTCGTCGGGGGTGCTGTGCCACAGCGAGCGCAGCGAGAGCGCCCGCCGCCACGGAAACCAGCGCCGACGCACCGTCCATGTTTTGCCGTCGGGATCGATGACCGAATGCGCCACAATCGAGTCATGATAACGGGCCTGGCGCACACCGGCGTGTGCGTTCCCGACTGCGAGGCCGCAGTGGCGTACTACCGCGACGTGCTGGGATTCACAGTGCTCTCGCCGCCGTACGTGATGGACGGTGACGCGATACGCGCCGACATGGGCGAATTGTTGGCCGATCCAGCGATGAAGGCCGCGATCGTGGGGTTTGGCGACGACGGCGACCGAGTGCTCGAAGTCATCGAATACCTGCGCGCCGACTGCGGCGAGACACGCCGAGAGGGCCTGGCGGACCCGGGCTTGTCGCACGTCGGATTGATCTGCGAGGACCTGGACGAGACCCGGAAGGCGTTGGAGGACAAGGGAGTCCAGTTTCTGGTCGACGGCATCGCCGACATCGCCGGAGTGCGCACCACGTGGTTCGCCGATCCGTGGGGGGTGGTCTTCATCCTGGTCGAGAAGGGCAAGGCTGCGCGCCCGTACTTCGCCCAGTTCGGCTAGCCCCCGAGTTGCGCTGATTCGTTTGCCGTTTACTGTCGGGCCATGGCAATCGGCGGTGTGCTGTTCGACATCGACGGCGTCCTGGTGACGTCGTGGAGGCCGATCGCGGGTGCCTCAAAAACCTTGCGGACGTTGTCCGATCACCAGATCGCCTGCTCGTATCTGACCAACACCACCACGCGGACCCGCGTGCAGATCGCCGAACTGCTCACCGAGGCCGGCATGGCCGTGCGCGCTGACGAGGTGATCACCGCGGCCGTGCTGACCGCGGATTATGTCCGCAGCCGCTATCCGGATGCGCGATGTTTCCTGGTCAACAGCGGGCAGATCGCCGAGGACATGCCGGGCATCGACATCGTCTACTCCAGCGAGTTCAGCGGACCCAAGGCGCCGGACACCCCCGATGTGGTGCTGCTGGGCGGGGCCGGACCGGAGTACAGCCACCTGACGCTGTCGTGGGTCTACGACTGGATGGCGCAGGGTGTGCCGGTGGTCGCCATGCATCGCAGCACCGCGTGGACCACCACCGACGGGTTGCGGGTCGATACCGGCATGTATCTGATCGGCATGGAGGAGACCTCCGGTCGTAAGGCCACCGCTGTCGGCAAACCCGCGCCGGAAGGGTTCCTCGCCGCGGCGAGCCGTCTCGGCGTCGATCCCGACGAGATGTACATGATCGGCGACGACCTCAACAACGACGTGCTGGCCGCACAGGTGGTGGGCATGACCGGAGTGCTGGTGCGCACCGGAAAGTTCCGCCAAGACACGCTCGACCGGTGGGCCGCAGACGAATTCGCGATGCAGCCGAATCACGTCATCGATTCGGTTGCGGACCTGCCCGAGCTGTTGGGGTTATAGGTCACGCAACCTCGGCACCAGCTCCGCCAGGCGTTCGGTGTATTCGACGGGGTGCCGGTCCGGCATCAGATCCCATTGCGTGATACCCAGTTCGGCATAGCGCTCTGATTCGGCGACGAAGTTGTCGGGGTCGTCGAGGACCGGCGCCATATACGTCGCGGTCTTGCGGATGGCGTCGTAGTCGCGTCCCTCGGCGTCGCAATGGGCGCGCAGCACGTCCAACTTGTGGGCGACATCCTCGGTAGTAGTGGCGAACAGGTTGCACGCGTCGGCGTACCTGGCCACCAGCAGCAGCGTCTTGCGCTCGCCACCGCCGCCGATCAGGATCGGTGGCCGGGGATTGCTCAATGGCGCTGGCACACATAATGTTTCGGCCAGCTGGTAGTGCGTGCCCTGGTATGAGCCGTTGTTGTCGCTCCACATCTGCAGGCAGATCTGCAGCGTTTCTTCCAGCCGTTCGAAGCGTTCGGTCACGGGCACGACGGGAACACCGAGCCCGACCTGCTCCCGCTCGTACCACGAGGCGCCGATGCCCAGTTGGGCGCGGCCGGCGGAGAGCACATCCAGTGTGGTGACGATCTTGGCGAGCAACCCAGGGTGGCGGTACATGACCCCGGTGACGAGCACACCCAGCCGCAGCCGTTGGGTCACCGCCGCGACGTAGCCGAGCGTGGTGTAGGCCTCGAGCATCGGCTCGTCGGCGGGCACCATCGCGTCCATCTGGAAGTAGTGGTCCATCACGGTCAACTCTGCGAACCCTGCCTGCTCGGCGATGCTCGCGGCTTCACCAAGTGTTGTTGCGATCTCGGCCGGATTCGACGGCGTTGAGAAGTTCCAGTAGTGCAAGCTCACATCCATGAGGCAACTGTATGGTCAGAGCCTGCGTGTGTCGAGGCGGACTTCCGCGGCGCGGTCGACGAAATATGCTGCGGCGCCGTCACGTTCGGTGACGGCCTCGACAAACTCGGTGCCCCGATAGAGGACGCCCGCGCCGTCATCGGTGGCATACCCGTGCGGAAGAGTGCCGTCGGCAATGAGCCGCTGAAACAACGGTCGTCGCTGCGGTTCGGAGTCGTAGTGCACACCGTTCGAAAACGGCACCAGCGCAAGCCCGTCGGTCACCGGCCTCAGGTCCGGGCCGTACGAGTCGGTGGTGCCGCCGACGTGCCAGCAGATCGAACCGGCCGAGACGCCCGTCAGCACGACGCCGGCCTGCCACGCGGTCCGCATCGCGGCGTCGACACCGTGCAATCGCCACATCGCCAGCAACCCGGCGACGCTGCCGCCGAACACCCAGACCACGTCGTGGTCGAGCAGATGGGCGGTGATGTCGTCGACGTTCGGCATCGGAAACAGCGTCAGATGCGACGCGAAAAGGCCACGCGACTGCGCGGCGTCGATCAACCGGTGCAGCACGAGCGGGTTGTCGCCGAGCGCGGTCGCCACGAAACACAGCCGGGGCGCCCGTCCCGTGACGCCGGCCAAGTCGATCGCGTATTCCGACAGCTCGCTCAACTCGTAGCGGGTGCGGCGGCCCTCCCGGAAGCCGCCGCTCGTCGCGAGGATCGTCGGTACGTCGGCGGGCATGAGGAGAACGTATGCGAGGCCATTGTCGAATTTGCACTCAGGGCTGCTGACGGCTGGAAAGTGTGCGCACCGCCTCGATGCGCGCCTTGAGCTGATCCGTCGTCGCCGCCGCCATCGGCGGGCCGCCGCACAGCCTGCGCAGCTCGTTGTGGATCCAGCCGTGCGGCTTACCGGTGCGGTGGTGGGCGATCGACACCAGCGTGTTGAGCTCGCGACGGAGCTCACGCAGTTGCCCGTGCGTCGACGGCCGTGGCACCTCGCCGCTGGCCGTGCGCTTCGATAGCTGTTCATCCTGCCTGCGCCGCAACAGATCTCGCATCTGATCCGCGTCGAGCAGGCCGGGGATGCCGAGAAAGTCGGCCTCCTCCTCGCTGCCCGCGGGCGTCGCGGTGCCGAAGGAGGAACCGTCGAAGATCACCTGGTCCAGCTCGGCGTCGGCGCCCAACGACTCGAAGCCGTTGTCCAACTCGCTTGGCTCGGACTTGCGCCGCTCGACGTACTCCTCGTCGCCCTCGGACTCCCGGTGCGGCTTGCCGAGCACATGGTTGCGCTGGGCTTCCATCTCACTGGCCAGCAGCAGCAGATTGGGCACCGACGGCAGGAAGATGCTCGCCGTCTCACCGGGTTGGCGGGTGCGGACGAACCGGCCGATCGCCTGGGCGAAGAACAGGGGCGTCGACGCGCTGGTGGCATAGACCCCGACCGCCAGCCTCGGCACGTCGACGCCCTCGGACACCATCCGCACGGCGACCAGCCAGCGGCTGGTGCCTTCCGAGAACTGGGTGATGCGGTCCGAGGAACCGGGGTCGTCGGAGAGCACCACCGTCGGCGCCTCACCGGTGATCGTGGTGAGCAGATCCGCGTAGGCGCGGGCGGCGGTCTGATCGGAGGCGATGATCATGCCGCCTGCGTCGGGGACGTGTTGCCGCTTCTGTCGCAGTCGGGTGTCGGCGGCGGCGATGACCGCGGGCATCCATTCCCCCGCCGGGTTCAACGCGGTGCGCCAGGCGCGTGCGGTCTGCTCGGCGGTCAGCGGCTCGCCGAGGCGTGCCGCGTGTTCCTCGCCCGCGCTGTCCCGCCAGCGCGCCTCACCCGAGTAGGCCAGAAACACGACAGGGCGGACCACGCCGTCGGCCAGCGCCTCCGCGTAGCCGTAGGTGTGGTCGGCGTGCGAGCGCATCAGACCGTCGCCGTCGGGCTCGTAGGTGACGAATGGGATCGGGCTGTCGTCGCTGCGGAATGGCGTACCCGTCAGTGCCAGCCTGCGCGTCGCGTCGCCGTAGGCCTCGCGGATGGCGTCGCCCCAACTCTTCGCGTCGCCGCCGTGGTGGATCTCGTCGAAAACGACAAGGGTGCGATAGTTCTCGGTGCGCACCCGGTGTCGGGTCGGGTGGCTGGCCACCTGCGCGTAGGTGACGACGACACCGTGGTACTCCGACGAGTTCTGCGCCGACGAGTTGGAGAACTTGGGATCGAGCGCGATGCCGACTCTCGCGGCGGCCAGCGCCCACTGGATCTTGAGATGTTCAGTCGGCACGACGACGGTGATGCGCTCGACGGTGCCGTCGGCCAGCAGCTCTCCGGCGATGCGGAGGGCAAACGCAGTTTTACCTGCACCAGGAGTAGCGACGGCAAGGAAATCGCGTGGCTTCGCGCCGAGGTACCGCACCAATGCCCGACGCTGCCAGCCCCGCAAAGCCTGGGTGTCGGGCGCTGCATAAGCCCGCACCCAAAGCTCCTCACTGATCGGACAGCAGCCTAACGCAAGGGATTACGGGTTCGCATCTCTACTGGAGAACGTGTCTGCAGGTCGTCGTTTCGCTGGGGCGACGCTGTGCAGTTGTCGGTTGCGCCATCGCGAAGGTACGAACATGGGAACGATTGAGTCGCCGGACGCGGTGGTCGACCAGCAAACAGGCGCTTGCGCGGCTCCAGCATGGGTACTCAACAGAGCACTATGACAGAAACGTCCCACCGCAGGGCTGACGACATCGACCCTTGTGTCCGCGTTTACGGGACGAGAGTCCACAATCTACGGGGTGTCGACGTCGTAGCGCCGCGTGACGCGCTGGTCGCGTTCACCGGGATCTCGGGATCCGGCAAGTCGTCGTTGGCCTTCGGGACCATCTATGCCGAGGCCCAACGCCGCTACTTCGAATCCGTCGCCCCATACGCCCGTCGGCTGCTGTTGCCAACCGGCGCGCCCAAGGTGGATGACATCACCGGGCTGCCGCCCGCCGTCGCATTGCAGCAGCGCCGGGGTTCGGCGACCTCGCGGTCGACTGTCGGCACGGTGACCACC
>DATJIX010000198.1:0-3421 GCA_035492865.1 Mycobacterium sp. | reverse complement strand
GAGCTTGAACTGTTGTTGTGCGGTTGACCGCCAACCGAATTGGAGAACCAGTTTCATCAACTGAACGGGAAGGGTGTTCACTGTTTCCGCGGCCCGCCGCTCGGCGGCGAGTTGCTCGGGGGTGCCGAGCGGACTCACCGCCAGAGTCTGGGCCGTCACCGTTGGAGTCGTGGTGATGGACGAAGTGGTGGTGTGGGAGACCTGCCGGCTGGCCGCTCCCACCGTGGACGCCACGGCCAGCGTTTCGGCCGGTGCTGTCGGCTTGGGGGCAGGATCGTCGGCGGTGTCCGTCTTGGCGGCCGTCGTCGTGGCGATCGTCGTGGTGGTCTGGCTCGCGGTGTCGTCGTCGGTCGGTTTCGACTCGGACTCGGACGTCTTCTTCTTTTTCTTGCGATTGGCGCCTGGCTCGTCCTCTTTTGACGCTGAGGTCGGCTCCGTGACGGTCTTGGGTGTCGACTTCTGTTCGGCGCCGTCCTCGTGCGTGGTCGACGACGCCGCGCTGCCCGACACCCCACTCTCCGAGGAGCTCGCCTGACCGTCGTCGGCCGCGGCGATGGCCGGGCTGTTGGCGATCGCGGCTCCGATCCCCAGCGCGACCGCGAGTCCGCCGACCCTGCCGATGAACCGACCGTACGAATATGGCGTCGTTGCCACGGGGCGAGTCCTTTCGCAGGGCGTCTGCTGACCGCGAACGCCTTGCCCGGTACCGTAGTCACATGACTACAGTCGGTGCAAGGGCCGATGCGCCGCGCGCCGGAGTGCCTCTGGGCAGGGCCGAGGTGGTGGCCGCGGTGTTGGACTCCGCCGCCGACCTGTTCGCCGAACGCGGACCGGTGGCAACTTCCATCCGGGACATCGCGGCACGTTCGAAGGTGAACCACGGATTGATCCACCGGCATTTCGGTAGCAAGGACGGTCTGGTGGGGGCGGTGCTCGATCACCTCGGTCAGCACCTCGCCGGCCTGCTCGCCGCAGAGGCAGACGGCAGCGCGGTCGGCGAAGCGGTTGAGCGTCAGCTTCGGGTGATCGCCAGGACGTCACTCGACGGGTATTCGATCGGCGAACTACAGAAGCGCTTCCCGACGATGGAGATACTGCTCGACAGCGTCCGAGCTCGGCACGACTCTGAACTCGACGCGAGGCTGGCCGCGGCGCACACCATCGCGTTGCAGCTGGGGTGGTGCCTGTTCGGCGACTTCCTTCGCGCGTCGACCGGTCTCGAGGACCTCGACGATCGCACGTTCGCGCGTTCGGTCGGCAACACCGTCGGACGGATTCTCGAGGCGGACCGACCGACGGCCACGTAGCCGGGTTTTTCGCTACTTGGACGAGTCAGCGCCTGCGGCCCAGCTGGACGAAATTACGTGTCCGAAATCCGGTTTGCCCCAGTCGATTTTGGCTATCCGAGGGGGTCGTTCCACATGCAAAAAATCCATATTGGTTTTGCTGAAGGCATTTGCAGGCAAAGCCAACCGGCCTAACCTAGATCAGATGAAGGTCCACGTCGTCGAGGCGCGGCGCTGTCCGTTCTGCCAACACATCGTGAATAGCTACATCGACCCCAGAGATCCCGACAACACGCCGCACGATGGCGACATCTCCATCTGCTCGAATTGCAGCGGGCTGTCGGTCTTCCAGGGGAGCGAGCTGCGGCTGCCCACGCCCGCGGAATTGGCCCGATCCATGCGTGACAAAACCCTGCTCCACTCGATCAAGGAGCTGCGGGCCGAGCAGTACGGGTGGAGTGTTTTCTGAGCCCGCGGGAGCGCTCAGGCCAACGCGCCGGTGACCGACTCGACCGCCGCCACCAACGCACCTGAGGTGGCCAGGCCGACGACGGCATCGATCTCCGGCGACAGATAGCGGTCGGTTCCGGGCCCCGGTACGCGGTCGCGAACCGCGGCGATGACGGCCGCCGTGGCGGGCGATGCCGCCAGCGGGGCGCGCATCTGGATGCCGCGCGCCGCGGTGTATACCTCGATCGCCAACACCCGGCTCAGCCCGTCGATCGCTCTGCGTAGCTTGCGTGCCGCCGACCATCCCATCGAGACATGGTCCTCCTGCATCGCCGACGACGGGATCGAGTCGACGCTGGCCGGATTGGCCAGCCGCTTGAGCTCGGACACGACTGCGGCCTGCGTGTACTGCGCGATCATGTGGCCGCTGTCCACGCCGGGGTCGTCCGCCAGGAACGGGTTGAGACCGTGGCTGCGGGCGACGTCGAGGAACCGGTCGGTGCGACGCTCGCTGATGCTCGCCAGGTCAGCCACCGCGATGGCGAGGAAGTCGAGCACGTAGGCGACCGGGGCGCCGTGGAAGTTGCCGTTGGACTCCACCCGACCGTCAAGCGTGACGACGGGATTGTCGACGGCGCTGGCCAATTCGCGCCCCGCGACCGTGCGGGCATGCTCGACGGTGTCGCGCGCGGCGCCCGCAACCTGGGGCGCGCAGCGCAGCGAGTACGCGTCCTGCACCAGCGAGCAGTCCGGGCCGCTGTGGCTCGCCACGATGGGCGAATCGGCGAGTACGCGCCGCATGTTGGCGGCGGCCGCCGCCTGGCCGGGATGCGGCCGCATCGCCTGCAGATCCTCCGCGAACACCCTGACGGTGCCCAGCAGCCCTTCGACGCTCATGGCCGCCGCGACGTCGGCCAACTTCAGCAGCCCGTCCAGGTCGCGAAGCGCGAGCACCAGCATGCCGAGCATGCCGTCGGTGCCGTTGATGAGCGCCAGGCCTTCCTTCTCGGCGAGTACCACCGGCTCGATGCCGTGCCGGGCCAGCGCCTCGGCGGCGGGCAACAGTTCGCCGTCGGCCGTGCGCACGGAACCCTCGCCGATGGCCGCCAGCGCCACGTGCGCCAGCGGAGCCAGATCTCCGGAGCAGCCGAGGCTGCCGTATTCGTAGACGACGGGTGTCAGCCCCGCTGACAGCATCGCCGCGTACGTCTGCGCGATCTCAGGTCGTACGCCCGTGCGGCCGGTGGCCAGCGTCGACAACCGCAACAGCATCATGGCCCTGACGACTTCGCGTTCGACCTCCGGCCCTGAGCCTGCGGCATGGGAGCGAATAAGGCTGCGCTGCAACTGTGTTCGCAACTCGTGGGGGATATGCCGGGTGGCCAGCGCGCCGAACCCGGTGGACACGCCGTAGACCGGCTTGGGGTCGTGGGCCAGTTGTTCGATGCGGGCGCGGCTCTTGGCGATCGCGTCAAGGGACTCGTCGGACAGGGTGACCGCAGCTCCGTCGCGCGCGACGGCCACCACGTCGTGAAGGCTCACGGGGCCGACGCCGACAACGACCGTATTGCTACTCACGATTGTGTCTCCACTTTCTCGAAGGTGTGTTGCCCGGCCGTCACGACATCACGGATCAGCGGCACTCCGGGTCGATATGAGAGATGCAGGTACGACGGCGCGTCCAG
>DATJIX010000197.1:0-5484 GCA_035492865.1 Mycobacterium sp. | reverse complement strand
AGCCGACTACCCGCACAGCGACAGCATGTGGCCAGGGGCCCCTGAGCAGCTCCACGACGTGCTGACCGAACACAGCGTGCCCGACGACGAGGTCAACAAGATGACCTTCGAAAACGCCATGCGCTGGTATCACTGGGACCCCTTCACCCACATCACCCGCGAACAGGCCACTATCGGCGCGCTGCGCAAGGCCGCCGAAGGCCACGACGTCTCGATCCAGGCGCGCTCGCACGGCAAGAAGGACTCGAGCCTCGGGGCGAACTCGCTACAAGCGCAACTGGACAGGAGCAATGCTCCGCGGTGAATTTTGTTGACCGCGTTGTCAATTACCAGATAAGCGGCCGCACAGCACATTGCTACTGACGACATAGCTCGCTCTTAGGGTGCCTACCTAGCCTCGCGTTCGGGTTGGGGCGTCTCTCGACGCGCGAAAGGCCAGGTTATGAACGTCAAACAAGCGATCGCTGGAGCAGCGATCGGCTGCACTCTCGCACTCACCGGAATCGGTCTCGGGTCAGGCATTGCCACCGCGGCACCGTGCATGCCGGCGCCGGGTGCGCAGTGTGGAGGAGGTCCGGGCGGTGGCCCGGGCGGTGGCCCGCCGCCGCAGCGCGGACCAGAAGGACCGCCACAGGGTGACCCTCGGGGTCCTGGCGGGCCGGGCGGGCCGGGCGGGCCTGACTTCCGCGGACCCGGTGGTCCAGGTGGACCCGGTGGCCCTGACTTCCGCGGACCCGGAGGACCCGGAGGACCCGGCGGTCCCGGTGGCCCCGACTTCCGAGGGCCCGGCGGACCGGGTGGCCCCGACTTCCACAACCCTGGTGGTCCCGACTTCCGAGGACCGGGTGGCCCCGATAACCATGATTGGCGGCCGCCGTGGAACCCGGGCGACAACGACTGGCGTGGTCGCTTCCACGATGCGCCTTGGGGTGGCGGTCTGCCGCCGTGGGGCTGGGGCGCACCGCCGCCGCCACCGTGGGACGGACCGCTGCCGGAAGCATGGGGGCCGCCGCCGCCACCGATCAATTACTGGGGCTTCCAGGAGCAGCCGATCTGGGACCAGGGCTACAACCAGTGGGGCTTCTATTTCTTCGGGATCTGGATCCCTCTCCCGATCTGACCCGATGACAGGACGGCCGCCTCGAGTACTGGAGGCGGCCGTCTCTGTTGGTCGATTCACTTGAGCGAGTAACGAATCGGCAGGTGCTTGAGCCCACCGACGAAGATCGTCGCGATGTGTTGCGGGTCGCCGGTGAGCTCGATGGAGTCAAGCCGAGGCACCAGTTCGGAGAAGAAGCTGCTGACCTCCATCCGGGCCAGCGCGGCACCGAGGCAGAAGTGCACACCGTAGCCGAACGCGTTGTGCTTGTTGGGGTCACGACCGACATCGAACCGGAAAGGGTCGTCGAAGATCTCTTCATCACGGTTGGCCGACGCGTAGGACAGCAGCACTGAGTCGCCGGTAGCGATCGGGACCCCGCGAACTGTGGTGTCTTCTTGCGCGGTGCGCATGAACTCCTTGACCGGCGTTACCCAGCGAATCATCTCCTCGGCGGCCAGCGGCATCAGGTCGATGTTGTCCCGAAGGCGCGCAAGCTGATCCGGATGCTGAATCAGTGCGTTCAAGCCACCGGAGATCACCGCGCTGGTGGTGTCGTGCCCAGCCGCGGCGATGATCGCGTAATACGACACGGTCTCGATGTCGTTCAGCGGCTCGCCGTCGATCGTGGCGTTGGCGATAGCGGACGCCAAATCTTCGGTCGGATTCGCTCTGCGCGACGCGGTCACCGCGGTGAAGTACGCGAACATGTCGAGCAGCGCCGCCATCTGCTCCTCCTTGGTGGCGCCGCGCTGCAACTCGGCGTCGTCGTTGCCGAACATCTCCTGCGTGTACTTGAGCATCCGCGGGAAGTCTTCTTCTGGAAGTCCGAGCATCGACATGATGACGTAGAGCGGATAGTTCACCGCGACCTCTTGAACGAAGTCGCACTGGTCACCGGATTCCGCCATACTGTCCACAAATCGTTTCGCGAGTTCGTCGATGCGAACCTTCAACGCCCGCATGGCTTTCGGGCGAAACCAGTCGGCGCCGATGGCCCGCACCACGCGATGTTGCGGGTCGTCCATGTGAATCAGGGTGTTGATGCCGACGGCAGCCTGCTGTTCGTCGGCCTCCTCCGTCATGAGCACCGGCCGCGGCGAATTGGTGAACAGTGTGTTGTCGCGCTCGATCGCCATGATGTCCGCGTGCTTGGTGATGGCCCAGAACGGCCGGTAGGACGGCACCTCGACCCGCGCGACGGGTGCGTGGGCGCGCAAATGCGTCAGCGCCGCATGTAGTTTCGCCTCATCGGTGTACGCGAGCGGGTCGGCGAACACCTTGGCGGCTTCGTCCATCGTCGGCGCGGTCACGGGCTATTCCTCGCTGGTTGGCCGCGCAGTTCGTCGAGCACGGCGACGACAGTGTCCTCCGGCACAGCGGACGGGAATCCGACCAGGACACGATCGATCACCCCGTCGCAGCGTTCACGGATCTTGCTCGCCACCGTGTCGAGTGGCGCGACCACCGCGAACGTCTCGAGGATCTCGTCGTCGATAAGCGAGCCCATCGCATCCCACTCACCCTGCAGGCTCAGCCGGTGCAACTCGGTATGCAAGTCGCCCCAGCCGTGTAGCTCGAGAACCTTGCGGTAGGCCGGAGTCGACCCGTAGAACGCGATCTGCTTGCGCGTGCCGACAGCACCCGCGGTCAACTGCTCTTCGGTCTCCCCCGTGACCACGAATATCGGACACGACAGCTGAAAGTCACTGCGCTGGCGGCCAGAACGCTGCATACCCCGCAGCAACGCGGGAATGGTCACGTCTTCGAAGTACCGCTTGGTGGTGAACGCGTGGGCGAGCAGACCGTCGGCGACCTCGCCACACATCTCGGTCATCGCCTCCCCTACCGCCGCGACGAACACTTTCGGCGACGGGTGTGGTTGGGGCTCAGGCGTGAACATCGGCGTCATGATCTTGTGGGTGTAGAAGTCGCCCTCGAAGCGCAGCTTGGTGCCGTCGCGCCAGCAGGACCAGATCTCATGCAGCGCCAGCACGAATTCACGCATCCGCGGCACGGGTCGGCTCCACGGCATGCTGAATCGCTTTTCGATGTGCGCCTGCACCTGCGACCCGAGTCCCAGGATGAATCGGCCGCCCGAATACTCCTGCAGATCCCACCCGACGTTGGCGACTGTCATCGGGTTGCGGGCGAATGCGACGGCGATGCTGGTGCCGAGTTCGATCCGGGTGGTGTGCTCGGCGGCGAGCACCAACGGCAGGAACGGGTCGTGGTTGATCTCGGCGGTCCAGCAGCAGTCGTAGCCTCGCCGCTCGAGCGTGCTTGCCGCTTCAGCGACGTTGGTAAGTCCGCTGGCCACAGCCGCGTCGACCTTGAGGCCGGCGTCGCTACCCATGCCCGCAGACGCTACAGTAAGCAATTCAGTATGGTCAACGTGAACATGCCGGTGCGACGATCGCCTTCTGACGACAGGAGTGGCGCATGACCAAGGCCGAGGACTGGGCAGACACGCTCGACGAGCTGTCCCGCCGACGTCGAAACGCTCATGCGATGGGCGGGACAGAACGGCTCGCCAAACACCACGGCAAGGGCAAGCTCGACGCACGCGCACGTCTCGAGCATCTGCTCGACAAGGGCACGTTCCGCGAGTTCGGCACGCTCGTCGGCGGTGACATCGCGGCCGACGGGATCGTCGCGGGTTCAGGACTGATCAACGGCTCACCGGTGATGGTCGGCGCGGAGGACTTCACCACCCTGGCCGGCAGCATCGGACCAGGCGGAAATGCCAAGCGCTACCGGCTCGCCGAGCTTGCGCTGCGCGACAGGATCCCACTGGTGATGCTCCTCGAGGGTGCGGGTTTCCGGCCCAGCGGCGAGCACTACGGCCGAACCCCGACCGACCTGCTCGCACAGGCGCAGTGCTCCGGCAAGGTTCCGATGGTCGGCGGATTGCTCGGCCCCTCGGCCGGGCACGGTGCGCTGGTGGCACCGGTCTGCGACTTCACCATCATGAGTCGCCAGGGCGCGATCTTCACTGCAGGCCCCCCGGTGGTCAAAGAGTCGACGGGCGAGGACATTTCGAAAGAGGACCTCGGCGGCCCGAGCGTCGCACTGGCCAGCGGGGTGATCCACAACCTCGCCGAGGACGACGAAGCGGTGCTCGACGACATCCGTCGGTACCTGTCCTACTTCCCGCCGAGCGCGTGGTCGTATCCCCCGTCGCTGCCCGAGGACGATGCCGCCGAGCCGCGCTCAACACCCGAACTTCTCGACATCGTCCCGCGCGGCAACCGTCGCGTCTACGACATGCGGGCGGTCCTCGACGTGGTGTTCGACGCGCGAGGTTGGTTCGAGGTGCAACCCAAGTTCGGGCCCGCGATCATCTGTGCGCTGGCCCATCTCGGTGGCCATCCCGTCGCGGTGGTGGCCAACCAGCCACGGGTGATTGCGGGTTCGATCGACGCGGACGCCGCCGATAAGGCAGCGCATTTCATCACGGTGGCCGACTCGTTCCATCTGCCGATCGTGTTCCTCGCCGACAACCCTGGCATGCTGCCCGGCAGCCGGTCGGAGAAGAGCGGGGTGTTGCGCAGCGGGGCCAGGATGTTCGCGGCGCAGACGGCCGCGACGACGCTCAAGCTGCACGTGACCCTGCGGAAGGCCTATGGCTTCGGGTCAATGGTGATGTCGCTGTTGGGATTCGACAATCAAAGCGCGACGTTCGCGTTTCCCGGCGCCACCATGGGAGCGATGAGCGCAGCGGCGCTCAGTAAGGCGTCACACGCCGCCGAGGATGTGGAGTCCAAGCTGCGAAAGGCGGAAGTCGAGGCATCGTTCCGTTCGGCCAGCCATCTCGGTTTCGATGACCTCATCCATCCCGAGGAAACGCGCAACGCGCTCTTGGCGGCGCTGCAACGCGGCATCTATGCCAGGCAGGCGGCCGCGGAACCGGTGTCCCGCACGCTGATCTTCCCGTGATTTATGTGCGTTTGGGAGCGCTGACCGCTCTGTGGTGTCTCGACGCACACAAATCACTCGCTCGCGCGGTAAGCGTCGACGATCGGCTTCAGTTCGTCGGGGGTGGCGCCGTGCATGATCAGTGCGTCCGCGCCGTAGTCGAACTCCTTACGGATGCGGTCGACGCACTGCTGGGCCGTCCCGGTCGCCGACGGTTCCAGCCATTCGTCGGGAATCAGCGTGGCGATGTGTTCGATCTGCTCGGGGGTGGCCTTGTGGTCGATGCCGCCCGGAATCGAGGTGACGACAGAGTCCGCGCGGAAGCGTTGCAGCACCGCGGGATCCCAGTTGTTGGTGGTCACCATCAGATCGCCGTAGCCCTGCAAATACGTAGCGAGCCGGGCGACGGTCTTCTTCAGCCGCAGCTCTTCGGGAAGATGGTCGCCAACCGTCGCGAAGCAGGACCA
>DATJIX010000196.1:0-5715 GCA_035492865.1 Mycobacterium sp. | reverse complement strand
GCGGTGCACGCCGACGACCTGGTCGCCGTCTAGGGCGTCAGCCGGTCGATCTTGGCCTGCACCGTCGCGAGCAACGACTTGATCTGCTCGGCGCGGTGGTCCGCATCCTCCATCACGTCGTCGTCGGCGGGCCGGATCTCGACCCTGTGCGCCGCAGCCGTCGCCTCGAAACACTGACGCACGGCGGGATCGGCCAGCACGACCGCGGCCAACATGCCCGGCGACAGCTCGCGGGTGCCGAGCAGGCCACGGTGATGGACCTCGGCGGGTATCCGGATCTCGAGCGCGCCGCCTTCCAGTTGCTGCTTGGCCGCAGCGAGCAGCAGCGTCAGCGCCGCCCGCGAGATCGCCGCAATCACCTTGCCGCGGAACGGGAACCACGGCAGCGGCAACTTTTCGACCTGCTTGTCGACGCCGCCGGTGAACAGATACTCGATCAGGCTGCGAGTGTGGATCTCGGTGACATCCGACCACTTGACGTCATCGCCGTCGAATTCGACACCCTCCTCGCTGATCGCCACCCCGCCGAAATGGTTCAGCTTGCGGGCCAGCCAATGAAGCTTGTTCGGTGTCAACGGATGATCGGCCACCATGTCGCCGATGCCCAACGCCCACCGACCGACGACGGGCCCCGGATCGGGTCGCCTGCTTTCCAGCAGCGACTGCAACCAGGAGGCGTCGTCGTCGGTCATCTACGCCGGGCTCGCGACGGTGGGTAGTTCATCGGCCAACAGCGCCAGCATGGGGGAGCAGCCGTTGTCGATCTTCACCGTCGCCAGGTCATCGCCGCGCGTGCGCCCCCGGTTGATGATCGCGATCGGGACGTTCAGCGCCGCAGCGCGCCTGACGAACCGGTATCCGGAATACACCGTCAGCGACGAGCCGGCGACCAGCAACGCGTCAGCCCGGTCGACAACCGAATACGCCTCGTCCACACGCTCTTTCGGCACGCTCTCCCCGAAATAGACAATGTCGGGTTTGAGCATTCCGCCGCATGCCGGGCAGTCGATGATCACGAACGACGCGGTGTCGTCGACCACCGCGTCGGCGTCGGGCGCAACGGCGATGCCGCCGAGCGCCTCGGCCCGTTCGATGAAGCCGGGGTTGGCGGCGTCCAGCAGCTCGCCAAGTGCGGCGCGCGACATGGTGTGCCCGCAGTCCAGGCAGATCACCTGCGCGTAGGTGCCGTGCAGGTTGACCACGTTTCGGCTGCCCGCCTTGGTGTGCAGCAGGTCGACGTTCTGGGTGATCAGGCCGGACACCACGCCTGCGTGCTCCAGTTCGGCGAGCGCGCGATGGCCTGCGTTGGGCAGTGTCTCGTCCATGTGCCGCCAACCGACGTGGTTGCGCGCCCAATATCGCTGCCGAAACGCCGGGTCTGACGTGAACTGGCGAATGGTCATCGGGTTGCTCGGCGGCGAGTCCGGCCCGCGGTAGTCGGGGATGCCCGAGTCCGTCGACATCCCCGCCCCCGTCAGCACCGCAACGCGCCGCCCGTGCAACAGGGCGACGAGTTCCGGTGCTTCCATGCCTCCCAGGCTATGCGATCCCCGTTCAGGCCGGTTGGTGCTGCTCCTCGTGCTCCGAGTGCTCGGCAGCCTCGAGTTCAGGCTGCTCGTCGTCGTTGTCGTCGTCCTCGCCCTCGTCGTCGTCGTCATAGTCGTCGTCTTCGTCGACGAGGATCGTCTCGATGACCTCGACCCGCTTCTCGGTCGGGTTGTCCTCCGACAGCGCGACCGACACGGTGAGGATGCCCCTGTCGTAGGTGGCGTTGATGTCGTCCTCATCCGCGCCCGCAGGCAGCGGCACCGTACGCACGAACGATCCGTACGAGAACTCCGAGTGGCCGCCTGCTTCGCCGGTCTGGGTGCGCTCGGCCTTGATGGTCAGCCGGCCATCACGCACGGTGACCTCGATGTCATCGGCGGGGTCGACGCCGGGCAGCTCGGCGCGGACTTCGTAGACACCGTCCTTGTGCTCGTCCTCGAGCCGCAGCAGGCGGTTGTCGAACAACGGACGGAGACTGGCGATGCCAGGGAACCCAGAAAAGCCGCCGAAGAGCTCGGACAGCTCGGGCAGCAAGGGACGCGACTGACGTTGCACGGCAGGCTTATTCACGATTTCCTCCAGGGTTGGGCGGTGCCACTCACCATGCGCGACGCAGGAAAAATCGACGGATCGCGAGCGGTGCGTACGGGCGAACTGCAGGCCAACACGAGGCCAAAACCGGCTCAACCCAGGCACTTCTCGGCGGCCACGATCTGGGCGTGCATGTTCTTGTGCATCATCGTCAGCGAGGCGTCACGAAGTTCGGCATCGATATGCGCGACGGCGTCAGGCGCGACGACCACTTCGAAGTGCCGCACGTAGGCGTCCAGCGCGGAGTAGAGGATGCACTGCTCGGTGACCTGACCGGTGAGAATCAGCCGCCGCGTCTCCAACCGGCCGAGCAGGTAGTCGAGTGAGCTGGCGTAGAAAGCGCTGTGGCGCACCTTGAGCATCCGCAGGCTGTTCTCGTCCGGCGCAATCGGTGTGACGAGATCGGGCCGCTCGCCGTGCACCGCGGCGTCGACGATGTCTCTGAAATCGGCGTCGAAGTCGCCGTAGTTGTCGTTGACGTAGATCAGCTCCACGTCGTCGCGCTCGCGGGCCCGGGAAACCAGCCCCGCCAGCGGGTCGATGATCTCCTCAACGTTCGGGACCAGCAATTCTGCGTCCTCGTGTCGGTAGGCATTCATCATGTCTATGACCAGCACCGCAACGTCACTCATGGGGTCTTGCATACCCAGGGACACTTTCGGGCAACAATGAAGTCATGGATTTCTACTCGGCGTACCGGCAGGGGTTCGTGCGGGTGGCCGCGTGCACGCACCACACGACCATCGCGGACCCCGCCGCGAACGCCGAAACGGTGCTCCGGCTCGCCCGCGCCTGCCACGACGACAGCGTCGCGCTGGCGGTCTTCCCCGAGCTCACGCTGTCCGGTTACTCGATCGAAGACATCCTGCTTCAGGACACGTTGCTGGATGCGGTCGAGGACGCACTGCTCGACATCGTGGTGGCCTCGGCCGAGCTGATGCCGGTTCTGGTGGTCGGCGCGCCACTGCGTTATCAACACCGGATCTACAACACCGCCGTGGTGATCCATCGCGGCCGGGTGCTTGGCGTGGTGCCGAAGTCCTACCTGCCGACGTATCGGGAGTTCTACGAGCGACGGCAGATGGCAGCCGGCGACGTCGTGCATGGGGCGATTCGGATGGGCGAGGCCGACGTGCCATTCGGCCCCGATCTCCTGTTCACCGCCACCGACCTACCGAGCTTCGTGCTACACGTCGAAATCTGCGAGGACATGTTCGTGCCGATCCCGCCGAGCGCGCAGGCGGCGTTGGCGGGCGCGACGGTGTTGGCCAACCTGTCCGGCAGCCCGATCACCATCGGACGCGCCGAGGACCGTTGCCTGCTGGCGCGCTCCGCGTCGTCGCGATGCCTGGCCGCCTACGTCTACGCCGCGGCGGGCGAGGGTGAGTCCACCACCGACCTGGCGTGGGACGGCCAGACGATGGTGTGGGAGAACGGCGTGTGCCTGGCCCAGTCGGAGCGATTCCCGTTGGGGGACCGCCGTTCTGTGGCCGACGTGGATCTGGAGCTGTTGCGTTCAGAGCGGCTGCGGATGGGCACCTTCGATGACAACCGCGTCCATCACGGGATCACTGCGGAATCGTTCCGCCGGGTGGAATTCCAGCTCGACCCGCCCGCCGGCGACATCGGGCTGCTCCGCGAGGTGGAGCGGTTCCCATTCGTTCCATCGGATCCCCAACGGCTGGAACAGGATTGCTACGAGGCCTACAACATTCAGGTTGCGGGCCTGGAACAGCGGCTACGTGCGCTGAACTATCCGAAAGTGGTGCTCGGGTTGTCCGGTGGGCTGGACTCCACGCACGCGTTGATCGTCGCCGCCCGTGCGATGGACCGAGAGGACAGGCCGCGCAGCGACATCCTTGCGTTCACGCTGCCGGGGTTCGCAACGGGTGAGCGCACGAGGAACAACGCCATCCGGCTCGCCGAAGCGCTGGGCGTGACATTCGAAACCATCGACATCAAGGCCACCGCGGAGCTGATGCTCAAGGAAATGGATCACCCGTTTGCGCGCGGCGAGAATGTCTACGACGTCACGTTCGAAAACGTCCAAGCAGGCCTGCGCACCGACTATCTGTTCAGGCTCGCGAATCAGCGCGGCGGCATCGTGTTGGGCACCGGCGATCTTTCCGAGCTCGCGCTGGGGTGGTCCACATACGGCGTGGGCGACCAGATGTCGCATTACAACGTCAACGGCGGCGTGCCCAAGACGCTGATCCAGCACCTGATCCGCTGGGTGATCGCATCGCATCAATTCGACGACGCGGTCAACGACGTACTGAAGTCGGTGCTGGACACCGAGATCAGCCCCGAACTCGTCCCGACCGGCGAGGACGAGGAGATCCAGAGCAGCGAGTCCAAGGTGGGGCCGTATGTGCTGCAGGACTTTTCGTTGTTCCAGGTATTGCGATTCGGGTTCCGGCCGTCAAAGGTCGCGTTCCTGGCATGGCATGCGTGGAGCGACGCCGAACGCGGCGACTGGCCGACCGGCTTCCCCGCGGACAATCGGCCTGCTTACTCGCTGAAGGAGATTCGGCACTGGCTGCAGGTTTTCGCGCAGCGGTTCTATTCGTTCGCGCAATTCAAGCGATCAGCAATGCCGAACGGGCCAAAGGTGTCGCACGGCGGATCGCTGTCGCCGCGCGGTGACTGGCGCGCACCCTCGGACATGTCGGCGCGCATCTGGCTGGACGAGATCGAGCGCGAAGTCCCCGAGGACTAGCGCGCACGCGATCAGCGCTCGTAAGTACCCGTCAGCGCACCACGCGCGACGACGTGACCCGCCATCGCGGCCAGCAGGGTGCCGTGGTCGGCGACGTCGTCGGGGATCCGTTGGTCGAGCGCAAACACCAGAAACCGGTAGTGGTGCGGACCATGACCGGGGATCGGACGCGGGCCGACGTACGTGTCGCCGAACGCCTTGACCAGCCGCACACCGGTGGTGCCCGGCTTGAGCTCGCCTTCGCCGAGGCCGCCGAGATCCGGCTCGAGAACCGCGATGGTGTGCATCAGCGGTTTCGGCATGGGCACATCGAGATCGTCCATGATCAGCACCAACTGCTTGGCATCCGGCACGCTGGTCCACTGCAGCGCTGGGGATACGTTGTCGCCGACGCCTTTTCCGGCATGCTTCTGCGGTATCGCGCCGCCGTCGGGGAAAGCAGGGCTGGTGACCTCGATCGTGGCGGCGGCGGCGTACTCGGGCGCGGCCAACGGACTTTTGTTTTCGCCCGCCCGGAACCGGCGGAGAAGCTTTCCTAGCAACGGCATGCCCGGGAGTCTAGACGCGGCCCACTCCGGGCACGAAGCGGTAAGCGTCGCAGTGCTTCCACAGCAGGTAGAAACGCGAACCGGCGATGGCCGCCGGATTCGGTGTCACCAAAGCGATTCCGAGGCCGAACGTTGCACAGCAAGCCGAAGACGCCCGAGCGCGACAATCGGCACGTCGACTCCCTCCATCAGCAGCACGGGTCCCCGCGCCACGCGTTCAACCCCTCACGCACCGCGATCGCGGCGATGCCGAGGGCGGCGACGGGGTCCGCCCATGACCATCCCCACAGGCTGTTGAGCACGAGACCC
>DATJIX010000195.1:0-3926 GCA_035492865.1 Mycobacterium sp. | reverse complement strand
TGGCCGACCGGTTCGCCTTCGGCGAGGCAATCGGCATCGACAACCCCTACTTCTTGGTCAACGACGGCGTCACCCGCGACACCTCGATCATCAACGGCGCGGAGGTGATCAACTTCTCCAGCTACAACTACCTGGGCATGTCGGGCCACCCCGCGGTGTCCGAGGCAGTCGCGGATGCGGTGCGCCGATGGGGCAGCTCGTGTTCGGCGTCGCGCCCGATCTCGGGTGAGAAGCCGGTGCATCGGCAGCTGGAGCTCGAGCTGGCGAAGCTGCTCGGCACAGAGGATGCGATCGCTCTGGTCAGCGGGCACGCCACCAACGTCACTGTGATCGGGCACCTACTCGGCGAGGGCGACCTGGTCATCCACGACAGCCTCGCGCACGACAGCATCATGCAAGGCTGCATGCTCTCCGGCGCCACGCGCCGGCCGTTCCCCCACAACGACCACGCCGCGCTCGACGAGCTGCTCACCAACATCCGCCACCAGTACCGCCGGGTGCTGATCATCATCGAGGGCATCTACAGCCAGGACGGTGATATCCCCGATCTGCCCGCATTCATCGAGGTCAAGCGAAAGCACCAGGCGTTGCTCATGATCGACGAGGCACACAGCATCGGCGTGCTCGGCGAAACCGGTGGCGGCATAGGCGAACATTTCGGCGTCGACCGCACCGACGTCGAACTGTGGTCCGGCACGATGTCGAAGGCACTCGCCGGGTGCGGCGGTTACGTCGGCGGCAGCAGGGAGCTGATCGAATTCCTGAAGTACACGACGCCGGGATTCGTCTACAGCGTCGGCATGCCGCCACCCACCGCGGCGGCATCGCTCGCGGCGATCCGCACGATCCGCAGCGAGCCCGAGCACCTGCGGCGGCTTCGTGAGCTATCCGCACTCTTCCTGGCGCTGGCCCGCGAGGCGGGCCTCGACACCGGTGACAGCGAAGGCACACCGGTCATTCCATGCATCGTCGGCAGCTCGGCCACGGCACTGAAACTGTCCAACGCTCTTCTCGGGCGAGGAATCAACGCCAACCCGATCATCTACCCTGCTGTTCCGGAAGACAAAGCGCGACTGCGCTTCTTCGTCACCAGTTGCCATTCCGACGAGCAGATCAGGTACACGGTAAAGGCGCTTGCCGAGGAGCTTTCGCTCCTCACGGAAGCATCCTGAAGGCGAGTGAAGCCGTGCGGCTGTTCTGCTTCCATCACGCCGGCGGTGGCGGCGCGATGTTCAACACGTGGAACAGAGCGCTCGGCCCGGCCGTCGACGTAGTTCCCGTCGAGATTCTCGACCGCGGGCGATTCGCCACGCTGCGGCAGCTCGTTGACGTGATCAGCGAGCAATTGAAATCGGCACTTGACGGTCCGCATGTGTTCTTCGGCCACAGCTTCGGCGCGCTGCTCGCATACAGGTTGGCGTGCCAGCGGACGGCTTCGGGTTGTTCATCGCCGCGCGCCTTGATGGTGTCCTCCTTTGCGCCACCACATCTTCCGGCACCGATACCCGCTGTGGACCACCTTGACGATCACCAATTGACATCGCTGTTGTCCGATCTCGGCGGCATCCCGCCGGAGCTCGCCGAATGGCCCCCTCTGCGTGACAAAGCCGTCGCGGCCGCTCGAATCGACCTGCGCTTGTGCGCGACGGACGAGGAAGTGGAACCGGTGGCGCTGACCTGCCCGATCCACGCCTTCGGCGGCAGCGACGACCCCTTGGTGACCGAAGCCGATTTGTATGAATGGCGTTCGCGGACATCGGGCGAGTTCTCCGTGCACGTACTTCGTGGCAGTCACTTCTATCTCAGTGACGGGCCGCAGTTGTTCGCCACTCTGCTGCCGCTGCTGTCCAGACTCCCGGCCGTGACCGAAACATGTTGACCCGGTTAGCCATTTTCACGGTGCGGTGGCCAAGGGTGATTCTCGGCGCCGTCCTGGCGCTGCTCGCTGTCAGCATTGTCTTCGGCGGCACGGTGACCCAGAAGCTTGGCGTCGGCGGTTTCACCGACCCAGCGTCGGAATCGTCACAGGTCGCTGACTACCTCGACCAGACCTTTCCCACGACGCCAAACCTGGTGTTGGAAGTCGTCGCGCGCGACGGCGCCGTCGAGGCTCCCGATGTCGCTGCCGCCGCGGATCGGGTGCTGCAGCTCATCGCGACCGAACCGACAGCGAAGGTGGTCGGTTCGTTCGGCCAGGAGTCCCGGCCGGATCTGCGCGGAAGGGACGGACGCTCCGGTCTCATCCTGGTGCATGCGAGTGGAACCCTTGACGAGGCCACGAAGACAGCGATCCGGATCATCGACGGCCTGCCGAACGATGACCCGGCGGTCGAGGTGCGTGCAGGCGGCCCCCTTGGCGTGGCGGTCGAGACCGAGGATCGGGTCAATCACGATCTCGTGATCAGTGAGAGCATCGCGCTGCCCATCCTGCTCGCCGTGCTGGTGATCGTGTTCGGCGGTCTCGTCGCCGCGTTCCTGCCCCTTGCGATCGGCATCACGTCGATCGTCATCACACTTCTGGTGTTGGCGATCATGGTCAGCGTCACTGATGTTTCGGTGCATGCGCTCACTGTCGCAACCGCATTCGGTCTCGGGTTGTCGATCGACTTCGGCCTGCTGATGGTGTCGCGATTTCGGGAGGAACGCGACAGGGGTAAGGATCATCAGTCGGCGATAGTCGCGACTGTGACGACCGCCGGTCGGACAATCATTTTCAGCGCGGCAACCGTCACCTTGGCCATGTCAGGGCTGCTGGTATTCCCGCTCTACTTCCTTCGGTCGACTGCACTCACCGCGAGCGCCGTCATGATTCTGTCGGCGCTCAGCGCGATTGTGGTGTTGCCGGCGCTGCTGGCGGTGCTGGGAAAGCGAATCGATTCGTTTGCGCTCATCCGTCGAAAGGTTCCTCTTTCGGCGGATTCGGCGTTCTGGCGGCGGTGCGCCGAGGCGGTGACGAAACGCCCATTGCAGTTCGCCCTGCCGGTGATTGCGGTGTTGCTGGTGCTCGGGATCCCCTTCCTCGGCGTGCAGCTCGCGATGCCCGACGAACGAGCGCTACCGTCGGACTCCAATGCTCGTCTGGTGGCCGAATCGCTGCGCCTCAACTATGCGACCGATGCATCGCAGGCGGTAACGTTGTTGGCCCGCAACGATGCCCGCGCACTTGATGACCTTGCCGCACCGGTGTCGTTGATAGACGGCGTAGTTCGGGTGGTCGCACCTAGTGGCACCTACGAGCGTGGCAAGCCCGTCGCGGGCCCGACGCCCGGATTCGAAACCAACCGTTCTGCTTACGGATTGGTGTTCCTGTCGGCCGCTGCTCAAACCGACGCTGCGCAGCAGGTCGTACATGCTATCCGCGCGAAGATCACCGACCACCAAGTCGAAGTCGGCGGACCCACTGCCACGCTCATCGACACCAGCGCGGCCGTCGGCGACCTGCTTCCGGTAGCGATTCTGCTGATCGCACTCACCACGTTCGTGCTGCTGTTCCTGTTCACCGGCAGCATCGTCGTGCCGATAAAGGCACTTGTGCTGAACCTGCTGATGCTGAGTGCCGTCCTCGGCACAATGGTGTGGATTTTCCAGGACGGACACCTGGCTTGGACCCTCGGAGTCACTCCCGCGCCGCTGAACCTTTCCATGGTCGTGTTGCTCTGCTGCATCGCGTTCAGCCTGTCCGTCGACTATGAGATCTTTCTGCTCAGCCGGATAAAGGAAGCGCGCGACTCGGGGATGTCGAATAACGACGCCATCGTCGTGGGACTTGGTCGGGTGGGTCGGATCATCAGTAGCGCCGCGCTGCTGCTCACCATCACGTTGCTGTCTTTCGCCAACGGACTGTCCTTCATGAAGATGTTCGGCATCGGTACCGCGCTGGCAATCGTCATCGATGCCACCGTGATCCGCGGCGTCGTGGTACCCGC
>DATJIX010000194.1:0-4155 GCA_035492865.1 Mycobacterium sp. | reverse complement strand
GCGGCCGCAGCTCTGTCGTGCGCCGGGCCGCCAGCCTGCTCGACGAGGACATCGACGCGCTCGAAGAGGCGTGGGAGAAGGCCGGCCTGCGCGGCGGGACGCGCACGGTGAAGGTGCAGGCGCCGGGCCCCATCACGCTTGCCGCTCAGCTCGAGCTGCCTGGCGGCCATCGTGCGATCACCGACTCGGGTGCGCTGCGGGACCTGACCGGGTCGCTGGCCGAGGGGATGGCCGCCCATCGCGCACAGCTCGAGCGGCGCCTGGAAACCCCGGTGGTGGTGCAGTTCGACGAACCGTCGCTGCCCGCGGCGTTGGAGGGCAGGCTGGCCGGGGTGACGAGCATGACGCCGGTGCATCCGGTCGATGAGTCGGTGGCAATGGGTCTGCTCGACGACTGCGTCGCCGTTGTCGGCACCGGGGTGCTTCTGCACAGCTGTGCGGCTGGCTTGCCATGGAAAGCCCTGCAGCGCAGCGATATTCAAGCTGTTTCGGTTGACGTGTCGACGCTGACTGCCGCGGACTTGGACGGAGTCGGTGACTTCGTCGAGTCCGGACGCACGGTGATGCTCGGCGTCGTCGCGACGACAGCGCCTGCATCGCCGCCGTCGGCGGAGGAGATCGCCAAGGCCGCGGTGGCCGTCACCGACCGCCTCGGGTTCCCGCGTTCGGTGCTGCGCGAGCGCATCGGCATCACCCCGACGTGTGGACTCGCGGGCGCGACGTCGCAGTGGGCCCGCGCCGCCATCGAGCTGGCACAGAAGGCCGCCGATGCGTTCGGCGAGGATCCGGACGCGATCTAGCGGTCCCGCCCGATAAGCAACCAAAGGGTTGCGCTTTGTGCCGCCCAGCGCTAGCGTGAAAGGCAACCAGGAGGTTGCACATGAGTTTGGATCGGATCGAAAAGGAAGTTGTCCTGCGCGCACCGCTCGAGCGGGTGTGGCGGGCGATCAGCGACGCCGAGCAGTTCGGCCAGTGGTTCGGCGTCCGGTTCGACGGCCCGTTCGTCGAAGGCACATCGGTGACCGGGGTGATCACCCCGACGACGGTCGACGAGGAAGTCGCCCGCATGCAGGCGCCACACGTCGGCAAGACCGACAGCTGGCACATCGTCGCGATCGAGCCGCAGCGCCGGTTGGCGTTCCGCTGGCATCCGTACCCCGTCGAGACCGGCGACGGATCGCAGGAGCCGACCACGTTGGTCGAATTCACCCTCACCGAGACCGATGACGGCGTGCTGCTGCGCATCGTCGAATCCGGGTTCGAGCAGATTCCTGCCGAGCGTCGCGCGGCGGCATTCGAGGGCAACAGCGAGGGCTGGGCCAAGCAGACCGAACTGGTCCGCAAGTACCTGGTGCTCAGCGAGAAGGTGTGAGCACGCTCGCGGCCGCCGTCGCCAAGGCCCCGGTGTTCGATGCGCTCGGAGATCCCAATCGGTTGCGCATCGTCACCCGACTGTGCGACGGCGGGCCGTGTTCGACGGCACAAGTCACCGAGGTGGTCGCGGTGACTCGGCAAGCGGCGACCAAACACCTGCTGTTGTTGGAGGCGGTGGGCCTGGTGAGCAGCGAACGCCATGGCAGGGAACGCATCTGGCGGATTCAGCCCGAACCGCTAGCTGATGCGAGTGACTACCTCACCGCACTGTCGAAGCGCTGGGACAACGCGATCGACCGGCTGCGTGCATACGTGGAAGACGAATAGCACCACTAACGTAAATTTGCATGGTTTCTGCGAAGCTCTGGATCATCGGGACGGGCCCATGCAAGAATGCTTTCCGCACGCCTCTGCACGTCTTTGCCACCTCGCAGGAGAGGAACCGTGGCCCAACCGAACCTCCGCCTCGCGGCAGGTGTTGGCGTGGTGGCCGCATGTCTTCTGGTTGCCGGACCCAGTGCGGCGGTGGCGCTAGCAGATCCAGGCCGTGGGCACACCGGCCACAGCGACAACAACAGGCGAGGCTCGGACAGCAGTTCGGGCTCGCGCAGCGGATCTGATTACAGCGACAACAACATCACCGCAGGCACCGATTCCGCCGACGGCCGTCCGTCGAGCCGGGTCGGATCCGGTCGCGAATCGGGCACGTCGCAGGAACGGCCAAGTTCTGATTACAGCCCGGGGTCGCCGGAGTCGAAGAAGCCGAAGGTGACGTTCGGCGACGGCCGGTCGCCGGGCATCCAGGACCGCGATCCAGGACCGCGCTGGGGCTGGCGTGCGCCCGAACCGGCCCCGCCACCGCCGCCGCCACAGGTCATCACCGTTCCGCTGAATCCGCCGACCGTCAGCCCGGCCCCGCCACACCCCGGCGTCGTTCAACAGTTGGTCGCCCCCACGGCGGGGATCGCGGATCCGCTGTGGGGCGTCGCCGGGCTGCTGCTGATACCTGCGGCGGGCGCAATCCTCGGCTACCGACAGGCGCGCGGCGCCCACGCGGCGGCGGAACTAGGTCGCCACCCGTAGGTCCTTGCGCAGGATCTTGCCCGACGCGGATTTCGGGATCGCGTCGATGAACTCGACCTGACGGACCTTCTTGTACGGCGCGACCTGACCGGCGACGAACTCCATCACCTCGGCCTCGGTCAGCTCGGTGCCAGAAAGCTTGACAACGAACGCCTTCGGCACCTCTTCGCCCTCGGCGTCGTTGACCCCGATGACCGCGGCGTCGGCGATGCCGGGGTGCGAGAGCAGCACGGCCTCGAGTTCGGCGGGCGGCACCTGATAGCCCTTGTACTTGATCAGCTCCTTGAGCCGGTCGACGATGTACACGCAGCCGCTGGCGTCGATCTGGGCCAAATCCCCGGTGTGCAGCCAGCCGTCGTCGTCGATGGTCTCCTGCGTGGCCTGCTCGTTGCCGAGATAGCCGGCCATCACGTTGGGGCCCTTGAACCACAGTTCGCCGGTCTCGCTGAGACCCTCTGCGGGAGGGTCGATTTCATCGCCGGTGTCCGGATTGATGAGCTTGGAAGCGGCGTTGGACACCGTCCAGCCCACGGAGCTGAGCGGGGCGACCACCCCCATGTTCTCCACGCCTCCGTCGAACGGGGTGATGTGGCTGACCGGGCTCAACTCGCTCATCCCGTAGCCCTGCACCACCCGGCAGCCCAACCGCTTTGCGACGGCGTGCCCGAGTTCGGCGTCAAGCGGGGCTGCGCCCGACATCACGACGTTGAGAGACGACAGGTCGTACTCGTCGATCAGTGGATGCTTGGCCAACGCGACGGCGACCGGCGGTGCGATGAACGCGATCGTGCACTTGTGGTTCGCGATGTTGCCGAGGAATTCGCCGAGATCGAAGCTCGGCATCACCACCAGCCGGGCCCGCGCATGCAGCGCGGCGTTGAGCAGCACCGTCATCCCGTAGATATGAAAGAACGGCAGAACCGCCAAAACCGCGTCCTCGGCGACCATCCCGTGCAACGGACGGATCTGGGCGACATTGGCCACCAGGTTGCGGTGCGTCAGCATCACGCCTTTGGGATTGCCGGTGGTGCCCGAGCTGTACGGCAACGCCGCCAGGTGTGACGACGGGGCGAAGCTCACCTCCGGCGCCGGCTGTCCGTTGGCCATCAGATCGGCGGCGTTGGGATGTCCGGTGGCATCCTGCCCCTCACCGTCGAGCACCACCAGATCGGTGTCGGCCAAACCCACTGCGCTGGCCGCTTCTTTCGCCTGGGCCAGCAGCGGTGTGACCGTCACCAGCATCTTGGCCTTCGAGTCGGTCAGCTGCTTGGCGATGTCCTTCGCAGTGAACAGCGCGTTGATCGTGGTGGCCGTCGCCCCGGCGCGCAGGATGCCGTGGAAGGCCACCGCGAAACCCGAACTGTTCGGCGACAGCAGGCCCACCACATCGCCGACACCGATGCCGCGACCGGCCAGCGCGCCTGCGAACGCGTCGACGCGCCCGATCATCTCGCGGTAGCTGGTTTCCCTGCCGGACTTGGCGTCGACCAACGCGACCCGGTCGAGGTCGGCGTCGTCGATGTCACCGAAAAGGAAGTCGTAGACGCTCGTCGACGGGATGTCGACTTCGGGAAAGGGACTCGCGAAACTCATGGTCCTCCGATCAAAGCTCGTCGAGCTGTTTGATGAGTTTCTTCGGCGCGATCAACCGGAATGACGCGTCGACGAGCTCACGCACCTCGGCCCAGTCGATCTTCT
>DATJIX010000193.1:0-5822 GCA_035492865.1 Mycobacterium sp. | reverse complement strand
GGTGGCGAAGGCGGCCGACAACCCCGAGGGCATGCTGACCGAGACGGCGATCCGCTACGTCGGTTCGGTCGCGGGCGACCTGGTGCAGGTGCTGCTGATCACCAGCCTCTTCGCCGCCCTGTTGTCGTTCCACAATGTGCTTGCGCGCTACGTCTTTTCGCTCGGCAACACCGCGGCGCTGCCGGCCAAGTGCGGCCGAAGCCACGCGAGGCACGCCTCACCGCACGTCGCCTCGGCGGTGCAGACCGTCTCGGCGCTCGTCCTGGTCGCCGCGTCCGCGCTGGCGGGTCTGGATCCTGTCACCCAGGTGTTCGCCTGGTTCGTCGGCATCTCCTCGGTCGGCATCATCGCGCTGATGACGCTGACGTCCGTCGCGGTGGTCGTCTACTTCCGCCGCAGCAGGGTCGACACCAGAACTTGGCACACCGTGGTCGCACCGGGTCTCGGCCTGGTCGGCCTGGCGGCGCTACTCGTCTTGACCGCCGCCAATCTGCCGCTGCTCGTCGGCGGCTCCGGCACCACGGCCGCCGTGATCGGCGTGCTGCTGGTCGGCACGTTCGCAGGCGGCGCGGTCCTCGCGGCCCTGCGTCCTCGGGCCGGCCACCCCGCAACCGAAAAGGAGTACACCCGATGAGCACCGCCACTGTCGAGACCGTCGACCAAACCGCTTCTGCGGCACCGGATCACCCGCTGGCACCGTTGACCGCCGACGAAATCCGCGCGGTACGCCGCATCGTCGACGCGCACGGCCTGCTCGGCGAGAGCGTCCGCTTCGTCTACACCGCGCTCGACGAGCCCCACAAGGAAACGGTGCTGGCCTTCTCGCCGGGTGACCCCATCGAGCGACGCGCCCGAGTCCTGCTGCTGGACAGGGCGACTGGGCTCGGCACCGATCTGGTGGTCTCGGTCACCGACGACCGTGTCGTGACCCAGCGGTCCCTTGACGCCGGGACCGAAGGTCACGTCCCGATCCTGGACCAGGAATTCGAAGACATCGAAGCGTTCCTGCTCGAGAGCCCCGAATGGCTGGCCGCCATGGAGAAGCGCAACCTGAACCCGACAGATGTGCGCGCGGTTCCGTTGTCGGCCGGTGTGTTCGGACACGAGGACGAGGTGGGCAGGCGCACTGTGCGCGTGCTGGCGTTCTACCAGTACGACGAGGCCGACCTGCCATGGGCGCACCCCATCGACGGCGTGGTCGCCTATGTCGACCTCACCGGGCGGCGGGTGACGAAGGTGATCGACGAACTGGATCTGCCGGTGCCCGCCGAGCGGGGGGAGTGGGACGCCGAACCGCACGCCGTTCCGGCAAGGACCGACCTGAAGCCCATCGAGATCACCCAGCCCGAAGGCCCGAGCTTTTCGGTCGATGGCAACCAGATCAGTTGGGCAGATTGGACATTCAGGTTCGGCTTCGACGTCCGCGAAGGGCTGACGCTGCACCAGATCTCGATCGGCGAACGCCCCGTGGTGTACCGGGCTTCCATCGCCGAGATGGTGGTGCCCTACGCCGATCCGTCCCCGGTGCGGTACTGGCAGAACTACTTCGACCAGGGCGAGTATCTGTTCGGCCGGTATACGAATTCGCTCGAGCTGGGCTGTGACTGCCTCGGCGAGATCAAGTACTTCGACGCGACGATCGCCGACGAGCACGGCGAGCCCAAGGTGCTGAAGAACGCGATCTGTCTGCACGAGGAGGACTTCGGCGTGCTGTGGAAGCACACCGACATGTTCAACGGCATGGCTGAGACGCGTCGGTCCCGGCGGCTGGTCATCTCGTTCTTCTTGACCATCGGGAACTACGACTACGGGTTCTACTGGTACCTCTACCTGGACGGCACGATCCAGCTCGAGGCGAAGGCCACCGGGATCGTGTTCACGTCGGCGTACCGCGGACCCGACGGGTTCGCCACCGAGATGGCACCGGGGCTCGGCGCACCGTTCCACCAGCACCTTTTCTCGGCGCGGCTGGACATGGCGGTCGACGGCAACGTCAACGTCGTCGAGGAGGTCGACGCGGTGCCCGTGCCCATTGGACCGGACAATCCATGGGGCAATGCCTTCCGCGCGCAGAAGACCAAGCTCACCCGTGAGTCGGAGGCGATGCGGGTGGCCGACAACCTCAAGGCGCGGGTGTGGCACATCACCAACCCGACCAAGCAGAACCGCCTTGGGCAGGACGTGGGGTACGCCTTGTATCCCGAGGGTCAGCCGGTGCTGCTGGCGGATCCGTCCAGCTCGATCGCCCAACGTGCCGCGTTCGCAACCAAGCATTTATGGGTGACGAAATATGATCCGGCGGAACGGTATTCGGCGGGCCAATTCGTCAACCAGCATCCCGGGGGTGCCGGGTTGCCCGCGTTCACCTCGGGAGACCGCAACATCGACGGCGAGGACATCGTGGTGTGGCACACCTTCGGGCTGACGCACTTCCCCCGTCCCGAGGACTGGCCGGTGATGCCCGTCGACTATGCGGGATTCAAGCTCAAGCCGCAGGGGTTCTTCGACCGCAATCCAGCGCTGAACGTTCCCGCTGCCCCGACGGCCCATTGCTGCGAAGATTGAGAAATCTCGACCGCCACGGATGAGTTTCGCGCGTTCGATGTGTCTGTACCTATATGAGGAGTGAGATGTTCACCGCCACGTCCATCGTCCTGGGGCGACGGGCGTGCGCGGTGCTCGCGCTGAGTTCGGCGGGTCTGCACGCCGCGATGCTGGGCCACGCGTCCAATGTGGTGGCCGGGGCGCTGCTGGCCGCGATGATCGTGGCCTGTGTGTATTGCGCACGCGACCTGTGGCTGCGCGGCACCCTGCGGGCCTGGTGCGTCGTCGGGCTGATGAACATCGCGATGATCGCGGTGCACCTGCCGATGCCCGCCCATCACCACGGCATGCACGCGGCGATGGGCTCGCAGTCGACGCTGATGGGTTTGGCCACCGCGATCGCCGCCATAGAGGTGACCATCGCGATGGCGGTGTTGTACTACCGGACCCGCCGCAACGCGGACCTGGTCATCGGTTCACCAGCCCGCTGAGTCGCAAGGCCAACGCGCGCTGCACCGCGGGCACCCGCCCCGCGACGCCGAACACCGCATTGCGGAACGAGCGCGCGGCCCGCGGCAACGTCGCCAATCGCGTTAGCCTGTCGGTCATTTCGACGACGCCCTGTGCGATCGGGCGCCGCGCGGCGCTGTAGTCGTCGAGCACGCTGTCGGGGGCGCCGCCGAGCACCGCGGCCAGTGCGTCGGCCAACGCGACACCGTCCTGGATGCCCAGGTTCATGCCCTGACCACCGGCCGGGCTGTGCACGTGGGCGGCATCGCCGGCCAGCAGCAGGCGCCCGGCACGGTAGGTGTCGGCGACCCGGTGGTGGATGCGGAAGCGCGATCCCCAGATGATGTCGGTGACAACCATCCGTCCGGCACCGAACCCGCGCTCGTCGAGCAGCTGCTGGATGAACTCCGCCGACGGTTCTTCCGGCGCCTCGGGGACCGGCGCCACGATCCGGAAGATGTCGCCGGGCAGTGGCGCGACGACGGTCAGGCCGGCTTTCGCCCAGAACAGGATGACCTCGTCGACCGGGGCCTCGCCGCGCAACCGGACGTCGGCCAGCGTGAACGATTCCTCGTACGCGCCGCCCTCGAAGCCGATGCCCGCCTGCTCGCGCACCGTGCTGTGCATGCCGTCGGCGCCCACGACGTAGCGGGCCCGAATGGTGTCGCCGTCGTCAAAGGTGGCGGTCACACCGTCGGCGTCCTGCGCCAGCGACGTCAGCGTCTTCGGCCGGATCACCGTGCCGCCGAGTTCGGTGAGCCGATCGAGCAGCAACCGCTCGGTGGTCGCCTGCGGGACCATCAGCGAGTACGGGTACTCGGTCGGTAGCGCGGAGAAGTCGACCGGGATCAGCACGCGCCGCCCGTCGCGGATCGTGAACCGCGGTGCCTGCACGCCCTCCTTGACCAGCCTGCGCGACACGTCGAGGCCGTCGAGCACCTCGAGCGTGCGGGCATTGACCACGGCGGCGCGCGACGTGTTGGCGCCTGCCGCCTGGCGGTCCACCACTGTCGTCGTAATGCCCTTGCTGACCAGCGACGCAGCCAGCGTGAGCCCGCTGGGGCCCGCTCCGATAACGAGGACATCGGTGTCGTTCATTTCGTCTCCTTCATCTCTATGCCAACGCTTGTTGGCATAACTATGCGCGCGTTCTGTCGCTATGTCAACAGTTGTTGGCCTACACTTGTTGGCATGCGACGCTCATCTGCGGAAACGAAGGCGGTGATCCTGGCCGCGGCCAAGCAGCGGTTCGCCGAGTCCGGGTACGAACGAGCCACCATCCGGGCCATCGCGGCCGACGCCAACATCGATCCGTCGATGGTGATGCGCTACTTCGGCAACAAGGACCAGTTGTTCGCGTCGGCGGCCGACTTCGACCTGCAGCTGCCGGATTTCTCCTCCGTGGCGCCCGACCAGATGGGCGCCGAGTTGGTCAGGTACTTCATGGACCGATGGGAACGTGACGAGGCATTGGTCGTGCTGCTGAGATCGAGCACCACGAATGCCGAAGCGGCGCAACGAATGCAAGAGATCTTCGCCGGCCAGCTGTTGCCTGTGATCACCAAGATCAACGCGGGCGATGCGCCGCGGCGCGCCGGGTTGATCGCTACGCAGGTGCTGGGACTGGCACTGTGTCGCTACGTGCTGCGGCTGCCGCCGGTGGTGGCGATGTCGCGCGACGAGGTGGTCGAGTGGCTGGGCCCGACGATTCAGCGGTACCTGTGCTGAGCGAGGTGAACCGACTGGGGCGGTGCAACGTGTCTAGAAAGGGGGTCCATACGGGAGGAAATGCCATGAAACGGACCATCATCCTGCCAGCGTTGATCAGCGCGTTCGTCGCTCTGTCACCTGCTGGCGTCGCCGTCGCTGACAACCCACACACAACTCCGGGGAGTACCGGCCAACCGGGCAAGGAGGCCAGCGACGACCCTGCCTTGAAACCGCCGGGCTTCAGCACAGCCGGTTTCGCGAATGCGGAATCCCACTACGCGGGTTCGGACGGCACGCCGTCACTGGCCCACAGCAACAGCCCGCACGCCGTGAGCCAATACGACGTCGCCGGATTCCAATGGGAGCAGCACCACTGACTCATCCGCGATGAGCCGCTGGCGAACTCTACGGCCAGCCAACGCCCGGCGCCGGTGCGTCGATGACGAGCACCTGTCCGGTCCGCGCGGCGATGGCGCTCTCGACGCCGTCGGTACCTCGCCAGTCGGCGGCGAGCATGAAAAGCGTTCTGCGATCGGGCCCGCCGAGCATCGCGGCGAAGATTGCTCGGTCGTGTTCGATCCGCTGCAATACCTCGCCGCCTTCTGCGACGCGAATGCAGGCACCTTCGGCGGCGTCGGCACGGCCGGTATGGGTACGGGTATCGGCGGCTTGCGCCCACACGGCGCCGTCGGCGTCGAGACAGATCCCGTCGGGTCCCACGTTCTCGGCCCACACTCGACGGTTTGAAAGTCCGCCATCGGTGCCGATGTCGAACGCCGTCAACCGTCCGGCGAAGGACTCGGAAATGATGAGCGTGGAGTTGTCGGGCGTGATCACCATGCCGTTCGGGAAGTCGATATCGGTGGCGACGCAGCGGGCGGCGCCGTCAGGCGTGACCAGCACGATGATCCCGGGCTCCGGCGGGGCACCGCCGAGGAAATCGAATCCGAAGCCGTTGACGTAGACGTTGCCGCGGCCGTCGACCACAATCTCGTTCCAGCGGTAGTCGGCCACGGCGCTCAGGTCCGCGTGCATCACCATCGACCCGTCCGGCTCGC
>DATJIX010000192.1:0-2654 GCA_035492865.1 Mycobacterium sp. | reverse complement strand
CCGTCGCGCAGATCGGCACGACCATCGGCGTCGGCCTGCTGCTCGACACCCTTGTGGTGCGCACGTTCGTGCTGCCGTCGCTCATCGCACTGCTCGGTCGTTGGTTCTGGTGGCCGACCCGCACCGGGATTCGGTCGAAGGCGGTGCCTAGCGCGGCGGTGCGGGATCAATCGGCTTGGCAGGCAACGATTTCGCGATGACATCGGAGATCTCCTGGATCGGCGTCGGGCCGGATCCCTCAGGCAGCGTCAACGCGACATAGACCGAGCGGTCCACGGCGAACCATGTGCTGCGGCCCTGATCGGCAAGTTCGAACCATTGCACGGCGTTGACCACCTGGAGGGGTGAGCCGACGACGAACTCCGCAGGGCGGTCAAGGCCGCACCGGAGAATGACCGGCTCGCCGTCCCCGGTCCAACCGGCCGCTCCTGGCGGGGCGGGCTGGGCCGCAGGGGCGCGGCGATAGTCGCCCAATTGGTCGGGGAGCGCGCCGAGGAGCTTGCCGCAGTCGGTGCTTTCGGCCTTCGGGGCGGGCACGGACGCGATCGCGACGGTCTGCTGTGCGGGCGGGGACTGTCGCAGCGCGGCGACGACGAGGATCGCGATGATCGCTCCGGCGGCCACGACGACCGCGGCGATCAGTAGCGCCCGCGGGGGCCCGTCGTGGGTCTCGTCATCCACGGCCCAAACTCTAAGGGCCTGCCCCGTTGGCGATCGGGCAGGTCAGGGTGCGGGTGATGCCCGTGACCTGCTGCACGTTGGAGACGACATTGGCCTGCAGGTCGGCCAGGTTGTCGGCGCCGATGCGGACGACCACGTCGTATGGGCCGGTCACATACTCCGACGACAACACGCCGGGCAGGGCGGCGAGTTGCTTGGCGACGACCTCGGCGCGGCCCACCTCAGTCTGGATCAGCATGAAAGCCTCGACCACCCGTTATCCCCTCCGTCTCGCTGCATAGACTCCTGGCCGCAGGGCCCAAACGTACCGCAGCCAGGGGGAGGTGACATGGTGAGCGACGAGGCAGAGACCCTGGCCGGAGCGGGGGAGTTCGCGGTGATCGATCGTCTGATCACCGGCCGCGACCAGCCCGCGACGGTCGCGTTGGGGCCGGGTGACGACGCCGCGGTGGTCATCGCGGGCGACGGCAGAACGGTGGTGTCCACCGACATGCTCGTGGAGGGCCGCCACTTCCGGCTGGACTGGTCCACACCGCACGACATCGGCCGCAAGGCGATCGCACAGAATGCCGCCGACATCGAGGCGATGGGGGCGCAGGCCACGGCGTTCGTCGTTGCATTCGGTGCCCCTGCCGACACAGCCACATCGCAGGCGCTCGAGTTGGCGGACGGCATGTGGCATGAGGCGCGGCTGTTCGGGGCGGGCATCGTCGGCGGTGATCTGGTCAGCGCGCCGCAATGGGTGATCTCGGTGACGGTGCTCGGCGATCTGGGTGGACGCGAGCCGGTGCGCCGCGACGGTGCGAGACCGGGCGATACGGTGGCGGTCGCGGGGCAGCTGGGTCGATCTGCTGCCGGATATGCCTTGTGGCACAGCAATATTCAGCAGTTCGACGAGCTACGTCGACGGCACCTGGTGCCCCAGCCGCCGTACGGGCAGGGCAGGAGTGCCGCAGAGGCCGGTGCCACCGCTATGACGGATGTGTCCGACGGATTGGTCGCCGACCTCGGCCATCTGGCCGCGGCGTCGGATGTCGGCATCGACCTGGCCAGTGCCGCGTTGTCGGTCGACCGTGATGCGGTGGCCGATGCGGCCGCGGCGGCCGGGGCCGACCCGTGGGCGTGGGTGCTGGGCGGCGGTGAGGACCACGCGCTGGTCGCCACCTTCCCCGGCCCGCTCCCGGTCGGTTGGCGCCCGATCGGACAGGTGCTGGACGGGCCCGCCCGGGTCCTGGTGGACGGCGACACGTGGCATGGAAATCCGGGTTGGCAGTCGTTCTGAGGAGCCCGGCCCGCTAGGTTGGCTTTCCGTGACCGCACGCCCGCTGAATGAAATCGTCGAAGCCGGCTGGGCCACCGCGTTGGAGCCCGTTGCCCCGCAGGTCGCCCAGATGGGGGAGTTCCTGCGGGCGGAGATCGCGGCAGGACACCGGTACCTGCCCGCCGGTCCAAATGTGTTGCGCGCCTTCACGTTTCCGTTCGATCAGGTGCGCGTGCTCATCGTCGGACAGGATCCCTACCCGACGCCGGGGCACGCCGTCGGGTTGAGCTTCTCGGTGGCGCCCGACGTTCGGCCGCTGCCGCGCAGCCTCGACAACATCTTTGCCGAATACGGCAAGGACCTGGGGTTTCCACCGCCGGCGACCGGGGATTTGTCGCCGTGGGCGGAGCGTGGCGTGATGATGCTCAACAGGGTGCTGACCGTCCGGCCCGGCAATCCGGCGTCGCATCGCGGCAAGGGCTGGGAAGCCGTGACCGAATGCGCGATCCGGGCGCTGGTGGCACGCCGGCAGCCGTTGGTCGCGGTGCTGTGGGGTCGCGACGCGTCGACATTGAAGCCGTGGCTGGAGGGGGATGACTGCGTGTCCATCGAGTCGCCGCATCCCTCGCCGCTGTCCGCGTCGCGAGGGTTCTTCGGCTCGCGTCCGTTCAGTCGTGCCAACGAACTGCTGGAGAAGATGGGTGCCGAGCCC
>DATJIX010000191.1:0-6164 GCA_035492865.1 Mycobacterium sp. | reverse complement strand
CGCGTCGTGGGCGTAGGCGGCGCGAGTCATGTCACGGCGGTGGTGGGACGGTCACCGTCTGGGTGACCGTGCTGGTGCTGGTACTCGTGCTGACGCTCGTGCTGACGCTGGACTGGGTGGTCGTGGTGGTCGTCGTGGTCGTGGTCGTGGTGGTCGTCGGTTCCGTCGTGGTGGTGGTCGTCGTGGTTTCCTCGGTGGAGGTCGGCTCCGTCGAGGTGGCGGCCGTTGTCGTCGTCGGCGCTGTCACTGACGTCGTGCTGCGGGTGATCGGAGTCAGCGTGGTCGGCGCCTCCTGGGATGTGCCACCGGTGACTAGTTTGACGAGACCGAAGACGATCAACGCGATGACCACGGCGCCGAGTGCGCCGAATGCCACCAGCGCCACGGGTTTGCGATACCAGGGCACCGCTTCTGCCGTCGGTAAGCCCTGATCGCCGTAGTTGATGTAGGCGGTCGGCTGGTTGTCGGGGTTGTTCGGGTCGTCGGGAGGTCCGTAGCGCGCCACGCGCTGATAGTAGGCGGTCAGGGCTGCGGATAAAGCGTGCGCGTCACATTCGTGCGCGGGCCGCGACGTGTCGTCGACGGCTCTGACTGCTCACCGCTGGGCGGCGTGTACGGCTGCGTCCATGCGGTATGGGTGGTGCTCGTGGTGTCGGTACTCGAGGTGTCCGACGAGGACGAGGTGGTGGACGAGGGTCCGTTGATGTCGGTGGTGACCGGCGGGCTGGTGCTGGTGATCGTGGCGGTGGTGGTGGGCGGCGACGAGTGGCTGGCCGTCGCCGAGAACGTCGGGTCGACGTAGTTCAGCGGCGCCTGGTCGGGCTCGCCGAACTGGCGCGCCACGAACGTCACCGCCGCGATGAGGATGCCGATCACGGCCAGGCCCGCGACGCTCGCGCCGATCACATTCGGCGTGCGGTTGTACCACGGCGTCTCCGACGACTCCTCGTCGTCGTAGTTGTCGTGGTCCTCGCCTGCCATGGCCAGTGATAGTAGCCGCGGCCGGTCGGCCCAGGCGGGTCAGTCGAACTGCGGTACCACCTGACTGGCGAAGAACTCCAGGTGGTCCAGGTCAGACATATCGAGTAGCTGCAGGTAGGCCCGCTGGACGCCGGCTTCTGTAAAGGCGCCGAGCTTGTCCACGATCTCTGCGGGCGTGCCCACCAGAGGGGAGTTGCTGCGCAGTTCGTCGACCTCCCGGCCGATGGCCGCTGCGCGCCGGGCGATCTCGGCGTCGTCGCGTCCGGCGCACACCACGAATGCCGACGAATAGATCAGCGAGTCCGGCGTTCGGCCGGCCGCGGCGACCGCTGCCGCCACGCGGTCGAATTGCGCCTTCGTCTGGTCCAGTGGTGCGAACGGCATGTTGAACTCGGCGGCGAACTGCGCGGTCAGCGCAGGGGTGCGCTTGGCACCGCTGCCGCCGATGATGATCGGCGGGTGCGGCGACTGTACGGGCTTGGGCAGCGCAGGCGATTCGACGACGGTGTACTGCTTTCCGGTGTAGTCGAACTTCTCGCCGACGGGCGTCGTCCACAGGCCGGTGATGATGTGCAGCTGTTCAGTCAGCCGGTCGAAGCGCTCGCCCAGCGGCGGGAACGGGATGGCGTACGCCTGATGCTCGGCCTCGAACCAGCCCGCACCGAGTCCCAATTCCACACGGCCGCCACTCATTTCGTCGACCTGGGCGACGGAGATCGCCAGCGGGCCTGGAAAGCGGAAGGTGGCGGAAGTGACCATGGTGCCGAGCCGGATCGTCGAGGTCTCGCGCGCGATGCCTGCCAGCGTCACCCAGGAGTCGGTCGGGCCCGGCAGCCCGTCGCCGCTCATCGCGACGTAGTGATCGGACCGAAAGAAGGCCGAATAGCCGAGTTGCTCGGCGGCGCGGGCGACCCCGAGCTGGTCGGCGTAGGTGGCACCTTGCTGGGGTTCGACGAAGACGCGGAATTCCACGCCGCCAGCGTAGAGGCGGGCGGGGCAGCCGTCGACTGTAACCGTCATCGCTAATTCCCTTCGGGGGCGCCAATCAGGTGCCTGAACGAAGGAATTCGATGACGAACACACTCATCGTCGCGGTTGCTGTTCTTGGCACATTCACAGCCACCGCGATGACAACTGCCAGCTCGGCCATCGCGGCGCCATACGGATTCGGCAACGCCCAGGACACCGTCAACTCGCTGCAGAGCCAGGGATTCAACGTAATCCTCAACGGCGCATCGGTTTTTCCGTTGTCGAGCTGCAAGGTTCTCGGCATCGAGGGGCTCAACAGCTCCAACGTCGACTCCTCGGGGCGGCGGATCGACCCGACCCAGTTCGACACCGTGTACGTCGACATTTCCTGTCGCGGTGGGTGACCCGATCCTCGACGGCGGTAGCGTGGCGTACGCAAAGTCGATGCCCGAGAAGGGAATGCGGATGAGCAGTGCAGACGCGATTCGCGCGGAAACGATCACCATCACCGGTCACAACGGCGACGAAATCGAGGCATATGCTGCCGTACCGCTGACACCGGGTTCGCGCGGCGGCGTGGTGTGGATTCACCACATGCCGGGATATGACCGCGAGACCAAGGAATTCGTCCGGCGGTTGGCCGTGGCCGGCTACCACGCGGTCTGCCCCAACCTGTATTCGCGTGAGGCGCCCGGCGCCGACCCCGACGACGCCGCGGCCACCGTGCGGGCGGCCGGCGGTGTCCCTGATGACCGACTCGTCGGCGATGTCGCAGGCGCCGCTGACTACCTGCGGGCACTCGACAGCGCCAACGGCAAGATCGGCCTGATCGGCCACTGCTCGGGTGGACGGCACGCGTTCTTGGCTGCGTGCTCGCTGCAACTGGATGCCGCGGTCGACTGTTACGGCGCGTTCATCGTCGAAGATCCGCCCGAAGGCATGCCCGCCAGCATGAAGCCGATTCTGCAGCTGGCTCCCCAGCTGAGCTGTCCGCTGCTCGGGTTGTTCGGCAAGGACGACCGCTACCCGTCACCGGAGTCGGTGGCCACACTGGACGCCGAGTTGAACCGGTTGGGCAAGGACCACGAGTTCGTGTCATACGACGGCGCCGGGCACTCGTTCTTCTCCGTCGACCGTCCGGCCTATCGAGTGGAAGCGGCGCTCGACGGCTGGCGGCGAATCGGCGACTTCTTCGCCAAGCACCTGGAGGGCTGACGCATGTGCACGTATCTGACCGAAAAGATCGACGTCGACGGCAGCGGCAAGGGTGCGACGGGTTGGTTCGCGGCCAGCCAGGCGACGGTGTACGTCGACCATCCAGTGCATGCCCCCTACGGCCATACCGTGAACATCGACGTGCTCAACCCGGCGTTGGGCCCGTCGGCGCGGGTCGCGCTTGAATTGACGGAGGAGACAGCGCTTGCGCTCGCCGACGCGATTCGACGTGCTGTCGCCTCGGCGCCCGCCGGTTTGGCGTCGCGGAACCAACCGGTCTGACCGCTACCTCACAGGCCGCGACGCGCGGCGCGGACGGCCTGCACGGCCTGAGCGTCGGAGAAGGTGAGGCGCACCTCGTCGCGGCCGGAGATGAACAGCAGCACTTCCTCGGGTTCGCCGGTGACGGTCAGCTCCGCACCGCGGCCGACGGTGGCCAGCGTCTTACCGTCCGGGGTGCGAAGCGATACCCGTGCCGGCGCCTTGGCGAGGGTCAGCCGGGCCATCAACGGCAGTCCGCGGCCCAGCGCCTTCACCGTCCCACCGTCGAGTCGCCTTGGCTCCCAACCGGGTTGGGCGCGCCGGACGTCCTCGTGGTGGATGAACATCTCACCCATGTTCGCCACCGGGTCGAGGAGTTTGAACGGTGAATACAGCGGCGGTCCGGAGGCGATCTTGTCGAGTAACTCCTCCCAGCCGGTGGATTGGGTCACCTGGCGCTGGACTTTGTCGGTGTAGCCGGCGAGGAACGGCACGGCGACACCTGCGGTGGCATCGAGCCTGCCTTCGCGGACCACGAGGTGCGCGGCGAGATCGCGAGTGGTCCAGTCGCCACACAGCGTGGGTGCGTCGGGGCCGACCGCGCGCATGGTCTCGACGAGTGCGGCGCGTTCGCGCTGCGCGGCCGTCACGTAGCACTCGCCATCGCGGCGTATCCGTCGGCCAATGCGCGCAGCTGTCCGGCGCCGTCGCCGGAATAGGACGAACCATGCATGACTGCCAGCGTAGTCGGTTGAAGTTCGGCGAGCTGCGCCAAGGTCGGCTGAAGGTTGGTAGTGAGTCCTGTCGCGTGGAAGAAGGTTTCCGCTTCCAATGCTGTTGCAACACAGTCTGATTCGGTGAGAGCGGCGGGATTACCCGCCTGTGCCATCAAGTCTCCCGCCAACAGTGTCGACGTGGTTTCGTCGAACCAGAGGCCGGCCTCCCAGTTGTGTGGCACATGTGGGGTGGGGATGAAGCGCAGCCGGTGTCCGCCGATGTCGAGCGGTTCATCGGTGGCGGGTACCGGCGGTCGGTCGCACATGTCATTCAACGAAAGGGCGATGGCAAGCATCCCGTGGGTGACTTGGGCGTTGGGGGCGGCATCGAGAAGCATGTTCATGGCTCCGCATTCGTCGGCCTCGAGATGGCCGAACGAGATCCACCGCAGCTTCTCGACCGGGAGGATCCGACTGATCGCCTCCGAAACCAGCGGAAACAATTGACGCTGACCGCAATGGAACAGGAACGGCTCTTCGCCGGTCAGTAGAAATTGGTTCATCGTGAAGCCGTCCGGACCGATGTCAGGAATCCATGTGGACAGCCGGTAGATGTCTCTTGCGATCTCAACGACAGTCGTCTCCATTTGTCGATCGTCCGCCGAGAAGGCCCTCGCCGGGCGATCATGGGGATAGTCGCGGCGGGAAAGTTGCGGGGGGATGGTCAGTCCGGTCGATGAGGTCACCGGTCGGTGCGGGTCGTGTGGTAACGACCTGCGGGCTAAGGCGCGTTTCTGTGACGTGTGCGGTTCACCCGTCGCTACGTCGGCGGTAACTGAGTACAAGCAGGTGACCGTGTTGTTCGTCGACGTGGTCGGGTCGATGAAACTGGCCGCGGTGCTGCATCCGGAGCGGCTGCGCGAGATCATGAACGAGCTGTTCAATCGTGCAGCCGCGGTGGTGCAGCGTTATCAGGGCACGCTCGACAAGTTCACAGGCGACGGGCTGATGGCGCTTTTCGGTGCGCCGGTCGCGCTGGAAGATCATGCGCTTCGGGCGTGCATCTCGGCATTGGAGATCCAGTCAGTAACCCAGGATTTCGCCGTCGAGGTGTTTCGCCGCGATGACGTCCGTTTGGAGGTGCGAGTCGGCCTCAACTCCGGTCAGGTCATCGCGGGTTCGATGGGTTCGGGTCCGGGTCAGTACACGGCCGTGGGCCACCCGGTCGGGATGGCGCAGCGGATGGAGTCGGTCGCACCGCCGAGCGGGGTGCTGTGTTCATTGTCGACGGCGCGACTGGTGGACGGCGCCGCCCACCTCGGGCCGATCGAAGAAGTTGCCATCAAGGGCTCCGAGACGCCGGTGCCTGCGCGACGGCTATTCGGAGTCTCATCGGGTCAGATGGTGTTGGGCCGCAACGAAGGCGTGATGGTGGGGCGCGATGCGGACTTGAACCAGCTGCAACGCATCTTCGACGCCAACAGTCCGCAGTTGGTCGGTGTGGTCGGAGCGGCGGGACTGGGCAAGAGTCGGTTGATCGCCGAATTCAGTGCGCTGGCGGCGAATCGCGGTGCGCAAGTTGTCCTTGCTCGCTGTGACGCCCCTACTGCATCGGTGGCCTTTCGCGCAGTGTCGCGGCTGTCGCGCGCGATGTTCGCGGTGGACGGCCTCGATGATGCCGTCGCCCGAGAGCGGGTACTGGATCAGTGCGGGGGGACGCTGATCGCCGACTCTGCCGACGCGCAGATCCTGTTCGACGTGATGGGCATCGCCGATGCCGATGCGCCGTCGCTGCAGGTCAGCGTCGACGGCCGCCGTCGCCGCCTGGTGAAGGTGATGTCGGAGGCGGCATTGGCCTGGCCCGCGCGGATCCTGTTCGTGCTGGAGGATGTGCATTGGATCGACGCGCCGAGCGACGAGGTTCTTGCAGATTTCGCTGCCGTACTCAACTCGACGAAATCGATGTTCCTCTCGACGTATCGGCCAGAGTTCATCGGTGCGCTGAAACAGCACGCCGATGAG
>DATJIX010000190.1:0-4859 GCA_035492865.1 Mycobacterium sp. | reverse complement strand
GGCCACCCGCTGCAGCGCGTCGAGGAACTCGGTGATCGCCGCGACCCGGTCCTTGAGGAGATAGCCGACGGCTCCTGCCCGGTCGGCGAGAAGATCGTCGGCATAGGACAGTTCGACGTACTGCGACAGCACAAGCACCGGCGACCGGGCCACCCGCCTGCGGGCCTCGACCGCGGCGCGCAGCCCCTCGTCGGTATGCGAGGGCGGCATCCGGACGTCAACGATGGAGACGTCAGGCCGGTGCTCTTCGACGGCAGCCACCAGCGACGGTCCGTCGCCGACGGCTGCGACAACGTCGTGGCCGTTCTCGGTCAGCAGTCGGACGAGGCCCTCGCGCAGCAGGACCGCGTCGTCGGCCACCACGACTTTCAGCACGGCAGCTCCACCCTGATCTCGGTCGGCCCGCCGGCCGGGCTGACCACGCTCAGCGTGCCACCGGTGGCGCGGATGCGGTCGGCGAGGCCGGACAGTCCGTGACCCTTGGCCACGTGCGCGCCGCCGTCCCCGTCGTCGACGATCTGGATGCTCAGTCGGCTGGGCCCATTCGCGACAGTGACCCAGCAGTTCGCCGCGGCACTGTGTTTGGCGACATTTGTCAGCGCCTCGGCGACCGCGAAGTACGCGGTGTTCTCCACCGCCGGGTTGAGCCGGCCCCGCGGTGTGCCGAGTTCGGGGTCGACGACGAGCGCGGTCGGCACGGTGCACCGGCCCGCCAATGCGGCCAGCGCACTCGGCAGTCCGCGGTCGGCGAGCACAGGCGGCGCGATGCCGCGGGAGAGCGCGCGCAATTCGTCAAGGGTCTCCCGGGTCTGGCTGATCGCCTCGTCGAGCGTGTCGCCCAGCGCATCCGGGTCGGTAACGAGTTGCTGTCGGGCCCGGCCCAGGTCCATCGCGAGCCGGACCAGACGCTGCTGCGGGCCGTCGTGGATGTCCCGCTCGAGCCGTCGCAGCGCGGTCGCCTCGGCGGACACCGCGGCCGCTTTCTGCTCTGTCAGCACGGTGATCGTCTGACGCATCTCGGCCAGGCTGATCAGAAGGGCGCGGCTGAAGCCTGCCGAGAGAAGTGCGCAGCCGCGCACCACGGCGGGCAGGGTCACCAGGCAGAGCAGCCCGATCGCGGTCTGAAAGCCGATGCGGGCGAAGGTGCTGTCGCCGAGGCCGATCAGCTGGGCGAGCGACTGGTTGTCCGGGCCGCGAGGGATGCTCCAGTCCCACAGGATGGTCAGCGTGCCGCCGACCGCCGCCGCCCACCAGGTGACGACGACGCAGAAGGTGGCCACCGCGATCGGGAAGTGCAGGATGCCGTGCGCCAGGTCGAGCCAGGACTGGGTCTGGCGGAGCGGAGAGATGATCCGCTTCAGGATGCCGTCTCCGGGTTGGGAGGTCCGGTAGACCGGTCGGCTTCGCGGCCGGTGCAACACGGTCGGGATGCGCAGCCGCTCGACATCGGCGAATAGGCGCGCGGCCAACAGCGTTCCCGCGAGGATCGGCAGACCCACGGCGATGACCAGCGTGCCCACCCCGACCGACATTCCGGTCACGATGACCACGAAGCTCGCGGTGGCAAGCGGGAAGCCGAGCAGGGTGTAGCCGGTATCGATGCCCAGCTGGCGGAGGAAGCCGGTAGTCATAGTTTCGACGCTAGGCAACCGTCGGATTCGTTCCGATCCGGTGCGCCAGCGTCTTCAGGGTAGGGCTGTCCCCACCGGACGCAGGGGGCTACTTCATCTTGAAGTTGGGCTTGCGCTTCTCCTTGAACGCCAGCGGGCCTTCCTTGGCGTCCTCGGAGATGAACACCTCGATACCGATCTTGGTATCGATCTTGAACGCGTCGTTCTCGTGCAGGCCCTCGGTCTCGTGGATGGTTCGCAGGATCGCCTGAACCGCGAGCGGTCCGTTGTTGTTGATCACCTCGGCGATCTCCAAGGCCTTCTCGAGCGCCGTGCCGTCCGGCACGACGTAGCCGATGAGGCCCATGTCGAGGGCCTCCTTCGCCGTGAGATGCCGGCCGGTCAGCAGGATGTCGCACGCCAGCGTGTACGGGATCTGGCGAACCAGCCGCACGGCCGAGCCGCCCATCGGGTACAGGCTCCACTTGGCCTCGGAGACGCCGAACTTGGCGCTCTCGCCCGCGATGCGGATGTCGGTGCCCTGCAGGATCTCGGTGCCGCCTGCGATGGCGGGGCCTTCGACGGCCGCGATGAGCGGCTTGGTCAGCCGCCGGCCCTTGAGCAGGGAGTCGATGCGTGACGGGTCGTAGCTGCCGTCCTTGAACGAGTCGCCCGGCGGCTTGGCCGTCGCGGCCTTCAGGTCCATGCCCGCGCAGAAATAGCCGCCCGCGCCGGTCAGGATGCAGCTGCGGATCTCCGGATCGTTGTCGACGCGGTCCCAGGCCTCGACCATTATCGAGAGCATCTCGGTGGAGAGCGCGTTGCGCGCCTCGGGTCGGTTCAGCGTCAGGATCAAGGTGTGTCCGCGCTGCTCAATGATGGCGTCGGGACCTTTTTCTGACTCGCTCACGGATTGCCGCCTTCCAGCGTCGATGCCACAGACTTGAATGAAAATGTAACACGTTCTAGTTTAGGTCTCGTGGCCCTGAACATTGCCGATCTCGCCGAGCACGCCATCGATGCTGTGCCTGACCGTGTCGCCCTGATCTGCGGGGACGAGCAGATCACCTATGCCCAGTTGGAGGAGAAGGCCAACCGCCTCGCTCACTACCTGATCGACAGGGGTGTGAAGAAGGACGACAAGGTCGGCCTCTACTGCCGCAACCGGATCGAAATCGTGATCGCGATGCTCGGCATCGTCAAGGCCGGCGCCATCCTGGTCAACGTCAACTTCCGCTACGTCGAGGGCGAGCTGAAGTACCTGTTCGAGAACTCCGACATGGTCGCGCTGGTGCACGAGCGCCGGTACGCCGACCGGGTGGCGAACGTTCTGCCGGAGACGCCGAACGTGAAGACCATCCTGTCGGTCGAGGATGGCAGCGACGACGACTATCAGCGCTATGGCGGCGTCGAGTTCTATTCGGCGCTCGAGCAGGCTTCGCCCGAACGCGACTTCGGCGAACGCAGCGCCGATGACATCTACCTGCTGTACACCGGCGGCACCACCGGCTTCCCCAAGGGCGTGATGTGGCGCCACGAGGACATCTACCGAGTCCTGTTCGGCGGCACCGACTTTGCCACGGGCGAGTTCGTCAAGGATGAATTCGATCTGGCCAAGGCGGCCGCGGAGAATCCCCCGATGATCCGCTACCCGATCCCGCCGATGATCCACGGCGCCACTCAGTCCGCAACCTGGATGTCGGTGTTCTCGGGCCAAACCACCGTGCTCGCACCGGAATTCGACGCCGACGAGGTGTGGGAGGTGATCGAGAAGCACAAGGTGAACCTGTTGTTCTTCACCGGTGATGCGATGGCCCGCCCGCTACTCGACGCGTTGACCAAGCTGCATGAGGGCGGCCGCGAACCCGATCTGTCGAGCCTGTTCCTGTTGGCCAGCACAGCAGCGCTGTTCTCCACCAGCATCAAGGAGAAGTTCCTCGAACTGCTACCCAACCGGGTGATCACCGACTCGATCGGGTCCTCCGAAACGGGCTTCGGCGGCACCAGCATCGTGGCCAAGGGCCAGTCGCACACCGGCGGTCCGCGGGTGACGATCGACCACCGCACCGTCGTTCTCGACGAGGACGGCAACGAGGTCAAGCCGGGCTCCGGAGTGCGCGGGATGATCGCCAAGAAGGGCAACATTCCGGTCGGTTACTACAAGGACGAGAAGAAGACCGCCGAGACATTCAAGACCTTCAACGGTGTGCGTTATGCGATCCCTGGTGACTACGCGGAGGTCGACGAGGACGGCTCCGTGACGATGCTCGGCCGTGGCTCGCAGTCCATCAACAGCGGTGGCGAGAAGATCTATCCCGAGGAAGTGGAGGCCGCGCTCAAAGGCCACCCCGACGTGTTCGACGCATTGGTCGTCGGCGTTCCCGACGAGCGTTACGGCAACTGCGTCGCCGCGGTTGTGCACCGCCGTCCGGGGACCAACCCGACTCTGGCCGAGCTCGATACCTTCGTGCGTCAGGAGATCGCCGGTTACAAGGTGCCGCGCAAGGTTTGGTGGGTCGAGGAGATCCACCGCACCCCCGCCGGTAAGCCCGACTACCGCTGGGCCAAGGACACCACCGAGGAGCGGCCCGCCGACGACGCGCACGCCAACCATGTTGGGACAACGACCTAGTGCGCACCGAGCTGTGTGACCGCTTCGGCATCGACTATCCGATCTTCGTCTTCACGCCATCGGAAAAGGTCGCCGCTGCAGTCAGCAGGGCAGGCGGACTCGGAGTGCTCGGGTGCGTGCGGTTCAACGACGCCGACGACCTCGAGAACGTGCTGTGCTGGATGGACGAGAACACCGACGGCAAGCCGTACGGCGTCGACATCGTCATGCCAGCGAAGGTGCCGACCGAGGGCACGGCCGTCGACATCGACAAACTGATCCCGCAGAGCCACCGCGACTTCGTCACCAAAACCCTTGCTGATCTTGGTGTTCCGCCACTACCCGATGACGAGGAGCGCAACGAGGGCGTGCTCGGCTGGCTGCATTCAGTCGCGCGCTCGCATGTCGAGGTGGCGCTGAAGCACCCGATCAAGTTGATCGCCAACGCCCTTGGCTCGCCGCCGCGCGACGTCATCGACCAGGCCCACGAGGCCGGCGTTCCTGTTGCGGCACTGGCGGGTAGCGCGAAACACGCGCAGCGCCATGTCGAGAACGGTGTCGACATCGTCGTCGCGCAGGGCCACGAGGCGGGTGGACACACCGGCGAGATCGGGTCGATGGTGCTGTGGCCGGAAATC
>DATJIX010000189.1:0-2679 GCA_035492865.1 Mycobacterium sp. | reverse complement strand
TGATCCAGAACCGATTGGCGGTGCTGAACGAGTAGCCGCTGAGCCGGTGAGACACCCGAGCTTCCTTGGGGTAGAGCAAGTTCCAGTCGGGGTTAAGTCCGTCGCGATACAGCGCGGCGATGGTTCTCGTCAGATCCGTCGCCGGGTTCAATGCAGGCGGGGCGCCCTCGTGCGATCGAGTGATCATCGGGCCGAGCGTGCGTTTGGCGCCGAACTCGACGAGGTGCGTCGGGTCGGCTTGAATGGCCTCGGCCGCTGCGTCGGCGAACCGAACGGTGGCGCGAACGTGGGCAGTCCAGTAGTCCGCATCCATCGGCTCGTCGTCGCCGAGCAGCCTGCCGTGCAGTGTGGAGAAGATGGGGAACGCGGGCAGTTCGTAGGAGCACACCGCGGCCACCGAGGCGAACGCTGCCGTCATGGGTTCCATGAGCTGCGAGTGAAACGCGTGCGACACGTTGAGCTGACGCACCGTGACCCCCGCTTGTTCCAGAGTGCGCGCGGCGTCTTCGATCGCTTCCATTGCGCCCGACAGGACCACCTCGCTACGGCCGTTCACCGCGGCGAGGTCGAGGGGGAATCGGGCGACATCGGCGGCGGTGGCGCGGACCGCCAGCATGCCGCCGCCAGTAGGCAGCTGCTGCATGAGACGGCCGCGGGCGACGACCAGCCGGCAGGCGTCGTCGAGGCTCACCACCTCGGCGATGGCGGCCGCCGCGTACTCGCCGATGCTGTGACCCAGCAGCCAGGCCGGTTCGGCACCGAGCCGTAGCAGTGCTTGCGCCTGCGCGTACTGCATCGCGAAGATCGCGGGCTGCGCGAACTCGGTGCGATCGACGCGTTCGTCGTTCATGAGCTCGCGGATTCGTGCACCGAGGTGTGGCGCCATCGCTGCGTCCACTTCATCGAACGCGTCGCGGAACACCTCGCTGCCCTCGTACAGAGCCGCAGCCATGCCGGGAAACTGCGTGCCCTGGCCGCTGAACAGCCAGCCAACAGACAGTCCCGCGGCGGTGCCGGTCTCGAAGTCTCCACGCAGCGCCGCGACCGCCTCAGCACGGTCTTCGGTCACGATCGCCAGCCGTGCCTTGCCAGAGGACTTGATCTGGTTTGTCGACCAACACAGCTGTACAAGAGGAGCATCGCTGTCCTCGATATCGCGTGCAAGCGTTAAGGCATTGTGGCGCAGACTCTCTGGAGAATCAGCCGACAAAGTGAGGATGCCCCGACCAGACGGGCTGATGGCCGCCGGCGTGGGCTCGGCAGGAGATGCGCTTGCAAGCACCATGTGGCAGTTCGTGCCACCGATACCGAAGCTGGAGACCCCGGCATGAACGGTGTGCGGCGGTAGGTCCATCGGTTCGGACAGCATCCTCAGTCCGCCGTCGGCGAGCCGAAGCTGCTCGTTCTCCGTTTCGGCGAAGCGGGATGGCGGTACCACTCGATGGTGCAGGCTGAGGACGACCTTGATCAGGCCTGCGATACCGGCTGCACCCTCGGTGTGGCCGAGGTTGCCCTTGATCGAGCCGATCGCGCAGGGTGTCTCGCGGCGCGAACGGTGGGCGTGCGCAAGGGCTTTCGCCTCGATCATGTCGCCTAGCAGGGTGCCGGTGCCGTGCGCTTCGATGAAGCTGATCTGTTCCGGCGTGATCTCGGCGATCTGGCAGGCCGCCGCGGCGACGTGCTGCTGGGCCCATCTATTCGGCGCGGTGATCCCATTGCTGCGACCGTCGCTGTTGACCGCGCTGCCCTTGATCACGGCGTAGATCGGCAGGCCCGCGTCGACCGCATCCGAAAGGCGGCGCAGCACGACGACAGCGACGCCCTCGCCGCGGCCGATTCCATCGGCCTTGCCGCTGAACGGTTTACAGCGACCGTCCGGGGCTGCCAACCCTGCCTTCGTATAGAAGACGTTCAGGGCGGGAGTGAGTGTGAGGTTGACACCGGCGGCCAGCGCCTGGTCGCACTCGCCATTGCGCAGCGCCTGGACGGCCAGATGCACCGCGACAAGTGACGACGAGCACGCGGTGTCCACCGCGAGGCTCGGACCCTTGAAATCGAGCTGGTAGGAGAGCCGGTTCGCGGTCATGAAGTAGCCGTTGCCCGAACCGTCCTGCGCGGTGATCGTGCGGTAGTCGCTCATATGCAGATGCGCCCATTCGTTGGCCATCACGCCCACGAACACCCCGGTTGCGGAACCTGCCTGCCCGCGCGGGTCGAGCGTGGCGTTTTCCAGTGCGCGCCAAGCTGTCTGCAAGAGCAGCCGTTGCTGGGGGTCCATCGCTTCAGCCTCGCGCGGGGCGATTCCGAAGAAGTCGTTGTCGAAGGCATCGGCGTCGCTTATCAGCCCGCCGGCCCGGTGGTTGACGGCACCGTCGTTCTGCAGTTCGGCAGCGTCCCACCGGTCGGCCGGGATCTCGTCGACGCCGTCAGCGCCGTTGAGCAGCAGCGTCCACAACGCGGTGGGATCGACTGCCTTCGGGAAGCGACAGTCGAGGCCGACGACTGCAATGTCGCTCATCGTGGGTGCTCCTGGTGGATGACGTCGGTGAGCTCGCCCTTCAGGAACGCGTCGCGCATCGATGACCGCTGCACCTTTCCACTCGTGGTGAGGTGAATCCCCGCTCGGTTGACGAAAACCACGCTGGGGGCGGGTATTTCGAAGCTGCGCGCGACGGCGGT
>DATJIX010000188.1:0-6914 GCA_035492865.1 Mycobacterium sp. | reverse complement strand
AGCCCGATCGCGCCACCGGCGCCCGACATCCACGTACCGGCTCCGCCGTCCGTCGCGATCGACACTCAGCTGACGGGGGTTGCCTCCGATGTGGCGGCCGCGTTGGCATTCTTGGTGACCCAGACCTCGGATCTGGTCAACTTCGGTCTGATCACGGTCGCGGACGGCGCAACCTTCGGCGCGCAGCAGTTCGCCGACCTCGTCGCGTTCGGGGCCAATGGCGTCAGCGCCTTGACGGCCGCAGGCGCGGCGATGGGCGTGTTCATCAACGACTCTCTGGCTCAACTGATCGTATTCGGGATCAACCAGACCGCCGGGTTGATGAACTTTGGATTGGCCCAGACGGCAGCGGCCGTCGCATTCGCCGCACAGGGCGTCGCAGGTTTGGCGGCTGCCGGCGCGGCGGCCTTCTCGGGTTTGGTGGCGGCCGCGGCTCAGGCCGGAGTCTTCGTGAATACCTCGCTCGGTGGCCTGGTCACATTCGCGATCAATTCGGTTCTCCCCGCGCCCATCGCGGGCGTCTTGACACCCATAGTGGCGGGGCTGACCGGGCTGGCGAACTTCGGGATAACACAGACTGCGACCGGGATGGCCTTTGGCGCCCAGGCTTTCGCGGATCTGGTGGGCGCGGGCGCCAACTTCACCGCCGGGCTCGCGGCCGCCGGTGCAGGCGTCGGGACGTTCGTCAACACGGCGCTTGCCAACCTCGCCACCTTCGCGGTCACCCAGTCCGCGGGTCTGGTCGACTTCGGGATAACCCAGACAGCGGCCGCGATCTCCTTTGGCGCACAGGGGCTTGCCGGTCTGACCGCCGCGGGCGCCCAGGTGTTCGCGGACCTCGTCGGCGCGGCAGCCAACTTCGGGGTGTTCGTCAACACCGCGGTCACCGATCTAGTGGTCTCCATCCTGACCGGGGTCGGGAACGCATTGCCGTTCGCGGCAACCGCCGTCAGCGCCAAAACTGCAGGACCGGAGGTGGTGCCGTTGGCGGCATCCCGCTTGGTTTCGGTGAGCGTCGACAACGGTGCGGCCAATACCGTTGAGGAGAAGCAGTCAACGCAGGATCAGACCGCGAAGAGCAAGGACGAGTCCGAATCCTCGGCAGCGGGCGCAGGCACCAGCGTTGCCGACGAGCACGACTCCGATGCCGCGGACGGGTCTGCAACCAATAACGACCCACCGTCGACGAACGACAAGAAGTCTGCGGCCAACGACGAGAAGTCGGCGACCAACGACGACTCCGGCGCCGCGACCGCGTCGAACGATGACAAGAAGGGTTCGTCCGACACCACGGTGACGAAGAAGACGACCAAGAAGGTCACCGCCAAGACAGCTGCCCATGATTCCGGCACCGGTTCGGACAGCGGAGACAGCGGCGGTTCAGACAAGAACTGACCGCAGCCAGCGATTGGGTCCCTCTTCGACGACCGGAGAGGGGCCCAATTGTGGAGGCGCCTAAGCGAAGTCGGTGATGACTTCGGCCACGCGGCGCAACTGGTGGATGTTGGAGCTGGTCGGGATGAGGTGAACCTCGTCGGCGCCGACGTCCCGGAACGTGCGCAGCACCGCCAGCAGTTCGTCGTCATTGCCCGCCCATCCCGTGGTGGGCGCCATCGCGTCGACGATCTGGGCCGGAATCCAATTCATGTACCGCAGCAGATGCCGGTGGATCTGCGCCCTGGTCTCCTGCGCGTCGTCGCCGATCGCGAACCAGAACGACGTCGCCAGGTGCGGCCTCGGCTTACCGGCCCGCGCCCACGCCTGCCGGGCAACGTCGAACAGCTCGTTCTGTTTGTCGGCATCCAGGTCGAGAGTGGTGCCTGCCAGCCCGGCGGCCCAATCCGCGGCGCTGCGCACGGTTTTCGGGCCCATCGTGCCGACCAGCAGCTCCGGGCCCCCTGCCTGTACCGGTGAGGGGCCGACCGGGACGACGGACTCGGTGACCTTCTGCCCCGCCCAGACACGCTGCATCACCGCGACGCTGTCGGCCAGCCCGCGAATCGTCTGCGTCGCGGGGTCGGCGCCGACGGCGTGATAGTCCTCCTGCCTGCCGCCGACACCGAGGCCGACCGTCAGCCGGCCGGCGCTGAGCATGTCGGCGGTGGCCAGCTGTTTGGCCAGCATCACCGGGTCGTGCAGCTGCGGCACCACGACCGTCGTCACCAATCGCACCCGATCGGTCCACGCCGCCAACGCGCCAAGCAACGTCAGGGCTTCGGGATTGTCGAACGCGATGCGCTCGCCCCAGCACAGCGACGAGAACGGGCCGCCGTCGATGACCCTGGCCCACGCCTTCAACGTCGGCGCGTCGAGGTTGGGCTCCATCACCGGCATCGTCATCCCGATTCGCACGCGGCGATTCTGACACGGGTCATTCGGTGGTCGGCCGCAGCCCGACGACGCGCAGCAGTTCCGGGCGCCGCATCGCGAGGCCGACCCACATCAACACACCGAGATACACCGCGAACAGGGTGTGCGAAAGCAGCGGGGCCTCGACACGCATGTTGGCGGTTACGGCCCCGCCCAGGTATGCGGTGATACCGAGCGCGCCAAGCACTGCGGTGCGGGGAATCACGAAGACGATGACGCACGCCGTCAGCACGATGCCCATCACCAGCGCCTGGCCATTCGGGAAGCCGAGGGCCTGCGTGCCCTCCTTGACCGGCGCCAGCCCGGCGAGCTTGCCTGCCGCGTCGAAGACCAGAAAGGCGGTGACCAGGACACTGATGACGCGCCCCGTCGTGCGGACTTTCGATGACCGGTCGACGCGTTCGAGGCCCGTCGGGACGGAATCGGTGGAGGTGACGCTCATGATGTTGCTCCCTGCTGCTGTCGAGACATTGACGCCAAAGCAGACCGGGGCAGTGCCGAAAACTCATCGCGGGCTCCGGCTGGCAGCATGGGCCCATGACGATCAACACCAGTTCCATCGCGCACGTGCGGCTCACTGTCAGCGACATAGAGCGGTCGCGCCAGTTCTACGAGAGCGTGTTCGGCTGGCCGGTGTTGATCGAGGTACCCGAGAGCGCCGACGCGGCGACCCAGGAGGCGCTGAGCTTTCTGTTCGGTGGCGTGATCTATGACCTCGGCGGCGCGCTGGTGGGCCTGCGGCCCGTCGCGAGCGACACGTTCCACGAGGACCGGTGCGGGCTGGACCACCTCGCCTTCCGGGTGGCCAGTAAAGACGAATTAGACGACGCCGCAGCATATCTCGACGAACTCGGGGTGGACCACGAGCCCATCAAGGACATCGGGCCGGCGTACATTCTGGAGTTTCGCGACCCGGACAACATCGCGCTGGAGCTCACCGCTCCTAAGTAGCGGGCGGAGGATCCTTGTACGCCTTGACGGGGTCCTGCGATGGCGGCGCGAATATGTTGCCCTGCATGCCGCCCCGAAATGTCCGGACCGCCACCAGACACCACGTGCTCAACAGGCCGACATAGGCGATGGCCGCTGCGACGCGGAAGGCCGGAAGCCCCGTGTGGACGGCCAACTGCGTGGTGCCCGTCACGAACGTGCCCACCGGGAAGGTCAGGCTCCACCACGTCAGCGCGAATGGCATGCCACGGCGCAGCGTCCGCACCGTAAGGGATGTCGCAAGGCTGATCCACAGGACGGCGAATCCCCACACCGGAACCCCGTAGAGGATCGCGAACACACCCATCCCGTCCGCCAGATGCGGGTCCACTGCCAACGCCGCGTTGGTGCCGAGAAGCCCTGCGGCGGTGATGGATTGGCCGAGCGGTCCCAGAACGATCCACAGCGTCGGCACCCGCGCGGTGCCGGAGGTGCCGAAATGTGCGAGTCGACTCCAGATCATCGTGATGATGATGATCGAGGCGACGAGCGAGAGCCCGAACATCGCATAGCAGCCGTAGAGCATGGTCTCGCGGCCCGTACCGGGGGCCATATGCGGGATCAGCAGCGCGCCCGTTGCAGCGGACACCATCGGGGGCACCACCGGCATCAGCCAACCGCCGAATGCGGCGTCCGGTTCGACGTGGTGCTGAGTGAACATCAGGTAGGGGATGGTCATCGCGGTGAACAGCCCGCCAACCGTGCCCGCAGTCCACAGCACCCAGTCGAGATCGACCGCGACCCGCTCACCGACCAGGTCCTTGCCAACGAGGATCGCGCCTGCGCCGACCGTGAGCAGCGCCATGGGCGCCGCTCCGTAGAAGTGGGCCATCTGCGGGTTGCGCGCATGGGTGCGTGCGACCGTCGGATGCCGCAGCCAATTGGCACCGACCGTGACGATGAGGATGACCATCCACAGCGCCGCGACCACCCACACCACCTGCGCGAACACCCGCAGGCCGGGAACATGCACCGGCAAGGTGGCCGCCGCCGTCGCGACGATGCCGGTGCCCATCACGGACGCGAACCAGTTGGGGCCCAGATAGCTCAGCAGTTGCCGCTCGTCGCCGGTGACCATGAACGTCGACGCTACTGACCCGGGGGTTTTCCCCCGCCCGGTTCTGAGGAAAACGCTGTGTCGCAGACCGGCCGCGGTCCATAGGTTGAAGGCATGGTCGCAGTCACCGACACGAGCCCCGGCAGCAACTCTGCCACCCCGGCACCCGCTGCCGTCGAACGCGACGCCGCCTCGCCCGCGTACCACCTCGGCGTCGTGCCGACCGCGTCGCTGCTCACCGGCGCCGCGATCGCAACGGTGTGGTTCTGGATTCCCTTGACAATCTTGATCGTTGGCATCTCATCGATTCCCAGCGGCATCGGCTTCGCCTTGTCCGCCGTGGTGTTCATTTACCTGATGCGCGGCGTCGAGCATGTCGAACGCGTGCGCAGCGAGGCGGTGTTCGGCCTCGGCATCGGCGTTCCACCCCGACGAATATCCCCCTACGCCGGCATTCAGCGCTGGCTGCATCAGCTGTGGCTGGACGTCAGCAGCGCCCGGTTCTGGAAAGCCGCCGCGCACCATTACCTACGGATGGCCTACGACATGCTGGCCGCGGGCCTTGCGCTCGCGCTGCTGGCCTTCGCCTTCCTCGGCCCGGCCGCGGCGATCGCGATCCGGCAGAGCGACGACGACGCCGGCCTGGCGTTCCTGTCGCCGCCGCTGGCCTGGCTGCTGGCCTTCGTGGCGGTCGCTGCGGCGGTCGCGATCCTGGTGTTCGCCCCCGCTGTCGACGCCGTCATCGACCGCTGGCTGCTGTCGCCGTCGCCGACGGCCGCGCTGCAATACCAGGTCAGCGCGCTCGCCGACGCCCGGCAGGGTGCGGTGTCATCCGCGCAGACGGAGCGTCACCGCATCGAGCGCGATCTGCACGACAGCGTGCAGCCACGGCTGGTGTCGTTGGCCATGACCATCGGGCTGGCGCAGACCAAGCTGGACACCGACCTGCCCGCGGCCAAGCAGCTGATCGCCGAGGCACACGATGACGCGAAGAACGCGCTCGTCGAATTGCGCAACGTGGTGCGCGGCATCGCACCGACGATCCTGTCCGACCGCGGGTTGGACGCCGCGTTGTCGGCGGTGGTGCAGCGGTCGGCCATTCCGACGACACTGAACGTGCACCTGCCGCGCAGGCTGCCCGACGAGGTCGAGTCGGTCGCGTACTTCGTCGTCGCCGAGGCGGTGACCAACATCGCCAAACACGCTCAGGCCACGCAGGCGGTGGTCACCGTCCGGTTAGACGAGGCGGCCAACCAGCTGTACGTCACGGTGTTCGACGACGGCCGCGGCGGCGCTTCGATCACCACCGACGAGAACGCCACCGGCCTGCGCGGGCTGGAAGAACGGGTGCGGGCCGCGCACGGCACGTTCACCGTGTCGAGCCCCGTCACCGGGCCGACCGTCGTCACGGCGGTGCTGCCATGCGCGTCGTGATCGCAGAGGATTCGGCGCTGCTACGGGCAGGCATCGAGCGGATCCTCACTGACGCGGGCCACGAGGTGGTCGCAGGGGTGCCCGATGCGACCAATCTGCTTCGGCTGGTCAACGAGAAGCGGCCCGACCTCGCGATCGTCGACGTGCGGATGCCGCCGACGTTCACCGACGAAGGTATCCGCGCCGCGGCCCTGCTGCGCAGCCAGAACCCGGAATCGCCGGTGCTGGTGCTGTCGCACTACGTCGAGGAGCGCTACGCTGCCGACCTGATCGCCTCGGATACAAAGGGATTCGGATACCTGCTGAAGGACAGGGTGGCCGATGTGCCCGCGTTCCTCGACGCCGTCGAGGTAGTCGGCGGCGGCGGCACCGTCTTGGATCCCGAAGTGGTGTCGCAGATCCTGGTGCGCTCGCACCGCCGAAGCGCACTAGACGAGCTGACGCCGCGTGAGCGCGAGGTGCTGCAGCTGATGGCAGAGGGCAAGACGAACTCCGCGATCGCATCGGCGCTGTACGTCTCCGTCGGCTCCGCGGAAAAGCACATCGCGTCGATCTTCACCAAGTTGGACCTGGCTCCCGACGAGAGCGAGAACCGCCGCGTGCTGGCGGTGCTGCGCTACCTCGAATCCTGAACCGTCGAAAGGGTTTTGACCGTGACAACCATCGCTCCCCCACCACCGGCACCGGCGACCCCGCCCCCGCTCTCCCCCGGCGGACGCACCGCGTTCCGGCTGACGCTCATCGCCGCCGCGGCGGTGCTGGTGGTGGGGACCCTGGCTTCGCTCGGCACGGTGGCGTTTGGCGTGGCCAGCTTCCGGGTCATCACCGACAGCAAGCCCCTGCCCGCAGGGATGAGGTCGGTGGTCGTCGACACCGGCTCGGTGCCGGTGGCGATTCGCATCACCACCGACCGCGAGGCCCTTGAGCCGCGCGCCGATTTGCGGATGGTCAACTCTATCCGGGCCGGCGCTAACCCGTTGGTGGTCAACGCCGACGGCACGAGTGCACGGGTCACCATCAATGGCGAATCGTCGACATTCCTGGACCTGGGCCGGGCCGGTGA
>DATJIX010000187.1:0-8672 GCA_035492865.1 Mycobacterium sp. | reverse complement strand
CGGCTCGGCAGCTGACCATGCCCGACCGGCTGGTGGCGGCCGCGGTCAGCTACCAGTCCGCGCTCGAGCCGCGGCCGTACCGCGAGGCGATGACGCCGGACAGCGCCGCGCGACGGCTGCGCACCCGGGTGAGCGACGGCGAACTCGACCAGGCGGCGGTCGACGCCGTGCTGCACGCAGCGGGTCATGCTTCGAACAGGTCCAAGCCGCGGCCCGACGGGCTGACCGCGCGCGAGGCCGAGGTGCTTCGGCTGGTGGCCCAGGGCGCGAGCAACAAGGAGATCGCCGCCAAACTGGTGATCAGCGAGAAGACCGCACGCAACCACGTCGAGCGCACGTACGCCAAGATCGGCGTGTCCAACCGGATCGGCGCCAGCATGTACGCGCTGGAGCGAGGGCTGGTCGGCCGCCTCGAGAGTTGAGGCAATTGCCCCATGTCAGCGGGGCCGCCCGGCGCGAAGCTAACAGCCATGAACCGTTATTTCGCAATCACCTACGGCGCGATCAGTTACGCCTTCTTCCTCGTCGTGTTCGTCTACGCGATCGGCTTCGTCGGCGGCCTGACGCCGCGCAGCGTCGACGACGCCATCGCCGCCCCCACCGCCCAAGCCGTCGCAGTCGATGTCGTGCTACTCGCACTGTTCGCGCTGCAGCACAGCGTGATGGCGCGGCCGGCCTTCAAGCGCTGGTGGACGCGCTACGTCCCCCAGCCGGTGGAGCGAAGCACGTATGTGTTCTTCGCGAGTTCGGTTCTGGCCCTGCTGCTTTGGCAGTGGCGTGAGCTGCCAGCCGTCGTCTGGGACGTGACGTGGCAGCCCGCGCGGCTGACGATCTGGGCGGTGTTCTGGCTCGGGTGGGCGATCGTGCTGGCATCGACGTTCATGATCAACCACTTCGAGCTGTTCGGGCTGCGGCAGGTGTTCGCGCTGTGGCGGTCGCGGCCGCAGGCGGAGACCGGTTTCCGGACCACGCTGTTCTACCGGGTGGTGCGCCATCCGCTGAACCTTGGCTTCATCATCGCGTTCTGGGCGGCTCCGACGATGACGGCGGGCCATCTGCTGTTCGCGGGCGTGACGACGGCGTGGATCCTGCTGGCGATGCAGCTGGAGGAGCACGACCTGACCGCGGCACTTGGCGCAAGCTACGTGGCGTATCGCAAGAGGGTGCCGATGCTGGTGCCGGGGCTGCGCAAACGTCGCACTGACATGATGGTGGGGTGACCCACGTTCGAGGCCGAGTGTGGCGGACCGGCAAGCCGCAGGACGATTTCGACTTCCCGTCGATCTCGGACTACCTCGCCGAGGAAGACGCGTTGGTGTGGTGCGACATCTACGACCCCGACCACGCGATCCTCAAGGACCTGGCCGAGGAGCTGAGCCTCAACAGCTGGGCAGTGGAGGACGCCATCGCGGATGCGGAACGCACCAAGGCAGTCGTCTACCGCAGCCACACCTTCTTCACCGTGTACGGAGTCACTACCCGGCAGCCGGCCGATGAGACGGAGTCGATGCTCGACGTGCATCGCATCTCCGGTTTCGTGCTGCCGCGCGGGCTGATCACCGTGCGACTGTCGCCGCACTTCGACATCGACGCGGTGTCGCAGCGGTTCGACGAACTCGGTGGGCAGGAGTACGGCGTCGGGTCGTTGGTGCACGGCCTGCTCGACGTCGTGGTCGACGGGCACTTCAACGCGGTCCAGAAGCTCGACGACGGCATCGAGGCCATCGAGGACGACCTGTTCGAGAACAATCCCCGAAAAGGTCTGCAGCGTACCTCGTTTCGCCTGCGCAAAGATCTGGTCGAGCTGCGGCGGGTGGTGCTGCCGATGCGGGAGGTCGTCAGCTCGATTCAGCATCGACGGCTGGATGCGAAGACGGCGCCGGAGCTGGATCCGTTGTACTCCGATCTCTACGACCACGTGCTGCGGGCGTCGGAGTGGACAGAATCGTTGCGGGACATGGTCACTACGGTGTTCGAGACGAATCTGTCGCTGCAGGACGCTCGGCTCAACACGGTGATGAAGAAGCTGACCGGCTGGGCGGCGATCATCGCGGTGCCCACGGCGATCACGGGGTTCTACGGGCAGAACGTCAAGTATCCGGGCATCGATACCATCGGCGGATTCGTGACCAGTACGTCGCTCATCGTGCTGATGGTGCTGGCCCTGTACTGGATGTTCCGCCGCCGTGACTGGTTATAGCGGATTTGATGAGAAAACCCGTGCGATGTGCTGCTCGACCTTGATTTGCAGTAGGCTGAACACAGGTTGAGTTACCAGCCGCCGGGTTCGTCACTGGACGCAGGTACAAAACCGCTGCTTGCAGGGCCTTTTAGACGCCGCCTGTCACATCTGGCCTTTGGAGTTGATCACAATGACCGCACCCGTACTCAGCGCAATTACGCGCACAGGGTTGCAGCTTTCCACCGAATGGGTTAGCCCCACCATCGTGCGCATCAGCGCATCCGGCGATATCGATGCCGCCAATTACACCGACGTGCTGGACTACGTGCTGCGCCGCGCAGCGAACTGCCGCAGCTTGATCCTCGACTTCAAAGACGTCACTTTCTTTGCCACAGCGGGCTTTTCGATGCTACAGACAATCGCCAATCGCAGTTCTCGCGCTTCGGTCAGTTGGATGGTCGTGCCGAGTGCGCCGGTCGCGCGGGTGCTGACTATCTGCGATCCGCAGCGCGCGCTCCCGCGCGGAATCGAGTGAGGTCCGCGCACCGGTAGTCGTCGTCCGCGTTGAGCGTGAGGACACCGACGAGGTCGTCCCCGGATTCGTAATAGACCGTGAACCCTTCGCTGTGGTCGACTAGTCGACTGCGGTCGTAGTCGACGCCCCAACCGCGATACTTCAGGGTGGATTCGCCGATGGTGCACGAGAATTCGGGGATCTTGCTCCACGCTGCTGGCTGGCCGGCGGCGGACAGCCCGGCCACGCGGCCCTGCTGTGCGGCGTCGCGCCAGTGCTCGGCGCGGATGCGACGCCCGGCGGTGACGTTGTAGGCGAGCGCGACATCGCCCGCGGCGTAGACATTCCTCGCCGAGGTGTGCATGTGCTCGTCGACGACGATGCGGCCGTCCGAAGTGGCCAGGCCTGCGGCTTCCGCCAGGTGAGGATCGGGCCGCGCGCCGGTGGCGGACACGACGACGTCGCCGTCGAGCATGCCGCCGGAGTCGAGGTGGACGTGCGTGTCGTCGATATCGGTCACCGTCGTCGACCCGACGACGCGAACCCCGTTGACGGACAGTATCTTTGCCACCCGCTCGCCGACCTGGTCACCGAATCGGCGTTGCAGTGGCACGGATTCGGCGACGACCATCGTGGTGGGCACCCCTCGGCCGGCCAGACAGGCGGCGGCTTCACAGCCGATCAGCCCGCCCCCGATCACCACCGCGGAGTCGGCGCTGTGGGCCGCCATCCGCAGCACGACGGCATCGGCGAACGACCGCAGCGACAGCGCGGCCTCACCCCCCGGCACGCGCAGCGGGACCGGGTTGGCGCCGCAGCCGAGCATGAGATGCCAGTAGGGGTAGCGGCGGCCGCCCTCGGTGACCACCTCCTGGTGGGCCAGGTCGATGTGGTCGACGGTGATGCCGCGGATCAACTCGACGTCGTTGCGGACGAACCAGCCCACACTGTGCAGATCGAGCTTGGCTTCGCGGCCGCAGAGGTAGGCCTTGCTCAGCGGCGGCTTGGCATAGGGCAGCGCCGAATCTGTGGTCAGGATTCGCACGGGAATATGGGGGTGCTTGCTACGGAACGTCTCCGCCGCGCTCAACCCTGCCGGACCGCTGCCGATGGCGATGAAACCCGGTGCCACCACACTTCTTGAGTACCACTTCGAGCGGGCGCTCATACCTCTCGTCAGCAAATCGTCACACCTGCCTGGCGATGCTTTTGCAGCCGCCGCGCGTCTCTCATACTCATAGGAACATCGCGAGAGGCGGCGGTATGGACGGGATAGCCGATATGGGCGGCACCGACGGCTGGGGCCGCGTACATCCGCCCGCGGTCGAAGAGCCGGTTTTTCCCGAGCCGTGGAATGGCCGGGCATTCGCGCTGACCCTGCTGTCGAACCGGCTCGCCGGCGGCAATCTCGACTCGTTTCGGTACGCCCTGGAGCGCTTGGACCGAACCGCGTACCTCGACGACGGCTACTTCGGCCGCTGGCTCAACGGGGCCGAACAGATGCTGATCGAGGGCACCCTGCTGGCGCCGTCAGCGGTCGATGCGCGCGCCCGCAAGATGCGTGGTGAAACTGTCGAGGAACCACCGCCGCCCGAACACATCGAACGTGACTACGCACCGACGGCGGAGGGCTCGTTTCGAACGGTTGACGCCGAGCCCGCCTTCGCCGTCGGGCAACGGGTGCGAGCCAAGAACATCTCGCCTGCTGGACACACCCGGCTACCGCGTTATGTCCGAGGGCACACCGGGGTCGTCACCCTCGTCGCACCGGCAGCGGTGTTTCCCGATACCAACGCACATTTTCTGGGCGAGGACCCGCAGTTCGTCTACACCGTGCGCTTCGAGTCTGGCGAGTTGTGGGGTGCCGGCACTGAACCGTTCGCACTGACCATCGAAATGTTTGAAAGCTATCTGGAGCCGGCATGACAACTGGTGAGCCCGCCCAACGCATCCCTTCGTCCTTGCGAACCGAGGCGCTCGAGCAACTGCTGACCGAACGCGGCCTCGTGGACCCGACGACGCTGGACTCGATCATCGCCACCTACGAGACGAACGTCGGGCCGCTCAACGGGGCGAGGGTGGTCGCCAAGGCGTGGACCGATCCGGGATATCGACGCAGGCTGCTCGACGACGGCACCGCCGCCATCAGAGACCTGGGTTTCCTCGGGACGCAGACGGAGTATGTGAACGTTGTGGAGAACACGCCGCACAGCCATCACGTGGTGGTGTGCACGCTGTGTTCGTGTTACCCGTGGCAGCTACTCGGTCTGCCGCCGAGCTGGTACAAGGATCCGGCGTATCGTGCGCGGATTGTCAGAGAGCCTCGAAAAGTGTTGTCCGAGATGGGTCTTGACCTCGCCGAGGACGTAGAGATCACAGTGCACGACTCCAGCAGTGAGGTGCGCTGGCTGGTGCTGCCCGAACGTCCAATGGGCACCGAGGATCTGTCCGAGGCACAACTCGTGGCGCTGATCACCCGCGAGTCGATGGTCGGGGTTGCGAAGGTCGAAGCGTCATGAGCGCGCCGGTGGACATCGATGGCCCTGCCGCGCCGCCGCGCTCGAACGGTGAGCTGGTGTTCGCGGAGCCGTGGGAAAGTCGTGCCTTCGGCATGGCGGTCGCGCTGTATGAAACCGGGGTGTTCAGCTGGCCGCAGTTTCAGCGCGCGCTGATCGCTCGTATCGAACGCTGGCAGGCCACAGCGACCGAACGGACGCGATGGCATTACTACGATCACTGGCTGGGCGCCCTCGAGGACGTGGTGGCCGGATGCATCGACGTGAATGCCGATGACGTCGCGGCACGGGCTCGAGCGTTGGCTCGACGCCCCGCCGGCCACGACCATTTTCACTGATCGACGCGGACCCTTCGCATCCGCCACCTGCTAGCGAATCTGCGCCCCGGAGGCGACGTCTCGGCTAACGTCGCAGTTCATGTCGAGCCCGCCGGAAGGCGCTTCAGCAACGAAGCTGACCGGCCGGCGCGCAGAACTCAACGTCCTCGACGCGCTGGTGTCGGCAGTGCATACCGGAGAGAGCCGGGCGCTGGTGGTGCACGGCGAAGCGGGTGTGGGCAAGACCGCACTGATCGAGCATCTAGTTGGGCGGGTGTCCGGGTGCCGGGTCGAGCGCACGGCGGGCATCGAGTCGGAGATGGAGCTGCCGTTCGCGGCTTTACATCAGTTGTGCGCGCCGATGCTCGATGAACTCGAGCAGCTTCCGGCGCCCCAGCGCCGCGCCCTGCAGACCGCGTTCGGGATGACGACGGGCTCGGCGCCCGACCAATTCCTGATCGGGCTGGCGGTTCTCGGACTGCTGTCGGCCGCCGCCGAAGAAGAACCGCTGCTGTGTCTCATCGACGATCAGCAGTGGCTCGACAGAGCGTCGGCGCAGGTGCTTGCCTTCGTCGCCCGTCGGCTCGGCGCGGAGTCTGTGGGCATGATCTTCGGCACCCGGACGCCCGGCGACGAACTGGTCGGCCTGCCGGAGCTCACAATCGGCGGGCTGCCCGATCCCGACGCGCGCGAACTGCTGAACTCGGTGATCCCAGGGCCGATCGACAAGCGGGTACGCGATCAGCTCCTCGCCGAGACACGCGGCAATCCCCTTGCGCTACTTGAACTCCCGCGAGGGCTTTCGCCGGCGCAACTGGCAGGTGGATTCGGGCTGCCCGCCGCTGCACCGCTCTCGGGCGCCGTCGAGGACAACTTCCGTCGCCGTGTGGCAGCCTTACCGGCCGAGACCCGGCGCCTGCTCGTTCTCGCGGCAGCGGACCCGACCGGAGACCCGGGTTTGGTATGGCGGGCGGCACGACGTTTCGGCATCGACGCCACCGCGGCCGGTTCCGCAGTCGAGGCGGGGATCGCAGAGATCGGGACGCGCGTGCGGTTCCGTCATCCGTTGGCCCGTGCGGTGGCGTACTGGTCGGCCTCGCTCGACGAGCGCCGAGCAGCACACGCCGCGTTGGCTGAAGTCACCGATCCCGCAGTGGATCCCGATCGGCGTGTATGGCATCTGGCCGAGGCTAGCCCCGGTCCCGACGACGAACTCGCCGCCCAACTGGAGCGCTCCGCCGACCAGGCGCGGGCCCGCGGCGGGCTGGCTGCGGCGGCTGCATTCCTTGAACGCGCGGCCTTGCACACGCTTGATCCGGCGCATCGTGCTGGCCGCGCGCTGGCCGCGGCCAGCACCAAGTTCCAGGCGGGTTCATTCGACGCGGCAACGGAGCTGCTCGCGATGGCGGAGAGCGGGCCGCTGGATGAAGTCCAGCAAGCCAGCATCGACCTGCTGCGGGGAGCGCTCGCCTTCGCGACGAACCGCGGCGGGGACGCTCCGCTTCTACTGCTCACTGCGGCAAAGCGATTTGAACCGATCAACGCCGGCCTCGCCCGCCAGACGTATCTGGACGCCATCAGCGCCGCGGCGTTCGCAGGACGGCTGGCAACACCGGGCGGCGGCGTCGTCCAGGTGGCACAGGCGGCCGCGGAGGCGCCGATGCCCACCCAACCGCCGCGCGCACCCGATCGTCTGCTCGACGGTCTTGCCACGAATTTCGTCGCGGGGTACGCGGCCGCGGTGCCCGACCTCAGGGAGGCCCTGGCCACCTTCGGCCATGACATGTCGCCCGACGAGGAATTGCGTTGGATGTGGCTGATCAACCTGGCGGCGCTGCACTTGTGGGACGACGACTACTGGGATCCGCTGTCAGATCGCTATCTGCAACTCGCCCGCACCGCAGGCGCGCTGAGCGAGCTCCCGCTCGCGTTGAGCACCCGCGCCATGATGCTGTTGTTTGGAGGCGACCTGACGGCCGCGGGCGCGCTCGTCGACGAACAACGCGCGGTCACCGAGGCCACGGGCGGCAATCTCGCGCCCTACGCCGCCATGCGCTTGGCCGCGCTGCGCGGCGACCGGACCGAGGCGTTCGCCCTGATCGAATCGACCGCACGCGAAGTTCCCCAGCGCGGCGAAGGGATCGGGATGGCCGTGGCTGAATGGACAAGAGCCGTCCTGCACAACGGTTTCGGTGACTACACCGAGGCAATGACGGCTGCCGAGCAGGCGCTGTATCACCAGGAGTACCCCGATATCCGGTATCCGGGCGTGGCGAACTGGGCGGCGGCCGAGCACATCGAAGCCGCCGTCCGCAGCGGGAAGAGCGAGACGGCCGCCGTGACCCTTCGCTGGCTCGTCGAGATGACCGGAGCCAGCGGCACTGACTGGGCCCTCGGCGTTGAGGCGCGCTCACGTGCTCTTCTGGCCGAAGGCGACGAGGCCGAGCGCCTTTATCAGGATGCGATCACGCGCTTCGGACGCAGTCGGGTGCGCACCGAACTCGGCCGAGCGCATCTGATCTACGGGGAATGGCTACGCAGGGAACGCCGGCGTATCGATGCCCGCCACCATCTGCGCGCCGCGCATGACCTACTGGAGTCGATAGGCATGGCGGCGTTCGCGGACCGGGCCCGCCGCGAACTGGTGGCCACCGGTGAGACCGCCCGCAAGCGCTCAGTGATCACCCGCACTGTCGAATTGACAGCTCAGGAGATCCAAGTCGCCCGGTTGGCCCGCGAGGGGCTGTCGAATCCCGAGATCGGCACCAGGTTGTTCATCAGCTCCAAAACCGTCCAGTACCACCTGCGCAAAGTCTTCGCCAAGCTCGACATCACGTCGCGCAGCCAGCTCGAATACGTGCTGACCTAACGCCGCTAGCCAGTGATGGATGCGAGCAGCGATGGTCGCGCGCACGCTCGATCATGTGACGAGCGTCGTTGGTTCGACGGAGCGACTATCCCGACTGTCGCGTGTCCCGGCCCCGAACGTGCCGCGCCCGCCTGACCGCGCAAGCAGCGCTGCAGGCAACGACATGCGGCCGATCCGCGGACGGGCAGCCGAACTCGAAGCGATCGGCTCGCTGGTGAAGTCACTCGGGCAGGGTCGGGGCGGAGTCCTGGTAGTCGAAGGCCCACCTGGTATC
>DATJIX010000186.1:0-3550 GCA_035492865.1 Mycobacterium sp. | reverse complement strand
GCCGACACTCCGTGTGAGCGCAGCGTCTTGGCGAATGCGGCTGTGCGTCCGAGCAATTCACGCCAGGACAGCTCGTTGATCTGTCCGTCCTCGCTGACGTGCACGATGGCGGGCCGGTCGGTGCGCGCGTTGCGCACGATCTGGTCGACGTAGTTCAGCTGCACTCCGGGAAACCACTGCGCCCCCGGCATAACGGGTTTGTCGAGCACGGTATCGGGCGCGTCGCCGAGTTCGAAGTACTCCCACAGCGCACCCCAGAACGCGGCGGGGTCGTCCACCGACCACTGCCACAGCGACTGGTAGTCCGGGTACGCCACACCCGTGCGCTGCTGCACGAAGCGGGCGAAGTCGGTCACCCTGGCATCGGCGATATCGCGTTCCGTCGGCTCCCACTGTGGAACATCGACAGCTTGTGTCATCGGGCGCTCCACCCGCCATCCATGGTGTACGACGCACCTGTCACCATCCCGGCGGCCGGGGAGGCCAACCAACCGACAAGGGCGGCAACCTCTTCCGGTTCGACGAGCCGCTTGATCGCGCTCTCCTTCAGCAGGATCTCCGCCACCACCTGATCCTCCGGGATTCCGTGCGTGCGGGCCTGATCGGCGATCTGCTTGGTGACAAGGGGGGTGCGGACGTAGCCGGGATTCACGCAGTTGCTCGTGACGTCATGCGGACCACCCTCCAGGGCCGTCACCTTGGACAACCCCTCGAGCGCGTGTTTAGCGGTGACGTAGGCGACCTTGTACTCGGACGCGCGAATGCCGTGCACCGATGAGATGTTAATGATGCGGCCGAACTTCTGTCGGTACATGTGCGGAAGCACCGCCCTGATCAACAGGAACGGCGCCTCAACCATCAGCGTCATCATGGTGCGGAACCGCTCGGGTTCGAAGTCGACGATCGCGCTGATGCTCTGCACTCCGGCGTTGTTGACCAGGATGTCGGCGTCGAGCTGCAGCTTCTCCAGCGATGCGACGTCGAGAAGATCCACCGCCCACGCCTGCCCGCCGATGTCGGCCGCCAGATCGTCGGCGCCGGCCTCGTCGACGTCGGCGACGGTGACCGTCGCGCCGCGCGCGGCCAGCTCCCTGGCACACGCCGCGCCGATCCCGCTGGCGGCGCCGGTGACCAACGCCGAGCGGCCTTTGAGATCCGTCATACGACGCCCGCCTTGGCAAGCTGCTCGCGGTCGGCCCGGTCGATCGCCGCAAGGTCGATGCCCTTTGTCTCCCGAGTGAAGTACACGGCGACGAGCGTGATGACCGCGGCCCCAGCGAGGTACAGCGCAATCGGCACCGATGAGTCGTACGTCTTCAGCAGAGCCGCCGCGATCGACGGCGCCAACGATCCGGCGAAGATCGACGTCACCTGATAGCCAAGGGACACACCGGAATACCGCATCCGGGTGGGGAACATCTCGGCCATGATCGCCGGCTGCGGCGCGTACATGATCGCGTGGATGACCAGGCCGATGATGATGGCGCTCATGATGAGCAGGTAGTTGGCGGTGTCCATCATCGGGAACGCGAAGAAGCCCCACGTGCCCGCGGCAAGAGCTCCGACGAAATACACCGGCCGCCTGCCGTACTTGTCGGACAGCCTGCCGATCTGCGGGATCGCGACGAAGTGCACCGCATGCGCGGCCAACAGCCACCACAGGATGTCGGAGGTGTTGGCGTGCACCTGCTCCTTGAGGTAGACGATCGAGAACGTCACCACCAGGTAGTACATGATGTTCTCGGCGAGCCGCAGCCCCATCGCCGTGAAAACGCCACGGGGGTAACGCTTCAGCACCTCGACGACGCCGAACGAAACGGCCTTGACCCGCTCGACCTCTTGCTGAGCCTGCAGGAAGATGGGCGCATCGGTGACCTTGGTCCGGATGTAATAGCCGATCAGCACGACCACGGCCGACAGCCAGAACGCCACCCGCCAGCCCCATGACAGGAACGCTTCGTCGGACAGTGTGCCGTTCAGCACCAGAAGCACGATGGTCGCGAGCATGTTTCCGACCGGCACGGCCGCCTGCGGCCAGCTGGCCCAGAACGCGCGGCTCCGGTCGGGACTGTGCTCGGCGACCAGCAACACCGCCCCGCCCCATTCGCCACCGACGGCGAAGCCCTGGAGGAAGCGCAACGTCACGAGCAGCACCGGCGCCCAATAGCCGACCTGAGCGAATGTCGGCAGGCAACCCATCAGGACCGTCACCGCGCCGACCAACAGCAGGCTGAACTGCAGCAGCTTCTTGCGGCCGTACTTGTCGCCGAAGTGTCCGAACACCACACCGCCGAGCGGGCGCGCCAAGAAGCCGACGGCGTAGGTCAACAGCGCGGCGATGATCGCGTCGAGGTCGCTGGTGCCCTTGGCGAAGAAGATCTTGCCGAACACCAGCGTGGCGGCCGTGCCGTAGAGGAAGAACTCGTACCACTCCACGACGGTGCCGGCCATCGAGGCTGCCACCACGCGTTTCAGCCCGGTCGAGATCGTTCCCGCTTCGTCGCTTGCCTGCGGTGTGTCGTCGCGGACACTCATCGCACACTCCTGCCTCAGATGTGATGGCGGACACAGATCTCTGAGGAGTATTCATGCAGATAAGCGCACGTGCAATGGTCAAAACTGCACGCGGCATCTGCAAAAATGCAGATATGCCTGAGCCGTCCCTGCCCACGCCCGCTCGTCGGCCAAGCGCCGACGACCTGTTGGTGCTGCTGGCGGTCGGTCGATCCGGGCGCTACAACACCGCAGCCGAGGAACTCGGTCTCAACCACACCACCATCTCGCGCCGGATCGCCGCGCTGGAACAGTCGATCGGCGGCCGGGTGCTCGCGCGCGTCGGCGGCGGTTGGGAGCTCACCGACCTCGGTCGCGAGGCACTGTCCGCAGCGGAGGCCGTCGAGTCGGCAGTGCGCTCACTGACCGTCGACCCCGGCGGCACGCGCACGCTCGAAGGCGTGGTGCGAATATCGGCGACCGATGGATTCAGCGCCTACATCGCCGCGCCGGCGGCCGCACAGGTGCAGCGCAGCCACCCCAAGGTCGCGGTCGAGATCGTCGCCGCGACCCGACGGGCCACCCAGCAGCGTTCCGGGCTCGACGTCGAGGTGGTCGTCGGTGAGCCAAAGGTCCATCGCGCCAAGGCGATTCGGCTTGGCGACTACTGTCTTGGCCTGTACGCCTCCCGCGACTACCTGACCGAGCACGGCACGCCGACGAGCATCGCCGACCTCGCGCGCTTCCCGCTGGTCTACTTCATCGACTCGATGCTGCAGGTCGACGACCTCGACATCGCGACGAGCTTCGCGCCCGCCATGCGCGAGTCAGTGACGTCCACCAACGTTTTCGTACACGTCGAGGCGACCCGGGCCCACGCGGGCATCGGCCTGTTGCCCTGCTTCATGGCCGACCGTCACGACGACCTGGTCCGTGTGCTGGCCGCCACCGTCGCCATCAAGTTGACCTATTGGCTGGTGACCCGCGCCGAAACACTGCGCAGGCCCGAGGTCGCCGCCGTCGTGGACGCGATCCGGGACCGCGTGCGCGAACAGCG
>DATJIX010000185.1:0-8203 GCA_035492865.1 Mycobacterium sp. | reverse complement strand
CTCCACACGGTGATGTTCAGCCCGCTGCCGGTGGTGAGCGGCCCGACGGAATAGATCTCGGTCACCAGCGCGCCTCCGACACGACCAGGCTCACGCGGGCCTGGCACGTTGGAGATCGGGATGTTCAGCACCTTGTTCTGGCCATCCTTGTCGGCAAGCCAGTGGAACAGCTTCTCGGCGGGCGCGGGCGGGAAGTACGCCGCCCATCGGCTGACGAGTTCGGGCCCGAGCAGATGATGGGCCTCCTTGGCATCGACCGCACCGTCGTGCACGGCCTGCACCCGCTCAAGCGGATCGTCGAGCTGAATCGGCACCACCATCATCACGCCGCTGAACCGGTTGCCCGAGATCCGGTCCGGAGAGAAGTCGAAACTGACTGGGACAGAGGCTAATAGCGGATGATCCGCATGTCCGTCATACTTCAGCGACAACTCACGCAGCGCGCCTGCCGATATCGACAACACCATGTCGTTGATGGTGACGCCCAGCTGCTTGGCGGTCTGCTTGACGTCGGCCAGCGCCAGTGTCGCGGTGGCGAACTTGCGCTGCGCGTCGACACGGTGATTCATGAACGACGGCGGCGGGGTGAATGGCCGGGTCAGCTCCGACGACAACTTGCGCGAACTCTTCCTGACCCGCTGGACACCCTGTGCGGTGTAGCGCACGACACCGGGAAAGCGGCCGATGTGGCGCATGTGGTCACCGAACGCCGAGCGCAACAACTCGCCTTTGGTCGGCGCGGGATCCGTCGCATAGGAGTCCCGATCGGCCTGCGAACCGAGCTGGAGGTCCATCCCCCGCGCCAACAGGTTGGCCGAGGCCACCCCGTCGGCAAGGGCGTGGTGGATCTTGCCGAGCACCGCGATTCTGCCGTTGGCCAGCCCTTCGATGAAGTACATCTCCCACAGCGGCCTACTGCGATCCAGCGGGGTGCTCGCGATTCTTCCGACCGCCTCGTCGAGTTGGCGACGACCGCCGGGGCTGTCCACCCGGTAGGGGCGCACGTGATAGTCGAGGTCGACCTCGCAGTTCTCCCGCCACATCGGGTGGTGGATCTTGCCGGGCACCTCGATGAGCTGATAGCGGAACGGGTCAAGGTTGTGCAGCCGACCGTGGATGACCCTGCGAAACTCCTCGATCCCGAACTTCCGGTCGCCGAGGTCGTCGAGTTCGATCACCGCCAGCTTGAGGGTGTGCATGTGCACCGTCGGCGTCTCGCTGTACAACAGCACAGCGTCCCACCCGCTAAGCCTCTTCACCGCGCTCCTCCCGTGTGGGGGAAGCTTAGATCACTCGCTTGGCCCGCGTGAGCGATCGGTTGCGGTGAATCTGGTTGAGGAACAGGCCGATTGCCGTCGCCATCGAGCCGGTGCGGGCACCGTCGATCATGTCGAACGCGTGGCCGGCGCCGGGCAGCTCGACATAGCTGACCACCGAGTGCGACGCCTTGCGCAATCGCTCGACGAAGCTGCGCGCCTGCTCGACCGGAATGACGCTGTCGCCGGTGCCGTGGATGACAAGGAACGGCGGCGCGTCCTTGTGTATCCGCGCGATCGGCGACGCGTTGCGGAACACGTCGGGATGCTTCGAGATCTTGCGCCCCACCACAACCCGCTCGAGGAAGTCGACGAAGCGCGCGCGCTCCACCGTCGACCGGTCCTCCCAGTCGTAGCGGCCGTAGACACCGACCACCGCGTCGACGGAGGTATCCGAGCCCTCCGGCAGGTCGCCCTGCATCTCCGGGTCGTTCGCGGTCAGCCCGGCCAGCGCCGAAAGGTGCCCGCCTGCCGAACATCCCGCCACCGCAACGAAATTGCGGTCGCCGCCGAACTTGTCGACGTTGGCGCGCGCCCACGCGATCGCGGTCTTGACGTCGGTCAGGTGCGCAGGCCAGCGATTGTGCGGCGCGACCCGGTAGTCGATGGACAGACACACCCAGCCCATCTCGGCCAGATGCGACATCAGCGCGTAGCCCTGCAGCAGTCGGCTGCCGTGCACCCAGGCGCCACCGGGCACGAAGATCAGCACGGGAGCGGGTTCAGCAGGCAGATCGTCGCGACGCCAGACGTCGAGCAACTGGGACGGTAGGTTGCCGTAGCGCACCGAGGTGCGGTGCACGCTGCGCCGGTGCTGCCGGAACTTCCACAGCGGCGGGGCGCCCTCGGGTGCGGGCCACTCGATCGCCAGGTCCTTGGCGGGCACGACGCCACGCAGTGCGGCCTCCGCGACGGCGTTGGTGGCGTCGCGTTCCTGCTTGCGCAATTCCGCGTTGCCCGGCTCAAACCAGGAACGTGCGGTGGCGCCCAGAAAATCCGGCAGATGGCGATAACCCCAAACGCCCATCGCCGTTGCCGCGCCAAGGGGCTCAAGGTGTTTCCCGATGACGGGCAGGGAGGCCGATGCCACGCTCATTGCGAGCATGTAGTCGGCGGGACCGGCCTTCAGCAACCACCGGGCACGTGTCCACATTGTCGGGCCGGGGTGCCGGATGTCCGTCATTGCGCGACTGTACCCCGCGGGGTGATTCCCAAACGACAACATCCCGAAGATGTCTACTCATTGCACTTTCAAGATCGCTTGTGACCTGCATCACGTCTGTAGGACGCCGCGGTCGGGCGGGTTAGCTTCGATTGACAACCGTCAACGTTCGCCCATTTCAGAGGACTTCCACCGTGAGTAAGTCAGCTCTCGCCATCACCGAGGAACACACCGACCTCGCCGACGCCGTCTTCGGACAGCTGAACCGCCTGAACAGCCGCGGGGCGGCCCGCGCCACGCTTGAGAACGGTTCCGCACATCCCTCGGAGATCTGGTCGGCGGGCAAGGACCAGGGATGGCACGGCCTTGCGATCGCCGAGGAGCACGGCGGATCCGGTTTCGGCCTCGCCGAACTGGCGGTGGTGCTGGAGGCGCAGGGGCGCGAGCTCTCCCCGGGCCCCTTCCTGCCCTCCGTTGCGGCGGCAGTGACCATCGACCGCTGTGCGCCGGATTCCGTTCGGGCTCAACTCCTTCCAGGACTGGCCGACGGCAGCACGGTCGGCGCGCTCGCGTTGTCGGGCAACGTCACGATCGGGTCGGACCTGGTGGTCACCGGCGAAAGCCCCGCCGTGCTCGGGGCACCGGACGCCGATGTACTACTGGTCGCCGCTGGTGAGGACGTCGTGATCGTCGACGCCAAGGCCGACGGCGTCACCATCACGGCGCTGGACTCGCTGGACACCACGCGCAGTGTCGGCTCCGTCGCGCTGCGCGGCGTCACCGTCGACGCCGACAAGGTGCTTCGCGGGGCGGCCATCAAGGCGCGGACGGTGTTCCGGATCCTGGCGTCGGCCGAGGCGGTCGGCGTCAGCTGGGCGGCACTGGACATGGCCGTCGAATACGCCAAGGTGCGCGAACAGTTCGGCAGGACGATCGGCACGTTTCAGGCCGTCAAGCACCACGCCGCCAACATGTTGGTCAACGCCGAGGAGACCACCGCCGCCACCTGGGACGCAGCTCGCGCCGACGATCTGGACAGTGCGTGGTTCCCCGCCGCCGTCGCGGCCGCCCACGCCATTCGCACCCAAATCTTCAACGCGCAGTACAACATTCAGCTACACGGCGGGATCGCCTACACCTGGGAGCACGACGCGCACCTGTACCTGCGGCGGGCCCGCACGCTCGCGGCGTTGATGGAAGAGGGCGGTGATCCACTGCTCGACATCGTGGAAGGTCAGCGCAGCGGTCAGGCCCACGGCGCTTCGTTCACGCTGCCTGCCGAGGCGGAGGCGCACCGAAGCCAGGCCCGCGAAGCCGTCACCCGACTGCAGTCGCAGCCCGAGGACAAGCGGCGCGACTTCCTCGTCGACTCCGGTTACCTGGTGCCGCACTGGCCGAAACCCTGGGGCCGGGCCGCCGACGTGCTCGAGCAGCTGGTCATCGAGGAGGAGTTCGCAGGCATCGAGCGGCCGGACATGGGCATCACCGGCTGGGTGGCGCTCACCATCGCCCAGGCGGGCACCGACGACCAGCGTGAGCGCTGGGTGGAGCCGGTCCTGCGCGGCCAGGTGATGTGGTGCCAGCTGTTCTCCGAGCCGGGCGCGGGCTCCGACGCCGCCGCGGTGCGCACGGCCGCCAAGAAGGTCGACGGAGGCTGGCGGGTCACCGGGCAGAAGGTGTGGACCAGCCTTGCGCAGTACTGCCAGTGGGGGTTGGCCACGGTGCGCACCGATCCGGACGCACCCAAGCACGCCGGCGTCACGATGATGGCCATCGACATGAAAGCGCCTGGCGTGACGGTGAATCCGCTGCGCGGTATCACCGGCGATTCGCATTTCAACGAGGTCTTCTTCGATGATGTGTTCGTTCCGGACGAGGACGTCGTCGGCGACGTGAACAAGGGCTGGCTGGTGGCAAGGGCGACGCTTGGCAACGAACGCATCTCGATCGGCGGTGGTTCCGGCGGCACGGTCGGCTTCAGCCCGGGGCACCTCGTCAAACTGCTCGACGCCTCCCCCGCCGCGGCCAACTACGTGCGCCGGGCGGGCGAGTGCATCGCCGAAACGCATACCCTGCGGCTGCTGAACCTGCGCCGGGCGACCCGGGCCATCGCAGGCGCGGAGCCTGGACCCGAGGGCAACGTCACCAAGCTGCTGGTCGCCGAGGCGGGCCAGCGGATCACGGAGCTGGGCATGGAGTTGTCCGGTTCGGCGGCGGTGGTGGGCCAAGCGCCGAAGCTGCTGCGCAGCTACCTCGGCAACCGGGCCATGACGATCGCAGGCGGCACGTCGGAGATCACCCGCAACACCATTGCCGAGCGCATCCTGGGGCTGCCGCGCGATCCGCTGCTCAAGTAGAACCGTCCCTCATCAGCCTGCCGAGTTCGGCCCGGGAGCGGATCCCCAGCTTGCGGTAGACCTGCGTCAGGTTGGCCTCGACGGTCTTGGTGCTGACGAACAGCTTGGCGGCGACGTCACGGTTGGTCAGCCCGGACGCCGTGAGTTCGGCGACACGCCGTTCTGTGGGCGTCAGCTCCGAATCGCGCGTGGGGCTGACGTTGGTCCGCTCGAGTTCCGCGCGGGCACGCTCCGCCCACAGTGGCGTGCCCAACTCCTGGAAGATACGCATAGTGTCACCCAAACTCGCTGCGGCTATTTGCTTTTGCCGCCTTCTGCGCTGAAGCTGACCCAGCAGCAGTTGGGTGCGCGCGCGCTCGAACGGCATCGGCAGCCGGTCGTGTTCGGCCATCGCTTGACGCAACGCCTGCTCGGCGGCGTCCACGTCGCCCCGCGCGGCCAGCACCACTGCACGGCACCTGGCGGCCATCGCCAACATCCACGGACGGTCCAGCCGACGGCCGTCGCGCTCGAGTGCGTCGATCATCGGTTCGGCTTCGTCATGCCGACCGAGCGCGGCCATGGCCTCGACCGCATCGGGGATGAAGCCGGCCTTTATGATCTCCATGCAAATCAGGCGGTCGAAGTTGGCGAGCAGCGGGCGGAGGTTCTCGAGTGCCTGCTCATAATCTCCCACCGACACATCCAGGAATCCGAGTGTCATGCGCGGCCACTCCGCGAGCATCGGCGCACCGAATCGCTCAGCCGCTTCGATGGCCGCGAGGGCGTCGGCGCGAGCCCTGTGCTCACGCCCGGTGTACGCGTTGACGAGCCCCCGCACGGTCAGTGCGATGACGAGGCCGTGATCGCCGCCGATCTGCTCCGCCCGCTCGATGGCGTCATCCGCGCTGTGCGCGCCTGCGGTGAAGTCGCCGCGCCACACGTCGATCAACGTGCTCCAGACGTCGACGAACAACATGTCGGTGTCGGCACCGCGTTCCACGCAACGGCGCCGCAGGTTCACCACGTGTTCGCGGGCCTCGTCGAGCCTCCCGGCCCACGACAACAACTGGGCGCCCGCGGAATCGGCGCGGAACGGCACGGGGACGTCGATATCGGGATCCTCGAGTTCGATCGCGCGGCGCAGCACGGATTCATCGAACCCCTGTCCGCACAAAGCGCTCAGGATCTGCTGATCCGAAAGCGCCTGACTGATCATGACCGGAATGCCGACGTCCTCGGCGTGCTTGACCGCCTCCTCCGAATTGCGAAGCGCCTCTTCGTATTCGCCGGAGTTGGCCTGCGCGAAGGAGAGCATCAGAAGTGACTGCGCCAGCATGACGGGGTTGCCCTCAGCCTCCTCGACCGCGCGCTTGAGCACGTCAGCGGCGTCGTCGAAGCTGCGTTGATACACCCATAGCCCGGCGAGCAGATTCAGCGCGACCGCTTTCTGCATTCCGTGGGGAAGCTGGTCGAGCGCCGGTTCGAGCATCGTGTGTGCCGCAGCGGTATCGCCGGCCCGGAAGTGGTGCCCCGCACACCGGACCCGACGCTTCGGCGTGTCACCGCCGAGTTTGATCGCCAGTTCGAGCAGTTCGGCCGCGGCGGCGGGCGCCCCTCGCGCACTGGCCGCCTTTGCGGCTTCGTCCAGTGCCTGCAGCAGCTCAGGGTTCTTGCTGGCCGCGGCGAGGGCGAGGTGACGCGCCTTGAGCTCGGGTTGGGTCAGCACGCCGGCCAGCGCCCGATGCACCTGCCGCCGTCGCGCCGGCTCCGCGTCGGCGTACACGCCGTGAGCCAGCAGTGGGTGGGCATAACGCACCTGGTTGCCGTCGATCACCACCGCTCCGCTGCTCTCGGCCTCTTCGAGTAGCGCGGTGGTGCGCTCGACGGTGCTGCCCGTGGCCCGCGCCAGCATGTCCACCGTCGGATTCGCGACGCATGCGGCCGCCAGCAGCACGTCGCTCGCGTCTGCGTTCAGCGAGCCCGTTCTCAGCCGCACGAGATCAGCGATCGTATGGGGCAGGTCAGCGTCGGCACCCGCCGGTTTGCGGCTGAGAACGCGCGCCAATTCCAACGCGTAGAAAGGATTTCCGCCCGACAGGTTGGCGATGCGCACCATCGTCGGGCGCGGAAAGACCCGGCCCAATCGCGCTGAGAGCAACTCGTGCAGACCGCCGAGGCTCATCGAGCCAACGCTGACGCGGGTGATTCCGTCGGGTGCGCCCAGTTGCAACCAGGTCGACACGTCCTCGCCGCCTGCCTGCGACCGCGTGGTGCCAAACAGTCCCGCCCTGCCTCTCAGCCGTCGGGCGACGAACGACACCACCGCCCGACTGGAGGGGTCGAGCCACTGCAGATCGTCGATCGCGATCAGGACGGGCGCGTCCGCGGCCAACGTCTCGGCAATCGTCAGCAGAGCCGCGCCGAGTACGTGGTGGTCGGTGGGCGGTGCGTCACCGATATCGCGCAACAGAACCCTGTTGACGGCGACCTGTTGCACTTCGGGCAGGCATTCCAGCACCCCGGCGGTGACATCCCCCAGCAGATCGGCGACGCTGCTGTAAGCCAGCACAGACTCGGCCTCCCAAGCGCGGGCCGACAACACCGAGAAACCCGCCTCGCGGGCCTGCTCGAGGGCCGCGAGCCACAGCGTGGTCTTGCCGATCCCCGGTTCGCCCTCCAGAAGCAGTCCAGCCGGGTGCTCCTTCAGCGACTCGAAGAAGGCAGCTATCGCCCGGAGCTCCGCCGATCGACTGACAACTGCTGCGGACACGACGCAATGATGACAGCAGCAAACTACAACTGCATGAAATCGCTTGTTGTCAGCGCAACGCCGCGCGGCCACGGACCCTGCCGAGCAGTACCAGGGCGGCGAGCGTCACCAGTAGCAGGATCGTCGTACATGCGGCGGCCTGGAACGCCCGGCCGCGGTCGGTCAGCGCGAAAATGGTCACCGGCAGGGTCTTCCACGTCGCCGGGTACACCATCACGGTGGCGCCAAGCTCGCCCATCGACAGCGCGACGGCCAGCCCCGCGGCGGCGCCGAGCGCGGGCAACAGCAGTGGCAGCGTGACCCGCGACAGCACCCGGACGGGACCGGCGCCAAGCGATTCCGCCGCCAGGCGAAAGGCGGGGTCGAAGCGATCGAGCGCCGCCGACACCGCACTGAACGCGAAGGCCAACACCAACACGGTGTGCGCCACGATGACGATCCAGCGGGTGCCACCGAGCAACAACGGTCGAGAGTTGAACGCGATCAACAGCCCGAGCCCGATCGCCACCGAGGGAACGGCGATGGGCAGATGAAACACGGCGTCGGTGACCCGGCTCAACCATCGCGGCGCCTCGCGCGCGGCCAACGCCGCCCAGGTGCCGAGCACCAAAGCCAG
>DATJIX010000184.1:0-4962 GCA_035492865.1 Mycobacterium sp. | reverse complement strand
ACGTCGCGCATGACGCCGCTGATGTCGTCAGGCAGCTTCGCCAAACTGTCGACCACGTCTTCAGCCTCCATCAGGTCGCACTCGGTGCCGCGCTTCAGCAGCGTCTCCACCAACACCGTGGTGCTCCAAATGCCTTGCACGACTTGGCCTTCCCGGCCGAATTCGGCGACGGCTTGGCGGATCAATGGCAGAGCCTCGTCGAAACCGCCCCCGCTGGCCCGTTCCCGAGCTGCGTACACATCCAACACGGGCAGATTGATCAGGAAGAACTCGCGCTGCACACACAGCTCACGCACTTCGTCCAACAGAATCAGACCGCGCTGTCGCTCGGCGGCCGACTCGCGCGCGACAAGAATGCGACCCAACGTGTTCTTCAGGTTCCCGACCGAGGTGTCCTCCCCCGAGGCTTCAGCGACTTTGAGCGCAGCCTCGAGCTCGCGCACCGCCGCATCGTCGGGGAGCAGTATTCCGTGTGGAATCGCGGCGAGGTATTTCCACGCAACGACGGAGGGATGGGTGATCGGATCGGTTCTCGGCGCCAACGCGACTGCATCGTCAAGGTCTTGGCGCCAGCCATCGCGTCCCAACCACCAGCGGGCAATCCCGCGAAAAATCAACGCGAGTGCGATCAAAGGCGAGCCGTGCGTTCGGTCGTCCCATCCGACCGCGTCAGCCCGGTCGATGACGCTCTGCGACCAACGCAGCACATCCGCTGACTGTCCGGCTTCGTGCCGTACCGATGCCAGTGCCGTCGCCGCGCCGATGGTCGAGGTGGGCTCACCGACGGTTTCGAGCAGCGCCATGACCTCGGCAGCCAGTCCGACGGACTCACGGTAACCTCCGCGGTTGCCGCGGTGCAGTGCCAGAGCGGTCAAACCAATGGCCAGCGACGCGTTATCGCCGACGATGGGGCAGAGCTCGCGTAGCTCCTCCACCAAGCGGTCGGGGTTCGAGTTGACCCCGCGCCAGGCGCTGCCACACAGCTTGGTACGCGGGGCAATTCGCATGGTGGTTCGATCGGGATCGCTATCGGGCAGGGCGTCGGCAATCAGCCGGGCACGCTCCCAGCTGGTCCGTGCGGCCGCGATGTCTCGCCTCGTGGACCAGCGTCCCGCCCGCATGTGCCAGCCGTACGCCTTGCGCAGATCTCCTGCGGCTTCTAGGTGTTCAGCGATCAAGGCCGCATTCTCGTCGATCGAATCCGGATCGCCCGCTTCAATCTCGGCAGCGAGCCGCCGATGCCACTCGCCGCGGTCGGACTTCAGTTGAGATTCGTAGGCCACGGCTCGAATCAGCGGATGATGAAACGCGTATTCCGCTTCCGGCGTGAACCTCACCTGATCGATCAGCTCCGCTTGAACCAGCTCGTCGAGAGCCGGTTCGACACCGAGGCTCGCCAGAAGTTCTGGGCTAAAACGCAATCCGATGACCGATGCCGCATTTAGTGTCCGCTTGGCGGCGGTGTCGAGTCGGTCGATGCGTGCGCCGATGGTGGCCTGCACTGTGGCAGGGACGCTGACGTCACCGCCGTCTGCTTGACAGACGTAGCCCCCACGTTCGCCGTCGAGCACGCCACGCTGGGCCAGCTCGCGAACCGTTTCCTCGGCGAAGAACGGGTTGCCGCCGACGCGCGAGACAACGGTCGCGGCGAGCTCGCCAACCGACGGATCGGGCCCGAGCAATTCACCGATCAGGGAAGAGGACTCGGTATCGGTGAGCGGAGTAAGCGCAATCGTCGTCTGCGCACCATGCACCCGTGTGAGCGCTCCCTGGTACTCGGGACGGTATGTGATCACCACCATCGTCGACGTTTGCGCAGTCACGGCGAGCACATCAGCCAGCAGCGATTCGCTGACCTCGTCGATCCAATGCACGTCTTCCATCACGTACACGACGGGCTCCGTGCGATTCAGCGTTGCCGTGTTGATCATCGCCGTCAGGCGACGTCTCCTGGCGTCCGGATCGATCCTGGGGAGAGCCACTTCGGGGTCGCCGATGCCCAGAAGGTCATCGAGCAGCAACATGTCGTCAGGGTCAGCGTCTGGAATCCGCGCCCGGACGAGGGCACGCACAGCGGCGTCGCCGACGCCCTCTATCCAGGCCGCGCGAAACAGACCGGCGATCGCACGAAACGGGATCTGGGCGGCGTGGGATTCGCAATAATGCGAGTTCACATAAACGCCGCGGCTTTTGGCGATCTCCGCCACCTCGCGGACCAATCGGCTCTTCCCGATGCCGGGCGGTCCGACGACGCCAACCACCGATCCGCGGCCGCCCATCGCGCGATCCAGCAAGCCGGTCAGGGTATGTAGTTCGAGCTCGCGCCCCACCAGTGTCGACTGAGTGGGCAATATCCGCTCACGGTCCGACTCCACCCCGAGCAGTCGGCGTGCAGCTACCGGCGCGTCGGCGCCTTTGATCGCCACCTTCTCCGGCTCGCCGAGAATGGCTGCGCGCCCGACGAGTTGGGCAGTCGACTCGCTGAGCATCACCCCGCCGGGGGGCGCCACGGACTCCATTCGTTGCGCCATCCCGACTTGCTCGCCGACGGCCGTATAACCAATCGCGGCAGAGCCGAACTCACCGGCGATCACCTGGCCGGAGTTCAGGCCGATCCGCAACTGGAGACTGACACCGTCACGTCGCTCGATATCGACGGCCAGCCCCTCGACCTCCCGCTGGATCTCCAGGGCGGCCAGGCACGCGCGCAGTGCGTGATCTTCAAGTGCTACAGGTGCACCGAACACGGCCATGATGCCGTCGCCGGTGAATTGATCCACCGTGGCGCCGTAGCGCTGGACCACGCCCATTGCGCGGTTGACCAATTCGGCCATGATTTCGCGGAGCCGCTCAGCACCAACCGCGGCCGCGATGCTCATCGAGTGCACCACGTCGGCGAACAGCACCGTGACCTGTTTGTACTCCGCAGGCGTGTCGGAGGCGGCGACCGCCGAGCCGCAGCCATGACAGAACCGGGCGTCCGACAGGGGCTCGGTTCCGCAGGTGCGGCACGCCGTCACGGCCGTCATCCGACCCCTCCCCCACCCCCAGTTACCGGAGTTCATCCAGGATAGGGCGACGAGCACCCGGAAAGACGCCGGTTTGGGCGGTGACCGTCGAGGCGCGCCAGGTGCCGTCGTTAGGCTGTGCGCCATGGCTGCTGACATCGTGCCGATCCGGCTCGCGCTGACCAAGGGTGACCTGTACACATTGTGGGCCCCACGCTGGCGCGATGAGGGCGACGAATGGGAGGCGTTCCTCGGCAAGGACGAGGATCTGTACGCCTTCGAGTCCGTCGCCGACCTGGCCGCGTTTGTCCGGACCAACAGCGACAACGACCTGGCCGACCATCCAGCGTGGCAAGCGCTGACCCAGGCGAACGCGCACACGTTCGATCCGCCCGACGAGCGCCAGTACGACCTCGTCGGCCTCGAGGAACTGGTCGCCGAGAAGCCCAGCGAGGAGACCATCAAGGACCTCCACCGCACGCTGGCGATCGCGTCGTCCGTCGGGTCGGTGTGTGAGATGCCCGCCGTCACCAAGTTCTTCAACGGCAATCCGGTTCTCGGCACCGTCGGCGGCGGTATCGAGGCGTTCGCCGGGCGGGCAGGCCGCAAGCGCTGGGCCGAGATCGAGACGGTGATCGGCCGCAGCTGGGACAACGTGGTCGACGCGATCGATGAGATCGTGACGATCCCCGACGTCGACAAGGCCGCCTCGGAGAAGGCCGAAGCCGAACTGGCAGAGCCCGCCCCCGAACCCGAGGAAGTCGAGGAGGTCGAAGAGGTCGCCGACGACACTGACGCCGACGACGCCGAAGCGGAGACCGAGGCCGAGGAGAGCGACGAGCTGCCCGACCACGCCGCAGGGCTGGTGCTGGGCAGTGACGACGACTTCTGGCTGAAGGTCGGCATCGACCCCGTGCAGGTGATGACCAGCGCAGGCACCTACTACACCTTGCGGTGCTATCTCGATGACCAGCCGATCTTCTTGGGCCGCAACGGACGCGTCAGCGTCTTCAGCTCGGGCGGAGCCCTGGCCCGTTACCTCGCCGACGAGCACGACCACGATCTGTCGGACCTGGCGACCTACGACGACATCCGCACCGCGGCGACCGACGGCTCGCTGCGCGTCAACGTCAGCGACGAGAACGTCTACGTGCTCACCGGAATCGCCGACGACCTCGCCGACGGCCCCGACGCCATCGACCGCGACCAATTGGAGCTCGCCGTCGAATTTCTCAGGGACGTAGGCGAATACGCCGAAGACACCTCCGTCGACGAGACCCTCGACGCCGACCAGCCACTGGGGCGCGTGGTGGCCCATGTGCTCGACCCGGACACAGTCCAGCGTCCGAGCCCGCCGTATGCCACCGCTGTCGAGCAGTGGGAGGCGCTGGAGACGTTCGTGGAGTCGCGGCTGCGCCAGGAGTAGCGCTAGAGCTCGGTGGCTTTCGGGTGCTTTGGCTGGTAGAGGCCGAGCTCACCGCCGCCGGGTAGCCGGATGCCGGTCAACAAGCCCCAGCCCTGATCGCTGACCGGCCCGCATTGCACGCCCTTGGCGGTGAGCTCTTCGACCGTGGCGTTCACGTCGTCGCACATCAGGTACAGCTCGTGCGACGGCTGGTCAGCTGGATGCACCGCAACCTCGCCGGGCGGCAGTTTGAAGATCAGCCAGCCGCCGCCGGCGTCGACGTGCCGGTACCCGAGCACGTCGCGGAAGAAGGCCCGGTCCGCATCGGCGTCGCGGCTGTAGACGATCACGTGAGCGCCGGTAATCATGGCGCCAGGCTACGTCGCGATGAGTTCGCGGCCCCGCGACGGTCTGCACGGGTATGACCCTGTCTACGACCCCCATCGTCCGTTCCGTCACCGTTCCCGGCGCCCGCCTGCACTACGAGATCCGAGGCAGCGGGCCGCTGGTCCTCGTCATCGGCTCCCCGATGGCGTCGGCGGAGTTCGC
>DATJIX010000183.1:0-8199 GCA_035492865.1 Mycobacterium sp. | reverse complement strand
ACGCTCAACGGCACGCAGCCAGGCACGTTGTCCGGTGAGTACGGCACCGCACTGAAGATGAGTCAGGTCATGAAGACTCAGCTACCGACCGACGTCGCCGCCAAGCTGGAGAAGTTTCGCAACCTCTTGCAGCAGGTGGTGAAGACCACCGACGCGGTCACCGGCGAGCAGGTCGAGCGCACCGTGCCATCGCCACTCATGCAGTCCTACAACGAAAAGCATCAGCAGTATCTCGCCGCGGCATTCGACTACAACACCCGCAGGTTGAACGCGATGGGCACGACCGACTCTCGCTCGGTCGGCGACTGGTCACTCAACGGGGCCCTCTACCGTCAGCAGGTAGACGTGGCGATGAACGACTGGGTGATCAACGGCCACAAGAATGATGTCGAGCAGATCGCCGCCTACATCACCCAGATCACCCAGCGCGACATGTCAGTGCTGAAAGGCCAGTACCTCAACGACTTCGACGCTGGTCGCCTCACCAGTCCGGTGTCGGGCGCGGAATTCTTCGCCACGTCATTGCTTCCCGCCGACTTCGCGACATCCACGGCATGGACGTCGTTCACGTTCGGGGCGGGCGACTACGAACGCCATCGCTCCGGTGCCGTGAGCCCGGCAGCGTGGCCCGTTCACGCGGGTGACGGCTTTCTCGGTCTCTACGGCGACGCAAGTTGTCGAACGCGCTACACCGGTAGCCTCGACCGGTCGCACATCACGATCAGATGCGAGATCGCCGAGGCGCCCATCATGCGGCCGTGGTTCCAGCCGCTGTTTCTCACGTCGCGCGGCTGGCGCTTCGACGACAACAACGCCACGGTCAAGGGTAAGCAGCTCTGCGACGGCGCCAGCCCACCGAAGGGGCCGCTACCGGCCTACCCCGTCAGCGCGGTGTTCGCCCGCAACGTATCGCTGTCGTTCGGGCAATCGCGCGCCGTGTCCGATTTCGTTGCCCACCAATCGAAGGAGTCCCTCTCATTCGGGCCGTTCTTTCTGAGGAAGGGTCAATACTCCGGCGGCACCGTCACCACCGACGGCATGCAACTGATCGGCTTCCGGTGCCACCTCATGCCCAAGTCCCCCGACCCCGACCCAGCCATTCCCAGCAACGCCTGGGTGTAGGTGAAACATCACAAAGAGAGGACAGCACAATGAGTTTCGACATCGACATCTCGGCCCCGGTTGACCCGTCGGGCTTCAGCACCGGATACGGAGGCCCCAACAGCGGCGGCCACGGCGGCCCGAACTGGTACATCCAGTACGGGATGGATCTTGGTGCGACGGAGGGCACCCCGGTGTACGCCGCATTCGACGCGCACATCACCAAATTTCAGCCGCATGACCCGAGCGCCGACAGCGGAAAGGTGTTCGGCGCACAGATATTCATGCGCGCACCCAACGACATGATGGGCGCGTTCTACACCCACCTCACCGACGTGCCCGCCGAAGTGGCGGCAGGCGCATCGGTCAGCCGTGGCGACCTGTTGGGCACGGTCTACCCGTTTGGCGGGATTCCGCCACACCTGCACATGGCACTGGTGGAGATCATCGGTGGCGCGCCGAGCGGCCAGTACACGGGCGTCGATCTGTATCAGTTCTTCTTGAACCTCGAGGGTTCAGAAGACGGGACGGTTGTTCCGGTGACGTTCAATCAGGACGGCTCAGCGCCTGTACCGCAACAGTAGTCGCGCGCCGTCCCCGCAGCCGAGCTGACAAAGTGGTCAGCTCGGCTGTCGGCTGTCAGTGGACACTTCCCGCGCCGTGGATCTGCCCGGACGGGTGAGCGGCAACCCGCTCCGGCGGCGACAGCAGCGTGATCGGGCGCACGGTGGATGGTGCGTCGGGAAGTGGGCAGCGAGCGTCGATCCACTGCTCGATCACGGACACACCCGTGGCGCCGTCGGGTGTCTCGGCGTTGAGCGCGCGGGCCATGGCGTTCTTGCCGCGGGCGATGTCGGTGATGAACCGGCTGGACGCGGCGTCACCGAGCAAGATCCAGTTGTTCTCCGGATGGGCAAGAGCCGCCATGAGCACCGACGCCGACTGCTCGAACCACCACGAGACCGGCTCTTTTCGCAGATGCCCTTGGCTTTCCGGATCATCGCCGACCAGCTTGGCGCCCTTGTGCGCTGCGGCGCTGTGCTGGCGAGGACGCATGGTGTCGACCAGGTCGGCCATCTGCTCGGCGATGGTGCGCGGCAGCGGTTTCCGTGCCTGACGGGCCGAGGAGCCCAACGAGCGGATCCACGCACGCCACGTCTCCAACTCGGGTTCGCTGAAGATGCGGAACATCGGCCCGGTCGGTGCGGTGAGTTCGAAGAACACGCTGTGTTCGGGTTCGCCGGGGGTGACCATTCCGCCGTCGACGAGTGCGGCCATCAGTGCGGGCGGGTCGTCGAAGAGCTCGTTGAGCAACGCGTCGCCAAGGTGTTTGGTGCCGTGGTTCAGCCGGGCCTTCGGCGCCCGGTCGGCGATCATCGCCGCCACCTTGTCGGCAGGCGAGGACGGCTTCTCCCGTCGCTCGGCGACTTCTTTCGCCAGTTCACCCGTCGTGGCGAACGCGACGTACCCGTCCCAGATGCGGCTCCACTGCTCCTGGACCGCATCGTCGCCCGCGTCGATGCGCACCTGCTCGAGGTAGAGCTCGATGGCTCGCAGCGCCATCGCCCCGTGCCCGGTGGAGGCGTTGTCGATCGCGACGTGCAGCTCGTAGAACTGGGTATCCAAACCGAAATGGCGGTTCAGCAGCACCATGTTCTTCAGTTCGACGGAGCTCCACTCGAGATAGAGCGTCATGCCGAGCAGCTCAGGAAAGTAGTCCTGCGAAAACTGGGACACAACGAGCTGAAACAGCGGCAGCGTGAACGCCGCGTCGACCAGGTTCGCGTTGTCGACGTACGCGCGAGATCGGATGTTGGGCAGGTCGAAGCCGGCGCTGTGCAACAGTTTGGTGTACACGTTGGCGTGGTTCAGCTCCGGGTTGCCGCCGCCGAGTTCATCGGTGTAGATGGTGAACAGCAGAGACTGCACGTCGTCCATCGGGCCGACTTCCGCGATCATCCGCAGCCAGGCGCCGTCGGTCTGGTTGAACGGCGCCATCTGCAGGATCCAGTCGAGGACATCGTCTTTCGTTCGCAGTGACCAGCTCTGGTCCGCCTCGTAGTGCGCCACATCGTCGGCCAGACCCTGGTAGATCTGATCGAGGCGAGCCTCGAGTGCCTGCTTGGTGTAGGCGAAGGGCCGAAGTTCGGCCTCCATGCCGGGACTCTTCTGCAGCCGGCGTGCGGCCTTGAGGTAGCCCTCCGCGAGCGACCGTGCCGTCGGCTGGAATCCGTCGAAGGAATCCAGGTTGAGCATGATGTGGAAATAGTCGCGGTCCTTCAGCCCGGCATACGGGTTGGCCGTTTTCATGGAAGCGGACGGCTAGGCCAGCAGCTGCTGGATCGCGGGCGGGATGTCGCCCGAGTCGTATCCCAGCGTCTCACCCGGATTGTTCTCCCCCTCCATCACCGCGATGCTGTCCTGAAGGACCGACAGCTGCCCGGAGTCGTCGACTTCCCGAATCGTGGTGGAATCCTTGTCAACACCGAGTGCGTTCGCGACCTGTGTGGCGTAGCGGACCGGATCGTTGCCGTCGGACGCGGGCGCGTACCGCGAGAATGCCGCCTGGATCGTGAGGTCGATGTACTTGTCGGTGCGCAGCAGCTGTGCGATCGCGTCGTACCCGGCCTCGCGCGTCGGGAAGACAAGGAACCGGTGCCAGCTCAGCTTGCCGGGGATCTGCCCGAAATCCGCACCGCCGTCGGTGATGTTGCCGGGATTGCGGTTCAACCAGGCGAACGTCCCGGGCCCGGAGAGCATCTGAGGATGCCCCACCTGGATGCAGTCGTCGTAGAACGCGTAGTAGGCGATCTCTTTGCCGTGACCGAGGTAGTCCGTCTTGTTCTGCGAAGTGGGAAACCACTCCAGCCGTGGAAGATCGGGATCTGTCGAGGTGTGCTCGACGTCGTTGGTGGCGTCGTACCAGTACCAGACGTGGTCGCCGATTTCGAGAGTCATGATCGAATCCTTTGCTCGCAGCTGACATGTTGGTGGCCCCCCGCCTGCGTCGGCGTCCACAACTCAAACGCTAGGCAGGAAACGGCCCAAGTACATGAGTAGGCAACTACTCGAAATTCGGCCGGGGACAGCGAAGGTCGCGCGTGTCCATGACAGGATTCGACGGTGGTCGACCTATTGGAACAGTGGCGGCTGCGCCGCGACGGAGAGCTGATCCACGGGTCCCGCTCGACGGTGCTGCCGGTGCGGACATCCGACGGTGTGCAGGCGATCCTGAAGGTCAGCGGCGAAGATTCCGAGCATGAGCACCTCGTGCTGCGCCGGTGGGGCGGCAACGGCGCAGTCCGGCTGCTGAGCGCCGATCCGCCGCACCACGCCGTCCTGCTCGAGCGGCTGGGTCCGCGGAGCCTGGGCGCGCTGTCCGACGTCGACGCGTGCGAGGTGGTCGCCGGGCTCTACTGTCGACTCCAGGTTCCGGCAATGCCTCAATTACACACGCTCACTTCGTATCTCGAACAATGGGCAATTGACTTCGCGATGCTTCCGCGCAGTGCGCCGATCCCGCATCGGCTCGTCGAGCAGGCCACCGCGCTGAGTCGCGAACTAGCCGGCCAACCGTGCGACACGGTCGTGCACGGCAACCTTCACTACGAGAACGTCCTCGCGGCCGACCGCGAACCATGGCTCGCCATCGCTCCTCGACCCGTCAACGGCGATCCCCATTACGAACTTGCTCCGATGTTGTGGCACCGCTGGGAGGAGCTCACGGGCGCTGTTCGCGACGGTGTGCGGCGTCGCTTCTACACGCTGGTGGACGCGGCGGGCCTCGATGAAGACCGAGCCCGGGCCTGGGTCGTCGTGCGCGTGGTCCGCGAAGCCGCCCGCGAGCTGGCCAATTCCGCGGACCTGACGAAGTACGTTGCGCTGGCCAAGGCCGTTCAGGACTGACCGAAATTTGCTACATCGTCGTCAATAATTCGCTCGACTTCGACTGTCTGCCAACGATCTTGAACCGGGCGTATGGTCATCCCAAGTGTTAAAGCAGCTGACACTGGATCAACCGCTTCGAGTACCAAAATGGGGATGAACAGTGGCAGCTCCACAAGCCCAGTCCAAATGGCTCTCCAGGTCCGCGACGCAGACACGCGGCTCAGACAAGAAGGAAGTCCAGTTCCACTACGACATTTCCAACGACTTCTTCAAGCTGTGGCAGGACCCGACACAGACCTATAGCTGCGCCTATTTCGAACGCGACGACATGACGCTCGAGCAGGCTCAGAGGGCCAAGGTCGACCTCTCGTTGGGAAAGCTCGGCCTGCAGCCGGGAATGACGCTGCTCGACATCGGTTGCGGCTGGGGTTCGACCATCATGCGGGCCGTTGAGAAGTACGACGTCAACGTCATCGGCCTGACGCTTTCCGAGAATCAGAAGGAGCACATCGAGAATCATTGGTTTGCGAACTCGACGAGCAAACGCCACATGGAGGTTCGGCTGCAGCCGTGGGAGGAGTTCGAGGGAAAGGTCGACCGGATCGTGTCGATCGGCGCATTCGAGCACTTCGGCTTCGGAAAGTACGACGACTACTTCAAGAAGACGTACAGCTGGCTACCCGACGACGGCGTGATGCTTCTACACACGATCATCATCCCGAGCGATGAAGAGGTCAAAGCCAAGAAGTTGCCGCTGACCATGTCCAATGTGCGCTTCATCAAGTTCATCCTGGACGAGATCTACCCTGGCGGTCGGCTGCCACTCGCCGCGATGGTTCGGGACCACGCCGTGAAGGCCGGCTACCAAGTGACCCGTGAGCAGCACCTGCAGTCGCACTACGTTCGGACGCTGGACACCTGGGCGGCAAACCTTGAATCCAAAAGGGAAGAGGCCACCGCCGCGGCCTCCGAGGAAATCTACGAGCGGTTCATGAAATATCTGACCGGCTGCGCCGATCTGTTCCGCGACGGCTTCACCGATGTTTGCCAGTTCACTTGCACGAAAGGGTAATTCGGCCAACTAACGAAAGATGGGGTAGAACAAGAGGGGGGTCAGGTCCGTCGGGATCGCATTGCGATCCAGACCGGGAGGAGGTCGATACAGGTGGCTAACAGCAGGGCGGGCGCGACACAGATGCGACCGTTCTTCGAGGAGATCCAGGCCCACTACGACTTATCCGATGATTTCTTCGGGACGTTCCAGGATCCATCGAGAACTTACAGTTGTGCATTCTTCGAGCGGGACGGCATGACGCTCGAAGACGCACAGATGGCGAAGATCGATCTCGCGCTCGACAAGCTCGAATTGCAGCCCGGAATGACGCTTCTCGACGTCGGCTGCGGCTGGGGCTCGGTGATGAAACGGGCGGTCGAGAAGTACGACGTCAACGTGATCGGCCTGACGCTCAGCAAGAATCAGTGCGTGTACGGCCAGCAACTGGTGCAGGAGATTGAGTCCGACCGCTCGCGGCAGGTGTTGCTGCGCGGCTGGGAAGAGTTCGACGAGCCGGTCGACCGCATCATCAGCATCGAGGCGTTCGAGGCTTTCCCGAAGGACCGCTACGCGGCGTTCTTCGAGACGTGCTACCGCAGCCTGCCCTCGGGTGGCCGGATGGTGCTGCAGACGATCCTCGGTCATCCGCTGAAGCGCTGGCCCGAGATGGGCATTCCGATCACGATGACTGACTTGAAGTTCATGCGGTTCATTGCCAAGGAGATCTTCCCCGGCGGCGCTATCCCATGCGACGAGGACATTGCCCAATACTCGGGCGCCGCGGGCTTTTCGCTGGAGCGGACGCAGTATCTGAACGAGCATTATGTGCGGACGCTTGACACCTGGGCGACGAATCTTGAAGCCGCCCATGACGAAGCCGTCGCCGCGACCTCTGAAGAGGTCTACGACCGCTACATGCGCTACCTGACCGGATGCTCCGACTTCTTCCGTCGCGGCATCAGCGAATTGGGACAGTTCACGCTGACGAAGGCTTGACTCTGCAGGAACCTACGCGGCGCCGAACACCACCGCGACGTTGTTGCCACCGAGGCCGAACGAATTCGCCACGGCGTACCGATAATCGGCGCGGCGGGAGTTGCCGCTGACGACGTCCAGCTCGATCTCGGGATCGAGATCTTTGAGGTTGAGCGTCGGCGGCACGACGCCGTCGCGTAGCGCCTGGACGGTCAGCACGGCCTCCACCGCCCCGGCCGCTCCCAGCGAATGACCCAACGCCGCTTTGGGCGCATACACCGCAGGATTGTGGTTGCCGAACGCATGGCGGATCGCGCGCGCCTCGGCCAGGTCACCGCGCGTCGTCCCGGTGGCGTGCGCGTTGACGTGGTCGATGTCGGCCGGTGTCAGGCCTGCCACTTCGATTGCGCGGGTGATGGCGTCGGCGGCCAGCTGACCGCTGGGGTTCGGCTCGACAGGGTCGTAGCCGTCCGAAGTCGTCGCGGCACCCATCACCCGCGCCAGGATCGGCGCGCCGCGCGCCCTGGCGTGTTCCTCGGTCTCGATGAGCATCAGCGCTCCCGCCTCGCCGAGGACCATCCCGTCGCGGTCCTTGTCGAACGGCCGGCACGCGCCCGCGGGATCGTCGTTGTTCGTCGACAGCAGCCCCAGCTGCCACAACGATGCGACCGGAACCCCCTCGATCTGTGTCTCCACGCCCCCGCAGATCGCGATGTCGGCCTCGCCGAGCACGATGTGCCGCCACGCCTCGGCGATGGCCGCCGCGCCCGAGGCATCCGCCATGACCGGCGAGATGATCCCTGCCTTGGCCTGAAGTTCCAGCCCGACCGCCGCTGCCGGCGCGTTGGGCATGTACATCTGCACGGCAAGAGGAGATACCGCGCGCAGGCCCTTCTCCGCCCACGAGTCGTACGCCACCGCGATTTCCTCGGTGCTGCCCAGCGCGAGCCCGATCGAAATCATCAGCCGCCTGGGGTCGACGTCCGGCGCCCCTGCGCTTTTCCACAGCCGCCGTCCGAGCACCAGCGACATCTTCTGCATGAATGCGAGCCTGCGCAGTTCGACGCGACTGAGGTGTTCGTCGAAACTCTCGTGCAGCGAACCACCGATGCGCACTGGGGATTTGAACTCCGAAACGAAGGGCTTGTCCAGTTCGCGAATCCCGCTTTGGCCTTCCAGCA
>DATJIX010000182.1:0-9847 GCA_035492865.1 Mycobacterium sp. | reverse complement strand
GGGCGGGACGTAGGAGACCGAATGCTGCGCTATCGCCTTGTCGACATCGGTGGGCGACGCTTCGCCACCGGGCAGCGCCAGTGGCGCGTCGGTCGAACGCACGAGGACGTCGATCTCATCGACATGTAGCGCATGGCGATGCTCCCCGAGCCCGGAGGTCCGAGGGAAGGCGTCCGACACCTCGACGACGAGCAGCCGATCGGGATCGGCGCCCGCACGGCGCAACTCGGTGATCGTGCCACCGGCATGCAGGGACAGCGAGCACCAACCCTCGGCGTCGGGCGGCGTCGCGACGGTCGTCATCACACGCGGCGCCTGGCGCTCGAGCAGCGGTGCGAAGCGACGGAAATCCGCAGGCGCGAACTCGATGTCGGCGCCGGTGTCCCGCAGTGCTCGCTCGAGCGGACCGTAGAAACCCGACAGGTAATGCACGCCGGGCCGCGAGAACAATTCCGTGCCGACTGCGAGCAGCGCCCCATAGACGCGCAGATCTGTCCACTGCTCGCGCTCACCGAGCGCGCGCAGGAACGCAGGCGGCTGACCGGGTCCCAGTGGCATCCCCAGCGAGTCGGTGGCTTTGAGCAGCGCGGCGGCCTTCTCGGGGGTCAGCTCCTGTGGCATGGCGCGGGATCTTACGCCAGCGAGTGGCCACTTATGACACGCAAAAGCCCAAGCGTGCAATAACTGGCCACTCGGCCACTTTTAGAGCTCTTTCTGACCCCACGGCGAACCGTATGCGGTCAGTAGCTCCAGGAACGGAACCGCGTCGAATGCCTCGGGGCCGAGCACGCCGCTGCCGCTCCACGTCCCGGCGGCCAGAAGCTCCAGCGCCACAACGGGGTTGATCGCGGTCTGCCACACCACGCACTGGTGGCCGTACTCGGACATCGACCACTGGTTGTCGACGACGTGGTACAGGTAGGTCGACCGCGGACTACCGTCCTTACCTGTTCCGGTCACCCAGAGTCCGGCGCATGTCTTGCCGTGCATCTTCGGTCCCAGCGTGGCGGGGTTGGGTAGGCAGGCCGCAACCACGTCACGCGGGCTGACCTCAACTCCACCGACTCTGACCTTCTCGGTGCGGTCGAGACCGAGCTTGTGCAGCGTCTTGAGCACGTCGATGAATTCCGCGCCGAGGCCGTATTTGAACGTGACGCGTTTGCAATCCACCCAGCGCGGCATCAGAAGCACCTCTTCGTGCTCGACGTTCACACATTCGACCGGTCCGATGCCGTCAGGAAAGTCGAAAACCTCTGGCTCACTGAAGGGTTCGGTGGTGAACCAACCCTTGTCCGCCTCCCAGATGACGGGCGGGTTGAGGCATTCCTCGATGGTGGTCCAGATCGAGAACGAGGGCGCGAAGTCGTAGCCGTCCACGGTCAGGTTCGCCCCGTCCCGAGTACCCAACTCGTCGATCTCGGAGAACAAGTGGTCGGCCGCGTAGCGCGCGAACACATCGGAGAGTCCCGGTTCCACACCGATACCCACCAGCGCCAGCCGCCCGGCGGCCTTCCACTGGTCCTCGACCGCGAACTGCTCGTCGCCGAGCTTGACCCCGGTCTGGCTATACGGCTGCTCGGCATGCCGCTGCGACAGGCTCATCGCCATGTCGAGATAGTCGGCACCGCCGGCGAGCGCGCCGTTGAAGATCGGCATGACGAACCGCGGATCGACGGCATTCATCACATGGGTGATGTCGTGTCGGCGCACCAGCTCGGCGATCGCCTCGGCAGACGCTGCGTCGACCTGTTCGGCCGTGTACCGCGCATCACCGACCGCCGCGACCGCCCGGTTGGCCTGCGCGACGTCGTAGTCGCTGACCACGAGCGCCTCGAAGAAGTCGCGGCGCGCGGCGATCGAGCAGAACGCCGCGCCGACACCACCGGCGCCGACCAAGAGAATTCGCATGCGCTAGACCGTACAGGTATGGAATCCGAAGCTGGAAGGCCTTATCTCGACTGAAACCGAAGCAGTGGCGGGTCGTTGGTGAGAAGGTTTCACGATGGCACAACCGTCGACCCTGGACGCGGACGTCATCATCGTCGGCGCGGGGCTGTCCGGGATGATCGCGGCGAGAAAGGTGCTCGAAGCGGGGCTGACGCCGCTGGTTTTGGAGGCCGATGAGCGCGTGGGCGGGCGGATCCTGACCCAGGAGGTGATGCCGGGAATCCCCGTCGAACTCGGGGCCCAATGGATCGGTGACACCCACGAGCGGATGTTCCGGTTGGCGGAAGAACTGGGAGTCGAGACCTTCCCTCAGTACGACGAGGGCGACACCTCTTACGAACTTGTTGGCTCAGGTGTGCTGCGGGAAAACGAGTTTCACTCCAGGTTCGCGGCGGAGTTGAAAGAACTCGAGCTGGTCTTGCGTCGGCTCGACGTGCTGGCGGCCACGGTTCCTGTCGATGCGCCCTGGCTGGCGCCACGCGCCGCCGAGTGGGATGCCATCACCGCGGGCACTTGGTATGACGCGCAAGGGCTTTCGCCGGTGGCTCGCACACTGCTGGAGATCTGCACAGTCGGGATCCTCGCGGTGCCCACCGCCGAGGTGTCCTTCCTGCATCTGCTGTTCACCATCCAGACCTGCGGGGTGAGCGCGGAGCTGTTCGCCGAATCCGAAGGCGGTGCGCAGACCGCGCGGTTCATCGGCGGCACCGCCGAGATCCCCCGCCGCTTGGCCGCGTTGATCATCGACCACATCGTGCTCGACGTCCCTGTCCAGCTGATCGAGCACACCTCCGAGGCCGCCACCGTGCACTGCCGTGGCGGGCTGGTGGCGCGGGGCCGTCGAGTCATCGTCGCGATCTCGCCGACGCTCGCCGGACGGATCATGTACGACCCGCCCCTTCCCGGAATTCGCGACCAGCTGACCCAGCGGCTGCCGAACGGATCGGCGATGAAGGCGTTCTTCATCTATGACCAACCGTTCTGGCGCGCTGACGGATTCAACGGCCAGCTCATCTCCGATGTCGGCCCGGCGCGGATGTCCAACGACACCTGCATCCCCGGCAACGATCACGGCGTCATCCTGCTGTTCCTCGAAGGCGACCAGGCCCGCACCTACGGGCGGATCCCCGAGGCGCAGCGCCGCGAGGCCCTGACGGCAGAACTGGTACGCCACTTCGGAAGTGCGGCAGCCAAACCCGAGTTCTACGTCGACGGTGAATGGTCGGATCGACAGTGGACTCGAGGCTGCTACAACGCCAACCACGGGCCGCACGTGTGGACCACCTACGGCCCGGCGCTCACCGCGCCCATCGGGGTGATCCATTGGGCGTCAACCGATACCGCCACCTACTGGAGCGCGTACATGGAGGGTGCGGTCGATGCCGGGGAGCGGGCCGCGGAAGCTGTCATCGCCGAACTGCTGCACTAGATTTCGACGTCGAGGCTCGCGAGCCCACGCAGAGTGACGTTCGGCTTGTACTGCGGCTCGCCGACCAGCCGCGCATGCGGAAAGCGCGCGGTGACCTTCGTCAGCGCGACCGCCGCCTCCAGCCGGGCCAATGGCGCGCCGAGGCAGAAGTGCGGGCCCTTGCCGAAACCCAGATGCCGAATCGTCTCGCGATCGGGGTCGAATTCGTCGGGCCGTTCGAACGCCGCCGGATCGTGGTGCGCCGCAGCGATCAGCAGCATCATCACGTCGCCCTTGGGCACAGCAGATTCGCCAATTGTCATGTCCTCAGCGGCAATTCGGCCGATCAACTGCACAGGCGGGTCGTAGCGCAACGTCTCCTCCACTACCGCGGAGACCCGCTGCGGGTCGGCGCTCAGCCCTGCCCACTGCACCGGGTGGCGCAGCATCGCCAAAATCGCGTTGGCGATCAGGTTCACCGTCGTTTCGTGTCCCGCGATCAGCAGCAGGTTGCACGTCGCGACGATTTCGTCTTCGGTCAGCTGATCGCCCGACTCTTCGACATTGATCAGCGCCGACATCAAATCGTCGCCAGGATCGCTGCGCCTGCGGGCGATCAGGTCACGCAAGTACCCGCGAAGCCACAGTCCGGCCTGCAGCATTTGGTCGACGTCATCGCGGACTTCGCCGGTGAAGGACGAGACCGGGTCGAGCGCGGTCGCCAATAGCGCTGACGCCTGGCTGAATTGGGCCTCGTCCTCGATCGGCACGCCGAGCAGACGACAGATCACAGCAACCGGCAGCGGGTGGGCCAGGTCGTGGACCACTTCGAACTGGCCCCGCTCCTCGACCGCATCGAGCAGCGAGTCCACCAGCGCGGTGATGTCGGGTTCCAGCGATTTGATCACCTTGGGCACGAACGCCTTGCTCACCAGCTTGCGCAGCCGAGTGTGGTCGGGCGGGTCGAGGAACAGGAATCCCGGTGGGCCGAAGGCGCGCGCTTCTGCGCCCTCCTCAATCTGCCGTTGCGCGGCGGTCGACTTGAGCCGGTCGCTGGCCGACGACGGATGGCGCAGCACGTCGTCGCAGTCGGAAAAGGTCGAGAACACGTTCAGCGTCATGTGCGGAAGCTGCAGCGGCCCGCGCTCGCGGATCCGCTCGTACGCCGGATACGGATTCGCCCGGTTCGACGGGTCGAGCAGCTCGAGCAGTAGTGCCTGCGGATCCGCGGCGGTCTCGGTCATCTATTTATTGTGCACGCGTCGAGTAGTACCGACCCAGGACGTGCGCGCGGAGTTCGTCGAACTCGCCGGTGCGGATCGCGGCGCGGATCTGGTCGACAAGCCTGATGACGAAGCGCTCGTTGTGGATTGTGCACAGCGTCGCCGCCAGGAACTCTTTCGCCTTGAACAGGTGGTGCAGGTAAGCCCGGGTGTAGTGCGCGCAGGTGTAGCAGTCGCATTCGGGGTCGATCGGGTTGAAGTCCCGTCGATAGCGGGCGTTGGTGATGTTGAACCGCCCGGTCGGCCCGTAGATGGCGGCGTTGCGCGCGACGCGGGACGGGGACACGCAGTCGAAGGTGTCGGCACCCGCGGCAACCGCGTCGAACAGGTCGTCGGGCTCACTGATGCCGAGCAGATGGCGAGGCTTGTCGGCGGGCAACTCGCTGCACACCCAACCGACGATGGTGGCCAGATTCTGCTTCTCAAGCGCCCCGCCGATGCCGTAGCCGTCGAAGCCACGACCGTCCTCGTCGACGATGTCCACCAGCCCGCGGGTGGCCTGCCTGCGCAGGTCCTCGTACTGCGCGCCCTGCACCACGCCGAACAGCGCCTGTGACGGCTTCTCCGGATGAAGCCCCGTCAAGCGGCGGTGCTCGACCAGGCACCGCACCGCCCAGTCGTGGGTGCGCTGCACCGACTCTTCCTGGTAGCCGCGGGTGTTCACCAGCGTGGTCAGCTCGTCGAAGGCGAAGATGATGTCGGCGCCGAGCTTGTGCTGGATGCCGATCGACACCTCTGGCGTGAAGCGGTGCGTCGAGCCGTCGAGGTGCGAACGAAACGTCACCCCGTCGTCGTCGACATGGGCCAACCGCTCCTTGCCCTCGGCGATGACGTCGTCGGCCTGGACCCGGTCGGTGTCCATGGCCAGCACCTTCTTGAAGCCCGCTCCCAGGGACAGCACCTGGAAACCGCCGCTGTCCGTGAACGTCGGCCCATGCCAGTTCATGAAAACGCCGAGTCCGCCCGCCTCCTCGACGATGTCGGGCCCGGGCTGCAGATACAGGTGGTAGGCATTGGCCAGGACCGCCTGTGCGCCAAGCTCTTTCATGGTCTCCGGCAGCACCGCCTTGACGGTGGCCTGGGTGCCGACGGCGATGAACGCCGGCGTGTGGATGTCGCCGTGCGGCGTTCGGATGATGCCGGCGCGACCAAGCCGTCCTGGCAATTCCGCGTCAACGCTGAAGAAGGGGTCGCGCACGCCGTAGATTCTGCACTGTGAGGATCGCCTGGGTGGTGGCTGCCGTGGTGCTGGGAGTCGCTGGATGCTCGTCGCCTCCCGACTACACGCCTGCGCCGGGCACCCTGGTGGCCGGGACCGCGCAGTTGACGGTGAACGGGCAGAACATCGGCAAGACCGAGGCGGTGCAGTGCACGCCTGCGGGCTCACTGACCACCATCACCACCGGTGACCAGGCATCGGGAGTTACCGCGCTGATCTCCAACAAAGACGAACTGACCACCGAGGCCGTCGGCATCAACAACGTCGGCGGCTTCACCGGCAGCTACAACAGAGGCCTCGGCGGCGAGGCGAAGGTCACGATGACCGGCAGGACCTACGACATCACAGGAACGGCCGACGGCTTCGCCACCGCCAATCCGAGCTTCCGCACGTCAGGCACGTTCGCGATCAAGGTGGCCTGCTAGCGCGCCAGGAACCCCACGATCGCCTCGGCGAGTTCCTCACCCGCGTCCTCTTGCAGGAAGTGTCCGGCATTCGCGATGACGGGATGATCGATGCCCTGTGCGCCGCGCATCTGGCCAGCGAAGATCGGTGCCATCGCGCCGGTGATGGGATCGCTGTCGCTGAAGGCCACCAGCATCGGGTTTGTGCTGGCGCACAAGGCTTTCCACGCAGCACGGTTCGGCTCCGACGCTGGATCGTCGGGTGCGGTCGGGATCAACCCCGGCATCGCCCGCGGGCCGATCTTGTACGCGGCATCGGGGAACGGCGCGTCGTAGGCGGCGCGGACGGCGTCGGTGATCGGGCGTCGACAGCCCGCCGCGACAAACCATCCGACCTGCAGATCCGGCTGGCCCTGCACGGCCTCGCGAAAACGCCACCAGACCTCGGGCATCGGATGATCGCCGGTGGGCAGCCCGGTGTTGGCCACCACGATGCGCGCGAAGCGATCCGGATTCTCGGCCGCCACCCGCAGCCCGATCAGCCCGCCCCAGTCCTGGCAGACGAGCGTCACTTGCTGCAGGTCCAGCACATCGAACGCGAGGGCGCGCATCCACTCCACGTGCCGCGCGTACGAATGGTCCTCGATCCGCGTCGGCTTGTCGGAGCGGCCGAATCCGACCAGGTCCGGACAAATGACCCGATATCCGGCCGCGGCCAGGATCGGCATCATCTTTCGGTACAGAAATGACCAGGACGGCTCCCCATGCAGCATCAGTACCGGATTGCCTTCGGCGGGGCCGTCTTCCACCCACGCCACCCGCAATTGTCCGCCGTCGCCGTCGTCGACTTCGCAATACTTTGCGGGATAAGGGAATTCGGGTAGATCGGCAAACCGCTCGTCCGGTGTGCGCAAACTCTGCATGACGGCGAACATACCGAATATCCCTAGTGCGATGCCGTCGTTCGCGTCCACCGCAGATAACGATCAGTCACTGCTCAGGCAAATTTTTCGCCAAATCGCCATATCCGCGTTGAACAGGCCACCCATACTGGCCGAGATGATCCGCCGATCTTGACGGATCACGACAAACACAAAGGAGAACACTGGTGAAGCGTGGTTTCGTGGTCGCCGTAGGCGGCGCGGCGATTGTCATCGCCGGTCTGTCAGGCTGTTCGTCGGGTGATAAGAAGACCGAAAGCACCGGCACTTCGGCAGCGGCAACCAGCGCATCGGGCACGGCGTCAGTCAGTGCGACGGCAGCGCCCAGCGGGAGCGGCACCAAGATCACGATCGACGGCAAGGACCAGAACGTCTCGGGCACCGTCGTCTGCACCGCAATGGGCGGAAACATGAACATCGCGATCGGCGACGCCGCGACCGGCATCGCCGCGGTGGTCAGCGAGGACGGCTCGAACGTCCAGTCGGTCGGACTGGGCAATGTCAACGGCGTCACGCTGGGCTACCAGGCCGGCACAGGCCAGGGCGAAGCCAAGGCCACCAAGGACGGCAACAACTGGAAGATCTCCGGCACCGCCACCGGTATCGACATGGCCAACCCCATGCAGCCGGTGAACAAGCCCTTCGAGATCGACGTCGCCTGCCCATAGCCAGGTAACCGGATTCGACACGACGGCGGCGTCCCTCTCGGGGCGCCGCCGTTGTCGTGGGATGGGTCAGGCAGGCAGCGTGTAGCCCGCGGCCGACTGACGCAGCTGCCAGATCTGCGCAGGGCACAGTTCGTTGACGGCCTGGTTGATCAGATAGGCGCCCTGGTAGTAGTCACCCGTGTTGAAGTCGGCCTTGACCTGCTCGACCAGCTGCGCGTAGCTCATCTTCGCGGCAACCCGATCGCAGATGCTGTTGCCGTAGCCGATCGCGGCGTCGGCGTTGGGGAAGTTGTAGCCGGGCCGGACCGTCACATTGACGAGATAGGCCACCGTGTCGGCGTTGGCCGCGGGTGCCGCACCGATCGCAGCCATCGAGAACAGTCCCGCAAGGAGCCCACCGGCCAGCGCTTTCATGAGCAGTGAGCCTAATGCGCAACACCGGATGTGGACACCGACATACGCTAAGCGCCATGAGGCTGATGGCTGCAGTGGCGTTGGGTTGTGGATTCATCGCGGCGCCGATCATCTCGGCGATACCCGCGTCGGCGGCTCCGGTGTCGTGCGACGGCACCGCACCGTCGTGTGTCCCGTACATCGAGCGCGGCGCCGCGCTCGGCGACCCCTGTGCACAGAACACCCGCTACAACCTGGCTCTCGACGCGTCGGGCGGCACGCTGGCCTGCAGCGCCAAGCAGCAGTGGATCGCCTCGCCGCCGTTGGTCGGCATTCGCACCAATCGCTCGCAGTGCGGTGAGGACAAGGGCGTGGCGCTGACCGTCGACGGGGTGACGCTCAGTTGCATCGGCGGGGCGTGGAGCCCCGACTACACCGTGCCGTTCGCCTAGACAGGCCCTGCGCCGCTTCGATTCTCGGCCTCGGAGTGATGCCCGCCGGCACGCCGGCGGGCATCGTCCGGTCTACCAGTGCAAGAGCCCCTGGCCGATTGTGTTGATGGTCGCTGTGGTGCTGCCCAGCACTGCGGTGACGGGAATCAACAGGCTCACTCCCGGCACCGGCACCGCCTTGAGAATGGGGGTGGCGAGGGCGAGAACTCCGCTGATGATGTCCAAGGCGCCGCCAATCAGATGCAGTGTCTTGAGCTCATTTATCCCGGTTTGCAGGTGCCATACGCCCAATGCTCCGGCAATCACCGGATTCATCAGGTGCTGAGCTCCCTTGAGGTCGTAGGAGATCACCGCCCCGATGAGTGCAAGCGGGTTCGGGATTGCGGCAACGCTAGGAGCGGCGAGCGAGGCGGCGCTCAGCTGCCGAGCAGTGGACGACGACTTGTTTTCTGACACGTCGAAGGCGTTGAGGGCCAGTGGCGTCGACGTCTCCGGGGTATCAACCGGATCCGGCGTGGAGACCGCGGCCGTGTCGGCGACCTCCTGGACATCGCTTGCATCTACGTCCGGCTTATCGACCGCAGTGGTGGTCGTGCCCTTCGAGGGGTCTGAGCCCTCTGGCGCCGATGTGGTTTCCGGCGACTTCGTTTCCGCACCGGTGGTCTCGGCGTCGGTCTGGGACTGATCGCCCTTGTCCGCCGCAGGCGTTGTTGGCGTTTCCGTATCCGACGCTTTCCCGGTCGATGACGTCGATTCGGACGAGGCAGGATCGGCGACCTTGGGAGGCGTTGCGGCCCCGGGCTTCTTGCGGTGCGTTGGCTTCGGGGTGTGGACCTCCGTACCCGACGTGGTCGACTCGGATGCGTTGGACGAAGCGGTGGCAGCGGGCTTGCCCGAATCTTCGTCGGCGTGGGCGATACCCGACCCGCCGACGAATGCGGACCCGAGTGCGACGGTGACCGTGATCGCTCCCGCGCCCAGCCAGTTGTATGGCTCAAGACGCTGTTGTCTCGCGCGGTGGCGTCCGCGTCCATGCGGACGACCAGTCGAGCGAGCCTGAGATGAATGTGCGCCCATGAGCAAATTCCCCGTTCGTTAAGGCAGTGCGGGCTTGAGACGGGTTTATTTACCA
>DATJIX010000181.1:0-10330 GCA_035492865.1 Mycobacterium sp. | reverse complement strand
GCCGTCGCCGCGGTTGCCATAGCCGGAACCGTGCACCCCGCGGATCGACGCAGGCGGCCAGCCTGCCACCGGGCCCGGCGTCCACCGGGTCCAGCGCAATGGTCCCGCCCGCCGCACGGACGGCGGCAGCGCTCGCGTCGGCGTCGTCGACGGCGATGTAGGTGTTCCATTCGACCGGCGCATCGCCCTGCGACGGCCCGATCGCAGCGACCGTTGCGCCGTCGAGAGAGGCGATCAGATACGTGCCTGGCGCGTCGGCTGGAATGGCGTCGAAGAAGGTCCAGCCGAACAGACTCGCGTAGAAGTCGCGAGCGGCGTCAACGTCGGGTTGCTCGGTGTCAACCCAGCACGGCACGCCCGCGGGATAGGTGCGTTCATCGCTCATTGGCGTCGACTTTCCTTTATTTCCAAAGTGAGGCGAACTATTGTGATGTCGTCATATGTTGATATGCGTCCGTGGTTCGAACTCTGCTCCCACCCTCTCAGGTGGTCAGAGCCAAAGAGGAGTTGATCAACGATGCCCGTGTCACAGGCCAAGGCCGGTTCCGGCTGTAACTGTCATTGCAATGCATGTGAAGGCGGCCACCACTGCGGCAACCCGCCGAACTGCAACATCAGAAGGTAGCTACCCGAAATAGCTCGGATTAACCCGGCGTCGCCCGGGGTATTTCTCTTGCGTAAATAACCGCAGGAGAAGCCGATGACCACGACCACCCCCAAGTACATGGCGGTACAGGGCGCGGCACTGCTGGTGGCGGCGGCATTCATCCTGTTGGGTGTGCTGGGTTTCATCCCGGGCTTGACGAGCGACGGCAAGCTCTTCGGGGTATTCGCCATCTCCGGCCTGCACAACGTGCTGCATCTGGTGTCCGGCTTTGTCGGCGTCGCCCTGGCCCGCACGTATGCGGCGTCGCGGGCCTACTTCCTCGGCGGGGGCCTGGTCTACCTGGCGCTGTGGCTACACGGCTTGTTCATGGCGAGAGGCCTCCTGCCCATCAACAGCGCCGACAACTGGCTGCACTTCGGGCTCGGCTTCGGCATGATCCTGCTAGGCCTCACTCTCGCCGGTCAGCGCGACCCGACCAAACGGCGCCGTCGCTCACCGAAATCTGCACCAGGGCTGTAAATCTCGGACGATCACGACCCTCCTGCAGAAATCGCGCACCTTCCTAGCCAGCGAGAGTGACGATCGACCCGTGCCAACTAGTGACCAACGGCCCTCCCGCGACACCAGCGGGCATAGCAGAGTCGCTGTATGGGGCCAGTGGCGTTCCATCGTTGTCGGGTCAGTCGCACCGGCGTAAGGAGGTTGATCACCATGCCCAAGGGACAAGAGCTTGACGTTCTCAACCGCAGGCAGTGCTTGGATCTACTGCAAGGGGTTCGGGTCGGACGGCTGGTCTTCACCGAGAACGGGCTGCCCGAGGTGCAGCCAGTGAACTTCCGGTTGTGGCGCGACGACGTGGTGATCCGGGTCGCAGGCGGCGCGAAGCTCGCCGCCGCCACAGATAAGCGGGTGGTGGCGTTCGAGGCCGACGAGTTGGACCCGGACCTGCGCACAGGGTGGAGCGTGACCGTCCTGGGGCACGCGCAAGAGCTCACCGAAGTGGACGAATTGGTGGAAGTGGCGGGAACTTTCGTGGAGCCGTGGGCTGAGGGCAGACGCGACCATTTCGTGCGGATCCACTCCGAGAAGATCACCGGGCGCCAATTCCGCGATCGGGGCCACCCGCACTACGTGGGAACGGCGGGCAGCACCACCATCGCTGACTAGGCGATCGACAGTGCGATGCCATCCAGGATGTCGTGTTCGCTGACTACCAGTTCGTCGATGCCCGCCCGGCTGCCAAGCGCGGCCGCGAGTTCCTCGACGATGATCGCGCCGCCGCCGATCACGTCGACGCGACCTTCGTGCATCGGCCCAAGCACCGCGCGCTGTTGCCGCGTCATCGCGATCAATCCGTCGCACACCGGCAACAGGTCACCGAATCCCACCCTCGACAGGTGGATCGCCTCGGAGTCATAGGTCGTCATCTGCTGCGCCAGCGCCGAGAGCGTGGTCATGGTGCCCGCCACCCCGACCCAGGTACGTGCCCGCTCGACGGGCACCACCCGCAGCGCCTCACCCAGCCCCTCGCGCACCACATCCCGCGCGGCGGCGATCTCCGCGGCCGTCGGCGGATCGGAATGCAGGCACCGCTCGGTCAGCCGCACACACCCGATATTGGCCGAGTAGCTGGCGTCGACGTCGCGGGAGCCCAGCACCACTTCGGTCGACCCACCGCCGAGGTCGACGACCACGAAAGGTGCTGAAGCAGGATCCAATTCGTCGACCGCGCCGTGAAACGACAACGCAGCCTCCTCGGTGCCGGTGATCACCTCGGCGACCGCGCCCGGCACCACCGCACCCAGCACCTCGGCCGTCATCGCGAAGAACTCGTCACGGTTGGCCACGTCGCGGGCGGCCGACGTCGCCACCATCCGCACCTTGGGTACATCGAAATTGCGCAGCAGCTCGGCATAATCGACCAACGCCGCCTTCGTGCGCGCCAGCGCCTCTGGCGCGAATTGCCCTGTGGCGTCGACGCCTTGGCCCAGTCGCACGATTCGCATCTCGCGATGTACGTCGCGCAGCCGACCGTCGATCTTGTCGGCGATCAACAGCCGGATCGAGTTCGTGCCGCAGTCGACCGCCGCCACCCGGCTCGTCACACCCACCTGCCCTTCTCGATGATGCCCGCCATTGCAGGCTCGTCGGCCAACAGCGCGAGCGCTTCGTCGCCAAAAGGATTCACGCCGGGACCCTTCGCCAGCGAGTGTGCGATCACCACGTGCAGACACTTGACCCGTTCGGGCATGCCGCCGCCGGAAAACGTCGTGCCAAGCGATTCGATCGCATCGCGCTCCGCCAGATACGACTCGTGCGCCCTGCGGTATGCGGCGGCGAGCTGCGGATCCTGGTGCAGACGCTCGGTCATCTCGCGCATCAGGCCCGACGATTCAAGCCGGCTGGCCGCGGCAGTCAGCACCGGATGCGTCAGGTAATACAACGTCGGAAACGGTGTGCCATCAGACAGTCTGGGCGCCGTCTTGACCACACCGGGTTCGCCGTTGGGACAGCGGTAGGCGATCTCCAGCACACCGCGGGGCTCGCGACCCAATTGCCGCGCGACGGCGTCGAGATCCGCTGCGTCAACCACCGGGCGGAGGCGCGCCGGGCGCCGGTGCGTCGGGCGCGATCGTCGGCGAAACACCGTGTGGCGCATCGGCAATGGTGTGCCACAGCGACGTGTACCAGGGTTGATCCTTGTTCACAGGCGCTGCCTCGCCACCTGGCGCGCCGGGCACGGCCGCGGTGGCGGGCAGTTGCACCTGATAGGGAATGTCGCCAGGCATCACGAATCCGAGCCGCTCACGCGCCTGCGCTGCGATGAACACCGGATCGGCGAGCTTGACCTTCTGCTCTTCGAGATCGGTGATCTGCGAACGCAATTGCTTCTCGGTGGCCTCCAATTGCTTCATCTCGGTGCGCTGCCCGAAGTAGGTGCGCACCGGACCTGCGATGGTCAGTGTGAGCACGCAGATGACCGCAGCGAGGATCGCCGCACGACGGGCCGCCGATCCGAACCGCTGCTCGGACTGCTGCTCGGCCGACGCGACGATCGACTCGCGGATGGTCTCCTTCGGCGTCGGTGTCGGCTCGACCTCCGGCGTCGCGCCCTTCTCGGCCGCTCGCGGCTGGCGGCGGACAGGCGCGGCCCCCTTTGGACGGCCCGCAGGGGACCGTCGCTTGGGGTCGGGCCGTTTCGCCTCGGGCACGGGTTATTTGGCCTCCACCGAGAAGCGCGGGAAAGCCAGGTCACCGGCGTAGCGCGCGGCGTCGCCGAGGGTCTCCTCGATGCGCAGCAGCTGGTTGTACTTGGCGACGCGCTCGCTGCGCGCAGGTGCGCCCGTCTTGATCTGACCACTGCCGACGGCGACGGCAAGGTCGGCGATCGTGGTGTCCTCGGTCTCGCCGCTGCGGTGGCTCATCATCGTGCGGTAGCCGCTGGAGTGCGCCAGCGCCACCGCATCCAGTGTCTCGGTGAGCGTGCCGATCTGGTTGACCTTCACCAGAAGTGCGTTGGCCGCGCCTCTTTCGATGCCGTCCTCCAGACGCTCCGGGTTGGTCACGAACAGGTCGTCGCCGACCAGCTGGACGCGATCGCCGATGGCCGTCGTCAATGCCACCCAGCCGTCCCAGTCGTCCTCCGACAGCGGGTCCTCGATGGACACCAGCGGATAGGAGTCGATCAGTCCGGCGTAGAACTCGGACATCTGCTCGGCGGAACGGGTCTCCTTCTCGAAGCTGTAACCCTTGCCGGCGGTGAAGAATTCGGTGGCAGCCACATCCAGGGCCAGCGCGACGTCGGACCCCACCTTGAAGCCGGTCAACTCGATGGCGGACAGAATCAGATCCAGCGCGGCCTTGGTGCCCGCCACGTCGGGCGCGAAGCCGCCCTCGTCGCCGAGCCCGGTGGCCAGCCCCTGCTTTTTCAGCACCGACTTCAGCGAGTGGTACACCTCCGCACCCCAGCGCAGCGCCTCCTTGAAGCTGGGTGCGCCGATCGGCGCGACCATGAACTCCTGCACGTCGACGCCGGTGTCGGCGTGCGCGCCGCCGTTGAGGATGTTCATCATCGGCACGGGAAGGATGTGCGCGTTGGGCCCGCCGATGTAGCGGAACAGCGGCAACCCCGCCGACTCCGCCGCGCCCTTGGCCACCGCCAGCGACACCCCGAGCATGGCGTTGGCGCCCAGACGCGACTTGTCCGGCGTGCCGTCGAGGTCGACCAGCGCCTGATCGACCAACCGCTGATCGTCCGCGCTCAGCCCGATGACCGCGGGCGCGATCTCATCGAGCACCGCCTCCACGGCCTTCTCGACGCCCTTGCCGCCGTAGCGGCTGCCGCCGTCACGCAGTTCCACCGCCTCGTGTTCGCCGGTCGACGCCCCCGAGGGCACCGCGGCACGGGCGAACGTGCCGTCCAGCAGGGCCACTTCGACCTCGACCGTCGGGTTACCGCGGGAATCGAGAATCTCGCGAGCTCCGACCTGCTCGATGATGGGCACTTGGTTCTCCTTGGTAATTCGGGCTGGACGGAATTGAGCCTAGAGCGTGCACCCGCCCACGGCGTGTTTAGAGGGGGTGTCCGTTGGCGTACGCCGTCGCCCAGTCGCGGACCGTGCGGGCGTATTGGTCGGAATGGTTATAGGCGTGCAGCGCGTCCATCCAGCCGCGGGGCTTGGCGAGGTCCTTGCCGCGCCAGCACAGATAGCCGGCCGCGGACAACGCCGCGTCGTCGAAGTTGTCCGGGCTGATGATGCCGTCGTTGTTGGCGTCGACGCCGTAGAGCTTCCAGGTCTCGGGGATGAACTGCATCGGCCCCATGGCCCTGGCGTACTGCGGATCGCCGTCATCGTTCCCGTCGTTGTCGATGATCTCGAGGTTGCCGTTGGTGCCGTCCAGGCGCACACCGCGGATCGGTGGGGTGACGTCGCCGCTGGGCCCGATCACCGCGCCGCGGTAGGTGCCGTGGTGGCTCTCCACCTGGCCGATGCCCGCCAGCGTCGTCCATGCGATGTGGCAGTCGGGATTCTCCACCTCGGCGACGCGGGCAGCGTACGCGTAGGCCTCGAGGGCGGCGACTGGCATACCCAGCGCAGGAGCGCGTTGCGCAGCCCATTCGTGCAGCTGGTCGGCGGGCCTGCCCTTGGCGTGGGTGTCGATCTTGGGCACCGGATCGCCGCCGGGCGGCGGAACCCCGTCGGGGATCGGTATGCCCATCTGCCACGAGCAGCTGGAGGCCATGAGCAGCGCTGTCGCGCCAATCACCGCGACAGCCCGCAGCCAACGCACTGGCGACACCGGACTCCCTCAAACCCACTGTGGTCGTTGCCCATCGTCCCATGCGCGCGGACCAGATCGGCAACGGTCATCGGACGTGTACCGTGCCAAGTCTCACCCTGCTAAGGTGAGGCACACCTTGCTTTGGGCAGCCAAAGCAAAGTACGCGGAAACGGCGTAGCGAGGACATGTCGATGACTGCTGGTACCAACTTCCATCTCAGTATTCAGGCCGCCGCACCCAACATCACATCCCAGCTGTTCGGCAGTGGTTTGATCGGCCTGCGCGAGGGCCTGGAGGCCGCGATCGTCGTCACCATTCTGGTGGCGTTTCTGGTCAAATCGGACCGCCGTGACGCGCTCAAATGGGTATGGCTGGGCGTCGGCGCCGCCATCGCGATGACCGTCGCGGTTTTCCTGGTGATCCAGTTCGGCGAGAACACGATTTCTGGGCTGGCCGCCGAGGCGATCGCGGGCGTCGCCTCGATTGTCGCGGTCGCCATCGTCACCACGATGGTGCTCTGGATGAAGCGGGCCGCCGCGTCGATGTCGGGCGAACTGCGCAGCGACATGCAGCGCGCACTGGACACCGGCTCGGGGGCGGTGCTGGCACTGGCGTTCCTCGCCGTCGGCCGCGAAGGCGTCGAGACCGCGCTGTTCATGGTCGGCTACGCCGAGGCGCAGACGTCCTGGCCGCTGATCGGTCTTGTGATCGGCGTCGTGGCCGCCGCCGCGATCGCCTGTGGCATGTATGCCGGCGCCATCCGGATCAACCTCGCCAAGTTCTTCTCCTACACGGGCGTCTTCCTGATCCTCGTCGCCGCGGGGATCCTGTCCTACGGCGTCGGCGCCCTGCAGACCGTCGGCTGGCTGCCGGGATTGGCCGCCAAGGCATTTGACGTGAGCACCTGGTTCAACTGGTCGTCCTGGTACGGCGAAATCATTCAAGGCGTCTTCAACGTCACGCCGACGCCAACGGTCCTGCAGCTCGTCGCGTGGCTGGCCTACCTCGTCATCGTGCTCTCGATCTTCGTGCGCCCGACGAAGGCGCCCGCGAAAACCGATCCATCCCCACAACCACAACCTCTACCCGAACCCGAAAGGTCGACTACGTGAAGCTTCATTCGTCCCTCGCCATCGCAACGGCTGCGCTGGCTGGTCTGGCACTGATGAGCTGCCAGGCCAAGGAGGAGGCAAAGCCCGCCGACCCGGGCAAGAGCGCACCCTCCGAGATCACGGTGACCGCGTCGGACACCGCGTGCGAGCTCTCGGGGAACGAAGCCAGCACGGGGCCAAGCACTTTCGTCATCACCAACAACGGCAACAAGGTCACCGAGTTCTACGTCTACGGCGAGGGCGAGCGGGTGATGGGCGAGGTCGAGAACATCTCCCCGGGACTGCAGCGCAAGCTCATCGTGCAGCTCGCCGAGCCGGGCACGTACCAGACCGCGTGCAAGCCGGGCATGGTGGGCGACGGCATCCGCGGCGACTTCAAGGTCAGCGGTGACACCGTCAAGGTCGACGAGGCGGGCAAGTTCAAGGAAGCCTCGGACAGCTACAAGCGTTACGTGAACAGCCAGACCGACGCGCTGATCGGCGCCACCCAGGTGTTCGTCGACGCGGTCAAGAAGGGTGACGTCAACGCGGCCAAGGCGCAGTACCCGATCGCTCGCACCTACTACGAGCGCATCGAGCCGGTGGCCGAGTCGTTCCCCAACGATCTCGACCCCCGGATCGACCTTCGCGAGGCGGATCTGGAGCCGGGTCAGAAGTGGACGGGGTTCCACCGACTGGAGAAGGACCTGTGGGTCACCGGTCTGCAGCCCGACAGCAACGCGATGGCCGATCAGCTGACGGCCGACGTGAAGGAACTCGACAGCGGCGTGAAGTCGGCCGATTACAAGATCGACTCGACCCAGATCGCCGGTGGCGCACAGGGTCTGCTCGATGAGGTGGCCAGCAGCAAGATCTCCGGCGAGGAGGACATCTTCAGCCACACCGACCTGTGGGACTTCAAGGCCAACGTCGAGGGATCGCAGACCGCGGTCGCCTCGGTGCGGCCGATCCTCGACGAGCGCAACGCCGAGCTGGGCAAGAAGGTGGACCAGCGCTTCGCCGAGGTTGAGGCGCTGCTCGAAAAGTACCGCCAGGGCGACGGTTTCGTGTTCTACGACAAGGTGACCGAGCCGCAGCGCCAGGAGCTGTCGCGGGCCATCGACGCGTTGTCCAAGGAAGTAAGCCAGGTGCAGGGTGTCATCGCTCCCCAGTGATCCTGCGGTAGAACAACGGCCAGGCCTGTCCCGGCGAAAGCTGTTCGGCGCGGCGGGTGTGACGGCGGCGGTGGTCGGCGCGGCGGGGGCGGGCGCCCTCGCCGGCCGGGCGTCGGCAGCGAGCACCGACTTCGGTGGGCTGGACAAGCCGATTCCATTCCGCGGCGAGCGGCAGGCGGGCATCGTCACGCCGCAGCAGGACCGCATGCACTTCTGCGCGTTCGACGTGACGACGGACAGCCGCGACGACGTCATCGCGTTGCTGAAGCAGTGGACGGCGATGGCCGAACGGATGACGCAGGGCGAAGACGCGGTGGCCAACGGCGCGGTCGGCGGCAATCCCTATGCGCCGCCGGATGATACGGGCGAAGCGCTCGGTCTGCCTGCCTCCGGGCTGACGCTGACCATCGGGTTCGGGCCGTCATTCTTCTCAAAGGACGGCAAGGACCGGTTCGGCATCGCGACCAAACGGCCGGCAGCGCTGGCGGATCTGCCGAAGTTCACCAACGAGATCATGGACCCGGCCAAGTGTGGCGGCGACATCTGCATCCAGGCGTGCGCGCACGATCCACAGGTGGCCGTGCACGCCGTCCGCAACCTGGCCCGTGTCGGGTTCGGCACAGTCGCGGTGAAGTATTCGCAACTCGGATTCGGCAGGACGTCGTCGACGACGCGCGGGCAGAGCACTCCGCGAAACATGCTCGGGTTCAAGGACGGAACCAACAACGTCAAGGCCGAGGATCACGACGTACTCGACAAGAACGTCTGGGTGGCCGAGGGCGATGGTCCCGACTGGCTGACCGGCGGCACATACCTGGTGACACGGCGCATCCGCAATCGCATCGAAGCCTGGGACCGCACCTCGCTCAAAGAGCAGGAGCGGGTGATCGGCAGGCACAAGGGCAGCGGCGCACCCAACGGCTACGAGGACGAGTTCGCGCCGGTGGACTTCAATATCAAGGGCGCCGATGGCATCCCGCTGGTCGACGTCGACGCCCATATCCGGCTGGTGTCGCCCGACCATCTCAACGGAATCAAGATGCTGCGTCGCGGATACAACTTCACCGACGGCTCGGACGGTTTCGGCCACCTCGATGCCGGGCTGTTCTTCATCGCGTTCGTGCGCAGTCCCGCGACGAACTTCATCCCGGTGCTGGCGCAGATGTCCGGCGACGCGCTCAACGAATACATCTTCCACACCGGCACAGCCGTTTTCGCGTGCCCGCCGGGCCTGCGGGAGGGTGACACGTCGGCCTACTGGGGTTCGACCCTGTTCGGCTGAGCACCCGGGGCCAAACACGGCTGTGCCCGCCTCTGGGCGACAAAGTCGCGCAGAGGCGGGCAGAGAACCGCGGTCAGGGTTGGTTTTGGTTGTGTTCAGGGGCGTCGGCCGGCTTGGCGTAGCGGGTCAGAAACGCGATCGCGGTGATCGCCGCAACGACGCCGATCACGCCCCACAGCACGATCGAGAAGACCAGCGACCCGAACAGGAAGTCGTACGTCAGCGAGAGGTACAACGACCAGAACACGCGGTAGAGGGACCAGAAGGCGAGCAGGCCGGCGCTGATCCCGATGGCCAGGCTCGGCTGGCGATCGACGCGGCTGACCTTCTCCTCGATGGAGGCGGGTACAAGCTTCATTTTTGTGTCCGTTCGTAGGGCGGCGCCCCGGTGGCGCCGATGTACGTAGTACATCCGGCGCCGTCGGCTACCGATCCCAACAAACGGCCGGGCCTACCTGAGGACCTTCAGGACCTCTGCGGCCAGCGGCCCGGCGGAAGCTGGATTCTGCCCGGTGAATAGATTGCGGTCCACGACGGTGTAGGGCTTCCACATCTCCCCGCGGGTGAAGTCGACGCCGAGCTTGACGAGCTCGTCCTCGGCGGTCCAGAACGCCTTTTCACGCAACCCGACGCCGTCCTCTTCGTCGTTCGTGAACGCGGTCACGCGGTAGCCGGCAAAAGGTGAGACACCGCTGCGCCGAGTCGCGAGGATGGCCACCGGCGCGTGGCACACGATGGCGAGTGGTTTACCCGATGCCAGCGCGGCGGTCAGCAGCCTGCCCGAGTCCGCGTCCTCCCACAGGTCCTCCATCGGACCGTGGCCGCCGGGGTAATACACAGCGTCGTAGTCATCCAGCCGGGCGTCGGCCAGTTCGATGGGGCGGCGCAACTC
>DATJIX010000180.1:0-2390 GCA_035492865.1 Mycobacterium sp. | reverse complement strand
GACAGGCGGCGAGCTGATGGCATCGACGACGGCCTCGACTCCCTCGAGCGCCGCGTCCAACCCCTGGCCCGTAATCAGATCAACGCCGTCCGAGCGGCTTATCCGTATGAGCTCGTGCCCCTCCCGCTGGAGCATCGAGGTCGTGCGGGCACCGACATTGCCGGTCGCACCCGCTACCGCGATTCGCATCCCCCAGCTCCTGTCCACCAGGACACTCTCAGAGGCTATTCAACCGAATTGCCCTTATGGGCGTCGAGTGTGAACTCCGTGCGGAAAATCAGCGGTTTTTTCGCAGGGGCTTCACACTCGGCGTCTCAACGCGGATGAACACGCAAACACCCCCGGGCGAAAACCCGGGGGTGCATGCGATTTCAACTTCTAGTGAGCGTGGCCGTGATGACCGTGGCCGTGGTCTTCCTCCTCGGCCGGCTTCTCGACGATGGCCGTCTCGGTGGTGAGGATCATCCGCGCGACCGATGCCGCGTTCAGCACTGCCGAGCGGGTGACCTTGACCGGGTCGACGATGCCGTCGGCGACCAGATCGCCGTACTCGAGCGTCGCGGCGTTGAAGCCCTGCCCGGCGGGCAGTTCGGCGACCTTGTTCACCACGACCGAGCCGTCCAACCCGGCGTTCGCGGCGATCCAGTACAGCGGTGACGACAGCGCCGAGTTGAACACCTCGACACCCACCGCTTCGTCGCCGGTCAGCGATTTCCGCAGCGGGTCAAGCGCTTTCCGCGCCTGCACCAGTGCCGCACCGCCACCGGTGATGATGCCCTCTTCGACCGCGGCCTTGGCGGCGGCAACAGCGTCCTCCACGGCCTCCTTGCGCTTTTTGAGGTCGGTCTCGGTGGCCGCGCCGACCTTGATGACGGCCACGCCGCCCGCCAGCTTGGCCAGCCGCTCCTCGAGCTTCTCGCGGTCCCAATCCGAATCGGTGTTCTCGATCTCACCCTTCAGCTGAGCCGCACGCGCCTCGATGGCCTCCTTGGTGCCGCCGCCGTCGACGATCACGGTGCTGTCCTTGTCGACCACGACGCGCCGGGCAGAGCCAAGCACCTCGAGACCGGCCTCGCGGAGCAGCAGGCCCACGTCGGGGTTGACGACCTGGCCACCGGTCACGATGGCGAGGTCGTCGAGGAACGCCTTGCGGCGGTCACCGAAGAACGGCGCCTTGACTGCGACGGCCTTGAGCGTCTTGCGGATGGAGTTGACGACCAGCGTCGAAAGCGCCTCGCCCTCAACATCTTCCGCAACAATCAGCAGGGGCTTGCCCGACTCGGCGACCTTCTCCAGCAACGGCAGCAGGTCGGGCAGCGAGCTGATTTTTTCGCGGTGCAGCAGCACCAGCGCGTCTTCGAGCACGGCTTCCTGCGCATCGAAGTCGGTGATGAAGTACGCCGAGATGAAGCCCTTGTCGAAGCCGACGCCGTCGGTGATCTCCAGTTCGGTGTTCATCGTCGACGATTCCTCGACCGACACCACGCCATCGGTGCCGACCTTCGTCATCGCCTCGCCGACCAGCTCACCGATCTGCTCGTCGCGCGACGACACCGTCGCGACCTGAGCGATGCCCTTCTTGTCGGATACCGGCGTGGCGCTGGCCAGTAGCGCCTCCGACACCGCGTCGGCGGCCTTGGAGATGCCCACACCGAGCGCGATCGGGTTGGCACCCGCGGCGACCTGCCGCAGGCCGGCCTTCACGATCGCCTGCGCCAGCACGGTGGCGGTGGTGGTGCCGTCGCCTGCGACGTCGTTGGTCTTGGTGGCCACCGACTTGACCAGCTGAGCACCGAGGTTCTCGAACGGGTCTTCCAGGTCGATCTCGCGGGCGACGGTGACGCCGTCGTTGGTCACCTGCGGGCCGCCGAATGCCTTGGCCAGCACGACATGCCGGCCGCGCGGGCCCAGCGTCACGCGGACTGCGTCGGCGAGCTTGTCGACGCCCGCCTCCATTGCGCGGCGCGCAGTTTCGTTGAACTCAATCTGCTTGCTCATAAAAGTCTCTCCGTATGACGCATGCCGCCCCGGACATCACCCGTTGCTACGGGGATCTCCGGGGCGGAACACGAGTGCTTACTTGTTGACGACTGCCAGCACGTCGCGTGCGGACAGGATCAGGTACTCCTCGCCGTTGTACTTGATCTCGGTGCCGCCGTACTTGCTGTAGATAACGACGTCGCCCTCGGACACGTCCAGCGGAATCCGCTTCTCGCCGTCCTCATCCCAGCGGCCGGGGCCAACTGCGACGACGGTGCCTTCCTGCGGCTTCTCCTTGGCGGTGTCGGGGATGACCAGACCGGACGCGGTCGTGGTCTCGGCCTCGTTGGCCTGTACGAGGATCTTGTCCTCGAGTGGCTTGATGTTCACGCTCGCCACGATGGAGCCCT
>DATJIX010000179.1:0-4172 GCA_035492865.1 Mycobacterium sp. | reverse complement strand
GTCGTCGCCGACGACGCAGAGGCAGACGAGATCGCTGGCGGCGCCGAGTTCGGCGGGTGTGCCTGCGGTTTTCGCCGCGGTGTCAGCGTACGGTTCCAGACTGGCCTCTCGGCGCGCCCACAGCGTCGTCTCGTAGCCGCCCTCGACAATCCGTCGCGCCATGGGCCCGCCCTGGCTACCCAGTCCGATGAATCCGACGCGCATCAACCCGCCTCCAGTTCTTTCGATGTGCCCTGTTGTGCGGCAACGCATTCCCTGACGAAGGACAACACCGTTGCGTGATATGCGGCGGCGTTCAACGAAAGCGACAGGTTATGCCCGGCGTCGGTCTGTTCGTTGACCACGAACCGCGGCGCCGCGGTGAACATCGCGCCGATCCGCGTGAGCGTCTCCGGATCCGACCGCCACACCCGCTCGTGTTCGGCGACCGTGAACTGCACTGGCACCCGCACCCGCGCGGCGAGCACCGGAAAGTCCTGTTGCGGCCACTTCTTGGTCATGTCGACTTCGTAGAGGGCGCCGGTCGTCGAGTTCGTCATGCCCGACAACACGTCGTCCGGATACAGATGCGCGGGCTGCCAGAGCACGTCACGCAGTCCCCTTGGCCGTTGCGTTGCGGTAGCCGTCTTCAGGAGCTCAGCCGTCGCGGGGTGGTATTCCACTCCGGTGCCCGCCAATTCCAGACCGATGACGTGTTCGGCCTTCTCGTCGGCGGCCATCCGTACCGCCAGCTCGCAACCTGCGGAATGGCCGAGAAGAACCAGCCCGGCCCCGCGGGGATTCGGCCCGAGCACCTTCTCCACTGCCCCATAAGCCAGCGCAACGCGTTGGTCAGGGCGCCCCATCACATCCGGATACGGCGCCGAGCTCCCGTAGCCGGGCCGGTCCAGCGCCACCATCGTGAAGCCCTGCGCAGCACCGGCGCGCAGCAGTGACAACTGCGGATGGCCCGGGCAGTCGAAATAGGCTGCGGTGCTTGCCCCTCCGTGGAACGCGACGACGACGGCCTTTGGATCGTCCGCCGGCGCGACAAGTCCCGACATTGGTACGCCGTCGACGAGGACGACACGCGCACGCGGTGCGCTCATGCGTCCGTCCGCATCAGGATGGCCCCGCTCGGGGTGAGGCCGCCGCTGCTGACGACCGCGACACGGGCGTCGGCCACCTGGCGTTCCCCGGCCTCGCCGCGCAGTTGGGTGACGGCTTCGTGGATCAGACCCATGCCGTGGGTGCGACCGTGGGACAGCTGACCGCCGTGGGTGTTCAGCGGAATCACGCCGTCGCGTGCGATGGCTTTTCCGCCGTCGAGGAAGTCCTTGGCCTCACCGATACCGCAGAAACCGAGCGCCTCCAGCCACGACAGACAGTTGAACGAGAAGCCGTCGTAGAGTTCTGCGACGTCGACGTCTTTGGGCCGCAACGAGGTTCGCGTCCACAGATGTGCGGACTGGCCCAGCACCTGGGGTTCGTGCGTCATCGTCGTCTGGTCCCAGTCGGTGCGCTCCACGATCTGGGTGCCGACGGCCTCGAACAACACGGGGCGCTTGGGCATGTCCTTGGCTGCGTCCACGGCCGAGACGATCACCGCGATGGCGCCGTCGCAGGGCACGTCGCAGTCGTAAAGCCCGAACGGGGTCGTGATCAGCCGAGCGTTGAGGTAGTCGTCCATGGTCATCGGATCGCGGTAGATCGCCGTCGGATTCAACGCGGCATTTGCGCGCTGGTTCAACGCGATCCAGCCAAGCGTCTCTCTGGTGGTGCCGTACCTTTCGAAGTGGCGTTGCGCGTTGAGCGCCAACGTATGGGCCGCCGACGTCGCGCCGAACGGCATCTGCCAACTGGACGTGCGGGCGCCCCCTGGCGGGGACAGCCTGCCTTCCTTCATCAGCTGCTGGAACGTCGCCTCCCACAGCGTGCGGAAGCACAGCACGTGACGGGCCATACCGGTGGCGACGGCCATCATCGCCGCGATGACCGAGCCGCCGGGCCCAAAGGTGTCCATACCGCCGTTGATCCAGGTCGGACGCAACCCGAGCGCACCCTCCAGGGCGCTCACCCCGCCCTCGCCCATCCCCGCGATGTCGAGCCCCGGATACGTGGACAACCCGTCGATGTCATCGAACGTCAGACCGGCGTCGGCAACCGCTTGTTCGCAGGCGTCGACGGTCAGCGACAGCGGTGGCACCATCTGCCGCCTGCCGATCTTCGACATGCCGATCCCGGTGATCGCCGCGGCGTCTTCGAACTTCTGCTTGGTGAGCATCGGCGCGACATGCTTGCCGAAGTCCTGTGGTGCGATCTCGTCGACGGCCTGCGGCAGCGTCTCCGCATCGGCCGTCGGCCGGAACAGCGGCAGCCAGACATCTTCGATCTTCTCGAAGACGACCTCGACCGTCTGGCCGAGTTCGAGCTCGTCCGGTTTGCACTCAACGATGTTGGTGGTCAACCGAACCCGCGGGTCCTCGGCGATCGCCACCTGGGCGACCACGTAGGGCGGCGGGAGGTCGGGGAAGCCGAACCGGTGGTTGACCGTATAGGCCGAAAGCGTCGCCTTGCCGGACACGTCGCGCACGCCCATGTTGCGGCCGCGGCAGTAGCGGCACACCGGCTGCGGCGGGTGAATCAGCGCCTTGCAGTCGCGGCACTCCTGGATACGCAAAACACCGTCACCGCCAGCGGTCCAGAAGTACTCGTTCTGAATCGTGATTTCGGGTAGTGGCCTTGTCATCGCACGAACCCCGAAATCGCGTCGTTGCCATCGGTTTTCGGCTCGGGTTCCGGCGATTCCTTTGCGTCGGAGTGCACGACCCTGTCGGCGGAGGGCCCGTGCTCGCCCATGTAGATGATCGCGTGCACGGGGCAGTCCAGCAGGGCCCGCATCACCGCGTCACGGTCCTTCTCGGGCACGGTGCCGTCGCCGATCAACGACGCGTAACCCCAGTCGTCGAGCGAGAAGTACTCACGTGCGTGCTTGGCGCAGATGCCGAAGCCGTCACAGAGCGTCCTATCGAGACGAATCCGCAAACCGTCACTCATGGCTGGGCCACCGCCTCCACTTCGTAGGGCCGAGGGGCGTCGAACACAGCGGTCCGGCATGTCGAGCAGTCGTTCGCGAGATGCCGTGCGACCACTTGCGGGAACTGCCGTAACAGGCTTGCCGCGACGTTCGTGGCGCCGTCGAGGGTGCCGCACGCGCCGCGGCCTCGTAGCACGACCGACCACCGCTCGAGGCGCGCCAGATCCTCATCCGTTGCCACGCCGTCGCGCAGTGCGGTGGTGACGGCGGCCATCGCTGCGGTGCCGTTGAAACACGATCCGCACTGGCCCGCATTCTCACGGTCGAAGTAGGACATCACCGAGGCCGCGACGGCCACGGGGCAGTCGTCGGTCAGGATCGAGATCGCACCGCAGCCAAGGCCGCTGCCGATGCGGCGGATCGTCTCGTGGTCGAGCGTCGCGTCGAGGATGTCGGTGTTGAGTAGTCCGGCGAAATACCCACCCATCAATGCGCCGCGCACCGACTCGGCAGGCACCCCATGCACCGTCAGCAGGTCGGAAAAAGCTGTGCCATGCGGTATTTCGTACAACGCGGCGGGTCGGCCCGCACCCGTGATGGTGGCCAGGAAGGTACCCGGCGACATCGGTGTGCCGACGGACCGGAAAGCCTGCGCGCCGTGCTGATGGATGAACGGGAGGTTGGCGAGCGTTTCGACGTTGCTGACCATCGTCGGCAGGCCCGACACCCCTTCCTCGAAGGGGCGCGGCGGTTTGTCGGTCGGTTTCGCCGGTCCGCCGTTGAGGTAACGCACGGCGGCCGTTTCCTCGCCTGCGATGTAGGTGGGGTCCACGGTCACCACGCTCACGGCTGTCTCACCGAACGTGTCGGGCTCGAGCTCACCCAATGCAGCGGTGACCGCGGTGGCCGACTGCGTGTCGGAGACATACACATACGCGCGCCGGGCGCCGGCCATCGCGGTCGCCAGACGCAGCCCGTCGAGCACCAGATGCGGCCGGTTGCGCAGCAGCCACCGGTCTTTCACCGAAGCAGGCTCGCCCTCTTCGCCGTTCGCAACGACCACCGTCTCTGAGCCCCGCCGAGCGGCGTCGCGCACCGTGGCCAGCTTGGTGCCCAGCGGAAAGGCGGCGCCCCCGCGTCCGAGCAGGCCCGCGAG
>DATJIX010000178.1:0-12164 GCA_035492865.1 Mycobacterium sp. | reverse complement strand
GCTCGAGCTCCTGCTTCCTGCGATGGCAGGACTGGTCGGCACGCTGCGCTTCGATGTCGACCGGATGAGCGAGCTGGCGCCGTTGGGCTACACCCTGGCCACCGACGTCGCGGAATGGCTTGTGCGCAGGGGAGTTCCGTTCCGCGTCGCGCACGAGGCCGCAGGCGCGGCCGTGCGTGCCGCTGAGTCCCGCGGGGTCGGTCTCGAGGATCTCGAAGACTCAGAACTCGCCGGGATCCATCCCGAGTTAACGGGGCAGGTGCGCGAGGTGCTCACCATCGACGGGTCGGTCAACTCCCGCGACGCCAGGGGCGGCACCGCGCCGATCCAGGTCGCCAAGCAGCTCGGAGTCGTGCACGAGACCGCCGATCGGCTGCGACTGCGGCTGCGGCGCTGAGGTCTTGCCGCGTTCCCACAGCGGGCCGAACACGTACCAAAGCCCGACGACGCCCCACGCCCTGACGATCCACCACCACAGGCCCTCCTGGTCCTGCGGTGCGGCGAAGAACAGGATGAACGCGACGAGCACGGCGGACGCGATCGCCACCGTGCCGACCACCCGGTACCACTCGCGCATCAGGTATGTGACGCGCTCGGGGCCCTGCTTCGGTGTCGGCTGGGGCGCAGGCCCGCCTGCGAACCGGTGGGCGAACCTGACGTCGGCCCAGCGCACGATCGCGGGCCCGAAGGCCAGGCTCGAACCAAGGTAGAAGCCCGCGAGCACGTGCACGACTCCGACGTCCGCGCCGCGGTGCAGGTCGAACGCTGTGGCGACCACCAGCACGACGTCCAACAGCGGAATGCCCGCAAGCACGGCGGTACTGGTCCGCCGCAGCCGAACCGGGTAGCGCAGCACCATGCCGAGGCCAAGCAGCACCCACAGCCCGACCTCACAGCCCACTATCACCGCCGCAATCGGATTCTCGGCGAAGAACGTCAGCATCGTCTCCTCAACTTCCACACTTTTGGTAGCACGTCTGTACTACTAACGTAGCACACTCGTGCTAGCATGCTGACGTGCCGAAACTGATCGACCAGGACAGCCGTCGTCACGAAATCGCGCAGGCGGTATGGCGAATCGTGGTGCGCGACGGGGTCTCGGCGGTGTCGATCCGCGACGTGGCGGCGGAGGCCGGCCTGGCCGTCGGTTCGGTTCGGCACGTGTTCGCGACCAAGGCCGAATTGCTCGAGTATTCGATGGCATTGGTGCATCAGCGGACGCGCGAGCGGGTGAGCGCGCACTTCGCGATCAAAGATCCGCGCAAGTTCGCCGAGGCGGTGCTCGCCGAGTTGTTGCCGCTGGACGATCAGCGTCGAATGGAGATGGCGGTCAACACGGCCGTGGTCGCCGAAAGCCCGTCACATCCGGCCTTGCGCCGTGTCGCGCTCGACGCTCAGCAAGCCGTTGCCGACGCCTGCGCGGCGGTGCTGACGCGGCTGCAGGGCAACGGGTTCATCGACGCCGACCTCGCGTTCGAAACCGCGCGGCTGCACGCCCTCATCGACGGCCTGGCATTGCACGCTCTGACCGCCGAGCGGAAAGATCTGCGGCCCAAAGCGATTCTCGGTGTATTGCGCAGGCACCTGGGGGACCTGCAGCCCGACTAGCGAAAAAAGTGTCCCCCCGCGCCGCCGCTGCTGCCCATACCCGTAGCGCGGCCACGAAGGGCCCGCGACCCGACAAGAGGACACCACATCATGAAGATCGCATCGATTCACCACAAGATACTGGCGGCCGCAGGAGGATTCGCCGTTGTCGTCGCCGCCCCCGCGGCGCTGTTTCTGGGTATCGCGACCGCGCATGCGGACCCCAACGTGTGCACCGCGTACGACGACGGATACTCCGACGGCGTCTTTGGCGGGCCAGGCAAGTGCTACGTCGATCCGTCCCAGCAGTCGCAATTCGACTTGGGTTACTCGGACGGCGCTGCTGGACGCCCATCGAACCCGCCGAATCCGTTCCCGCTACCGGCCCTCAATCCGCAATTGCCCGTCGGCCCCCCGCAGACGTCGATGAGTCCGTGGGATGGGTCCCAGGGAAGTTGGCCGGAGCCGCCGGAATTCCCGGAATACCACGAGCCGGGCGAGCCGTATCAGCCCTCGGAGGAACCGTGGGAGCGGATCGAGCCCCCGGTCGTTGATTGACACGGCCCTGGCACGGCGCGCCGCCGGGCGCACTACTCCTCGGCGGCCGCCAGCCAGGCCTCTTCCAGTGATTCCTTGCGGTCCAGCAGTTCCTGAAGCTGACCGTTCAGCTCGCCGGCCCGCACATGATCCGATGCGGCCTCCGCCATCGACTCGTGCAGCGCGGCGATCTGTTCGTCGAGCTTTCCGAGCTGCCCTTCGATGCGGGCCATCTCCTTGCCGGTGCGCCGCTCACGTGCCGACGCCGACTCGCCCCGAGCCGGTTCCGAAACCCTGACCGACTCGGGTGCAGCCGTCCGCTCCGCGAGGTACTGCTCGATGCCGCCGGGCAGCATGTCGCATCGGCCGCCGCCGGTCAGCGCGTACGTGACGTCGGAAACCCGCTCGAGGAAGTACCTGTCGTGTGTGACGACGATCAGCGTCCCCGGCCAGCCGTCGAGGTAATCCTCGATGACGGTCAGCGTGTCGATGTCCAGATCGTTGGTCGGCTCGTCGAGCAACAGCACGTTCGGCTCGTCGAGCAGCATCCGCAGGAACTGCAGCCGGCGCCGCTCACCGCCGGACAGGTCGGCCACTCGCGCCGTCAACTTGTCACCGGTGAACCCGAAATCCTTCAGCAGGGTGTCGGCGGTTATCTCGCGACCGCCCGCCAATTCGGTTACCCGGCGCCGGTTCTCGACCGCATCGAGTACCCGGGTAGTGGCGTCCAGTTCCACCAGCGCCTGGCTCAGGTAACCGATCCTCAGCGTGGTGCCGCGCTTGATGGTGCCTGCGGCAGGCTGCAACTCGCCGTTCAGCAGTCGCAACACCGACGTCTTGCCGGTGCCGTTCACACCGACCAGCCCGATGCGGGCGCCCGGCCCGATGGACCAGTCGAGCTGGTCCAGGATCACCCGGTCGCCGACCTCCAGCCGCACGCGGTGCAGATCGAACACGTCCTTGCCCAGTCGGGTGGTCGCAAAGCGTTGCAGCACAAGCGAATCGCGCGGCGGCGGTTCGTTGGCGATCAGGTCGTTGGCGGCCTGGATCCGGAACTTGGGTTTGGATGTCCGCGCCGGCGGCCCGCGACGAAGCCACGCCAGCTCCTTGCGCATGAGATTGCGTCGGCGTGCTTCCGTCCCCGCCTCCAGCCGCATCCGTTCGGCGCGCGCCAGAATGTAGGCCGCATACCCACCGTCGTAGGCCTCGACGGCGCCGCCCTGCACCTCCCACGTCCGCGTGCACACCTCGTCGAGGAACCAGCGGTCGTGGCTGACCACCACCAGCGCCCTTGGCCGACGCACACTCAGGTGCTCGGCCAGCCAGCCGATCACCTCGACGTCGAGATGGTTGGTGGGCTCGTCGAGCACCAGCACGTCGTGCCCGGCCAGCAGCACCTCGGCCAGCGCGACCCTACGGCGTTCTCCACCGGACAGGCTGCCCACACCCGCGTCCAGGTCGATGCCGGCCAACAGATGCTCGACGACGTCACGGGTATCGGGCTCGGCCGCCCATACGTGGTCCGCCCTGCCGTCGACGATGACGTCGCGGACGGTGGCACCGAGAAGCTCGTCGCCCTGCCGCAGGTAGCCGACCGACAGGCCGGAGGTGTGGGTGACGCGGCCCGAATCGGGCGGCCGGGTCTCGGTCAGCACCTGCAGCAGCGTGGTCTTGCCGTCGCCGTTGCGTCCGACGACGCCGATCGCGTCGCCGTCCTCAACGCCGAGGCTGACCTCGGCAAGCAGTGTGCGGGTGCCGTAGCCGACTGTTGCGCGCTCGACGTTGATCAGATTCGCCATCAGCCGCCGATGATATGTGGGCGACATGCCATGATGACGACGGCAGTCGGGGGACTGACATCGCAAAAGGGGAGTTGGTCGTGGTGGACCTGTCGGCTATAACCAGGCCAGTGGGACGGCTGGTGGCCACCGCGCAGAACGGGCTGGAAGTGCTGCGCTACGGCGGCCTGGAGACCGGCGCCGTGCCCTCGCCGTTCCAGATCATCCAGAGCGTGCCGATGTACCGGCTGAGGCGGTACTTCCCGCCCGACGCCCGGCCGGGGGCAAAGCGACCAGGACCTCCGGTTTTGATGGTGCACCCGATGATGATGTCGGCCGACATGTGGGACGTCACCCGCGACGACGGCGCCGTCGGCATCCTGCACACCGCGGGCATCGACCCCTGGGTCATCGACTTCGGCTCGCCCGACAAGGTCGAGGGCGGCATGGACCGCAACCTCGCCGACCATGTCGTCGCGCTGAGCGAGGCGATCGACACCGTCAAGGAGGTCACCGGCCGCGACGTGCACCTGGCCGGCTATTCGCAGGGCGGCATGTTCGCCTACCAAACCGCCGCCTACCGCCGCTCGAAGGACCTGGCCAGCATCGTCGCGTTCGGGTCGCCGGTCGACACGCTCGCCGCGCTGCCGATGAACATGCCTGCCAGCCTCGCGCCTGCGGCCGCCGACTTCATGGCCGACCACGTGTTCAGCCGCATCGACATCCCCGGCTGGCTGGCGCGCACGGGCTTCCAGATGCTCGACCCGATCAAGACCGCGCAGTCGCGGCTGGACTTCCTGCGTCAGCTGCACGACCGCGAGGCACTGCTGCCCCGCGAACAGCAGCGGCGCTTCCTGGCGTCGGACGGCTGGATCGCGTGGTCGGGTCCCGCGATCGCCGAGCTGCTCAAGCAGTTCATCGCCCACAACCGGATGATGAGCGGCGGCTTCTCCATTCACGGCGACCTTGTCACGTTGTCGGATATCGACTGCCCCGTGCTCGCGGTCATCGGCGAGGTCGACGACATCGGCCAGCCGGCCTCCGTGCGGGGTATCAAGCGGGCCGCGCCCAAGGCCGACGTCTACGAATTCCTCATCCGCGCAGGGCATTTCGGGTTGGTTGTTGGCTCGAAGGCCGCCGACCAGACCTGGCCGACCGTCGGGCAGTGGGTCAAGTGGATCGACGGCTCCGGTGATCAGCCCGACGGCGTCAACCCGATGCCGTTGCAGCCCGCCGAGCACACCGAGAGCGGTGTCTCGTTCAGCTCACGCGTGGCGCACACCACCGCCGCGGCGACCGAGCTGGCGTTCAGCCTGGCCCGCACCGCCGCCGATGCCTTCGTGGCGGCCAACAAGTCAGCGCGCACGCTTGCCGTCGAGACGTATCGCACCCTGCCAAGGCTCGCGCGCCTCGGCCAGATCAACGACCACACTCGGATTTCGCTCGGCCGCATCATGTCCGAACAGGCCCGGGACCTACCCGAAGGGGAGTGCCTGCTCTTCGACGGGCGCGTGCACACCTTCGAAGCGGTGGACCGCCGGATCAACAACGTCGTCCGCGGCCTGATCGAGGTCGGGGTGCGGCAGGGCGCGCATGTGGGCGTGCTGATGGAGACCCGGCCCAGCGCGCTCGTCGCGATCGCCGCGCTGTCGCGCCTCGGCGCCGTCGCGGTGCTGATGCCGCCGGACGTCGACCTGGTTGCCGCGGCGCGGCTGGGAGCGGTGTCGGAGATCATCACCGACCCGAGCAACATCGAGGCGGCTCGCAGGCTCGACATGCGGGTGCTGGTGCTCGGCGGTGGCGAATCGCGCGACCTGCACCAACCCGAGGACGCCGACGTCATCGACATGGAGAAGATCAACCCCGACGTCGTCGACCTGCCCGGCTGGTACCGGCCCAATCCGGCGCTCGCGCGCGACCTGGCCTTCGTCGCGTTCAGCTCCATCGGCGGCGACCTCGTCGCCCGCCAGATCACCAACTACCGGTGGGCGCTGTCGGCGTTCGGCACCGCATCGGCGGCCAATCTCGGCCGCGCCGACACCGTCTACTGCCTCACCCCGCTGCATCACCAGTCCGGGCTCTTGGTCAGCCTCGGCGGCGCGGTCGTCGGCGGGTCGCGCATCGCATTGTCACGCGAGCTGCGCCCCGACCGGTTCCTCCAGGAAATCCGGCAGTACGGCGTGACCGTCGTGTCGTACACCTGGGCGATGCTGCGCGAGGTCATCGACGATCCGGCGTTTTCGCTGACCGGCAGCCACCCGGTGCGGCTTTTCATCGGCTCCGGCATGCCGACGGGCCTGTGGAAGCGGGTCACCGACGTGTTCGCGCCCGCCCACGTGGTGGAGTTCTTCGCCACCACCGACGGGCAGGCCGTGCTGGCCAACGTCTCGGGCGCCAAGCTGGGCAGCAAGGGCAGGCCCCTGCCGGGTGGCGGCGACGTCGAACTCGCTGCGTACGACGCAGAAGACGACCTGATCCTCGAGGACGACCGCGGTTTCGTCCGCAGGGCCGACACCAACGAGGTCGGCGTGCTGCTCGCGCACCCACGCGGTCCGGTGGATCCGACCGCCTCCGTCAAACGGGGCGTGTTCGCCCCTGCCGACACCTGGGTGTCCACCGAATACCTGTTCCGGCGCGACGAGGACGGCGACTATTGGCTCGTCGATACGCGCGCCGCGGTGATCCACACCGAGCGCGGCACGGTCTACGCCTCACCCATCAACGACGCGGTCAGCCGGCTCGGCGCGGTGGACCTGGCGGTCACCTACGGGGTGGAGGTGAACGGCCATCAGCTGGCCGTCACCGCGCTCGCGCTGTGCCCCGGCGGCAGCATTCCGTCGGCGGATCTGAACGAGGCACTGGCCGACCTGCCCGTCGGCAGTCCGCCCGACATCGTGCACGTGGTGCCCGAAATGAAGCTCAGCGCGTCGTACCGTCCGCTGGTCAGCCCGTTGAAGGCGGAGGGCATCCCCAAGCCGTCGCGTAACGCCTGGTATCTGGATCCCGATACGAATCGGTACAAGCGGCTGACCGTTGCGGTCCGCACCGAGATCGCTGGCGCCCAACAGTAGGACGGCATCACTGTTAGGCTCCCGCTGGCGGTAGGAGGAGATGACATTGCAGACCGGGAATCTGGGGCGGGTAGTCACGGGCACCGTGGCCGGCAGCGCGTTGGCGATCGGGCTCTTCGGCGGTTTCGGAGTGGCGACGGCGTTCGCCGAGCCCGGTGACAGCTGCACAGGGGCCGAGTGCCCCCCTAAGACCGACCCAGCGGACGCGACCGCGCAGACCGGTACCGCACCCGCGATGACCGCTGACCAGGCGCTCGCCATCATCGCCCAGGATTACGACACCGGTGCAGGCGGCGGTCAGCTCTCCACTCTCATCCACGATGTGCTGAAACTTCGCGCGCTGGGCTTCAAGCCCTCCAATGCGAACAAGGAAGCGATCACGAAGGCCCTGGACTACCGGCCGAACCAGCAGCCGCTCATCGATGCTTTGAAAGAGACGCTGTCCTATCAGCACAAGCTGCAGGCGCTTCAGCAGAACGCGGGCAACTCCCAGCAGCCCGGCTACAACCTCGGTGTCGGCGGGCCCCCGCCGGGGATGGGCCCTGCGATACCCCCTGGCGTTCCGGTACAGCCGGGCCAGAACCCGGGCGTCTTCATCGGCGTCGGCTAGCCAGCCGTCGTGCTCGACGACAAACTGCTGAGCATCCTGGTCTGCCCGCAGGACCGCGGGCCATTGCTTTTGGTCGACCCCAGCCATCAGGAATTCCTCTACAACCCGCGGCTGCGCCGCGCGTACCGCATCGAGGACGGCATCCCGGTGCTTCTGGTCGACGAGGCGATCGCGGTGACCGACGATGCCGAGCATCAGCGAATGCTGGAGCGCGCCTCAGTCGAATCCGGGTAGGTCACCGGTCAGATAACGCTGAAGGTTGGGGGCGATGGTTTCGGCGATCTGCTCGACGGGCAGCGACTTGAACGGCTCCAATTCCAGGATGTAGCGGGCCATCACGACGCCCACCAACTGCGACGCGACGAATTGCACGCGAACCGGTCCGCTGCCAGGGGGATTGTCGACCCGGTTGCCGACCTCGACGGCGATCACTTCCTGGAGAAACGATCGAATGAGCGAGGCTTCGCCGCCTGCGAGGATGGACCGCAGCGTTGCAATGAATCCCTTGCCCATCTCGGAATCCCACAGCGCCAACAGGATCGACGGCAGCGTAGCGCCGAGCTGTTCGACCGGTACCTCCCGCAGCGGGCCGATGACCTGCATCGGGTCGATCGGAATGTGGATGGCCGCGGCGAACAGCTGGGTCTTGGTGCCGAAGTAGTGGTGCACCAACGCGGGGTCGACGCCGGCGTCCTTGGCGATGGCGCGGATCGAAGTCTTGTCTATACCGTTGCGGGCGAACAGGTTACGCGCGCTTTCCAGAATGCGTTCGCGAGTATCCGACGTCCCGGGCGGGCGCCCTGGACGTTTGCGTTCGGTGTTGGTCGTCAAGGCGGCTACGGTGTCCTTCGTCGAAGCGTCGCGGCGGCCAGGCACAGCGCGAGTATCGCGAATCCGATCACGACGGCGATGTCACGCACGGCGATCGCGGTGGGCTCCGCGTACGCACCGACCTGTTGCAGCGCCTCAAGAGCGTAGCTCGCCGGCAGTGCGTTGCTGATCCATTGCAGCCAATCCGGCAGCACGTCGCGGGGGACGATGATGCCGCACAGCAGCAGCTGCGGGGCGATCACCACGGGCATGAACTGAACGGCCTGGAACTCGGTGCGGGCGAACGCACTACACAGCAGGCCAAGTCCCACACCGAGCACGGCGTTGATGATCGCGATGGTGAACACCAGGATCGGGCTGCCCTTGGTGTCGAGGCCGAGGAACAGATACGAGACGAGGCACGCCAAGGTGGCCTGCGCCGCTGCGGCGATCGAGAACGCAGTGCCGTACGCGGCGAGCAGGTCGAGCCTACGCAGGGGAGTGGTGAGGATCCGCTCCAATGTGCCCGAAACCCGTTCGCGCTGCATCGTTATCGACGTGATCAGGAACATCACGATGAGCGGGAACACGCCGAGCATGATCAGGCACGCATTGTTGAACGGGCTCGGCGTGCCGGGCCGGTGTGGTGCGTTCTGGAACATGAAATACATCAGCGTGATGATCAGGCTCGGGACCACGAGGATCATCGCGACGCTGCGGTGGTCGGCGGCGAGCTGGCGCAGGATGCGCCCGGTGGTGGCTAAGTAGGCCTGTGGGCTCAGCTTGCTGCGGCTGCGGTGCTGTGCCGGATGACGGACAGAAACGCTTCCTCCAGTGACTGACATCCGGTGTCCTCCCGTAGTTTCGTCGGTGTGCTGTGGGCCAGCAGGTGGCCTTCGCGCATCAGCAGCAGGTCGCCGCAGTGGTCGGCTTCATCCATCACGTGGCTCGAAACGACCAATGTCGTTCCGCGCCGGGCAAGTTGGTGGAACTGCTCCCAGAGGTCGACGCGCAACACGGGGTCCAGACCCACGGTCGGCTCGTCAAGCACCAGCAGCTCCGGATGTGAGACCAACGCGCAGGCCAGCGATACACGTGTGCGCTGACCACCGGAAAGGTTGCCACACAAGGCAGTTCGGTGATCATCCAGACCCACGGCGGCAATCGCCTGATCGGCGGCGCTCGTGTCCGTTCCGTAGAGCGCCGCGAAATACCGCACGTTGTCGACGATCCGGAGATCGTTGTAGATGGTGGGGTCCTGGGTGACGTAGCCGACGCGGTGGCGCAGGTCGGCCGAGCCCGCGGGGCGACCAAGCACCGTCACGGTGCCCTCGTCGATGATCTGCGTGCCGACGATGCTGCGCATCAGCGTGGTCTTGCCGCAGCCCGATGGGCCGAGCAGGCCGGTGATGGTGCCGCGCGCGATCTGCACCGAGATGTTGTCGAGTGCGACGCGCTTGCCGCGGACAACACGCAGGGCCCGGATGTCGATGACCGGGTCCACCCCGGTTCGAAGTAATTCATCGCTCGATGAACTCATCATGTGATGAATAGTCCTCCCCGCTGGTAGGCCTGTCAAGGACCCAGGCAGAATCGCTCGGGTGAGCGCCGAGTTGCTGTCAGTGGATCCCGTCACCGCGGCCCGGCGACTCCTTGGTGCCGAGCTGATCGGGCGGGGCGTGACCGCGACGATCGTCGAGGTGGAGGCCTATGGCGGCCCGCCCGACGGGCCGTGGCCCGACGCCGCGTCGCATTCGTTTCGCGGACGTGGTGGCCGCAACTGGGTGATGTTCGGTCCCGCCGGGCGGCTCTACACGTACCGCAGCCACGGCATACACGTCTGCGCGAACGTCGTGTGCGCCACCGAGGAGGTGGCCGGTGCGGTGCTGTTGCGGGCCGCCGCAGTCGAGGCTGGTGTCGATGCGGCCCAGGCCCGGCGCGGAGACTCGACCCGGCCGAGCGCGTTGGCACGTGGCCCCGGCAATTTGTGTTCCGCACTAGGAATCACCATGGACGACAACGGAATTGACTTGTTCGACGCCCAGAGCCCGGTCAGGGTGGCGCTCAACGACGGGCATGACGGTGTCGATGGGCCGCGAGTGGGTGTCAGTAAGGCCGCCGATCGACCGTGGCGGTTCTGGTTGGCGGGACGCCCCGAAGTATCGCTGTACCGACGCAGTCCGCGGGCGCCGGCGCCCGGCCAAAGTGACTAGTCGGCCTGCCGCAGGGTCAGTGCAGGCGGCTTGAGCCGGGCGCACCGCGGCCCGCCACAGTCGTCGGTGAGGTCCACCTGCGCGATGACGTGGCCGGCGGCGGCCAACGGTCCGAGATCAGCGAGCATCAGCTTCGCCCGCCGAAACATCGCGAACGAGCCGTCGTCGGCGACGTCACCCCAGGTCAGATAGATAAATCGCGCGCCAGGCCCGCCCTGCACCGCGGCGCCGCGAAAATCCGGCCCGCCGTCCCTCTCGACCACCTCGATCGGGATCGTCCACGAGGACGTCGGCGCGTCTCCGCGCACGAGTTCCCGCGGTTCCTTGCCCACCTGAATGCCGACGTGGACGTTGTCGTGGTGCTCGTCGCCGGACCTCCACACGCTGCCGGGCAGGTGATGACCATCGATCTGCAACAACATCGGCATCGACGGTAAGGGAAGATCGACCCTGTGACATCTAGTGACGCTTCGATCCTCGACGAGTTGGAGTGGCGTGGGCTGATTGCGCAGTCCACCGATCGGGATGCACTGGCGACCGAACTGGAATCCGGACCGGTCACGGTCTACTCGGGCTTCGATCCCACCGCGCCCAGCCTGCACGCGGGCCACCTCATTCCACTGTTGACGCTGCGGCGGTTCCAGCAGGCGGGGCATCGGCCGATCGTGCTGGCGGGCGGGGCGACCGGGATGATCGGTGACCCTCGCGACACCGGTGAGCGGACGCTGAACACGGCAGACACCGTGGCCGAATGGGCCGACCGGATTCGCGGCCAGCTGGAACGGTTCGTCGATTTCGACGATTCGGCGACCGGCGCGATCGTGCAGAACAACCTGTCATGGACGAGCGAGTTGTCCGCGATCGAGTTCCTGCGCGATATCGGCAAGCACTTCTCGGTCAACGTCATGCTCGACCGCGAGACGGTACGGCGTCGCTTGGAGGGCGAAGGCATCTCCTACACCGAGTTCAGTTACATGTTGTTGCAGGCCAACGACTACGTGGAGCTACACCGTCGGCACGGTTGCGCACTGCAGGTCGGCGGCTCGGATCAGTGGGGCAACATCATCGCCGGGGTGCGGCTGGTGCGCCAGGTAGAGGGCGCGACAGTGCACGCGCTGACGACGCCGCTGGTCACCGATTCGGAGGGCAAGAAGTTCGGCAAGTCGACCGGGGGCGGCAGCCTCTGGCTGGACCCGGACATGACCAGCCCGTACGCCTGGTACCAGTACTTCATCAACACCGCGGACGCCGATGTCGTTCGGTATCTGCGATGGTTCACCTTCTTGTCGCGTGACGAGTTGGCCGAGCTGGAGCAGGCGACCGAGCAAAAGCCGCACGAGCGGGCGGCGCAACGTCGACTGGCGCGCGAGCTGACCACGTTGGTCCACGGTGACGCCGCGACCACTGGAGTGGAACTGGCCAGCCAGGCGCTGTTCGGCCGGGGTGAGTTGGCCCAGCTCGACGAGGGAACACTGGCGGCCGCCCTGCGGGAGGCATCTGTGGCCGACCTCAAACCGGGCGGGCCCGACTCGATCACCGAGCTGCTGGTGGCCAGCGG
>DATJIX010000177.1:0-3884 GCA_035492865.1 Mycobacterium sp. | reverse complement strand
TGCGGCGCGCCCACGATCGACGCACGCCGGGCCGGTTTCAGTACGAGGCCGCGATCCAGTCGGCCCACTGCGCGAGGATCACGCAGGGCACGGTCGACACCGACGCGCTGAGGAAGCTGCACCGCGCGCTGCTTCGGGTCGCGCCTTCGCTAGGGGCCGCGGTCGCGTCGGCGGCTATCGACGGAGAGATCGACGGGCCTGACGCGGGGCTGCGCGCGCTGGACGCAATCGATGACCCGGCAGTCGACCGATTTCAGCCCGCCCTGGCGACGAGGGCGCACCTGCTTGCCGAGGCGGGGCGGCCCGAGGAGGCCGCAGAAGCGTTTCGCCGGGCAATCGAACTGACCGCCGATCCCTGCGTCGCTGAGTACCTTTTCTGGCGTTTGCGTTGAAAAGCTGTCAGCTATGCCATAGCGTTTGCTCGTGGGGAGTGACACGGAGCGTCTGGCTGGGGGCAGGGGACGGGGCCGTCCGGTGGGTGCTGACTCGGCTGAGACGCGAGCGCGCATCCTTCGTGCGGCCCGCGATGTGATCAACGAACGCGGCTACGAGGCGGCCAATTTTCAGGCGATCGCCTCACGCGCAGGCCTGAGCCGGCCAACGATGCACTATTACTTCCACACCCGCGAGGAGATCTACGACTGCCTCGTCGCGGAGGCGTATTCGGTTGTCGCCGACTGCATTGCGCAGGCAAAACGCGAGGACACCCTGCTGAATCAACTGTCGGCGTTCGTCGCGGCGGCCTACCGATCGGGCTTCACCGACCGGGCGATGATGCGTTTTACCGTCACCGCGCGGCTGGAGTCGCAGAGGAGTCCGACCCTTCGCAAGAACTCCGGTCCCGTGATCGCCGCCGTGCATGCGTTCTATACCTCGGTCGTCGACGACGCGATCGTGCGAGGGGAGATTCCCGCGGACACGGACGCTGCCGCAGTGGTGAACATGTTGCTCGCGATGTTCCTGGGAATGGGCTTCTACGCCGGATTTATTGTCGATCAGAACGACATGGGGATGATTGCCAAGCAACTTCACAGCCTCCTGGCTCACGGATTGCTGGATCAGCGGCAGACCGGCAGGGCGCTGACCATCGCCCCACCGGTCCCGGCAAACGTGACCGTCGATGAATTTCCGCACGCCTGGCCGGGGCTGACGGGCTGAGTCGTCTCCGCAGGTCAACCCGCTACCCGGGGGACCCTGCGATTTCGCGAAGGCTGCAGGTCGTTTTCGAGGGAAACACCCGATTCCTCCCGGGCCGGCCCGCAATACCGTTCTCACCATGATTGGCATCTGGTTCGCGGTCCTCGTCGTCGCATTCATCGCGGCCGGGGTTCTCGTGCAACTCGGCTGGGAATTGCGTCCGATGCCGACGGTCAAACGCGTACTGCGACGCGGACGGTCACGGGTCGACTAACGGTATTCAGGGGGCCGTCGCGACCCTCGAAGTCATGCTTCACATTTTGTAGCACGAATGCGTAGAGTGCCCGCATGACAAGCTATAGAATTGATAGCGCTCGGCTGGCTCCGGCCGCCCCGCCGCTGGACCACGACATGCAAGAGGCGATCGACGCGATCATGCGGGGTGCGCCGCCGCTGGTGCTCTTCACGACCATGGCCCGCGATCGGAGGCTGTTCTTCAAGTTCTTCAACTCGGGGTTGCTCGACCGCGGCCATCTGACGATCCGGCAGCGCGAGATCGTCATCGACCGCGTGACGGCCTTGTGCGGCGCCGAATACGAGTGGGGTGTGCACATCTCCGTCTACGCGGCCAAGGCCGGGCTGACCGAAGCTCAGATCTCCTCGCTCGTGGCCGGTGGGCCCGACGACGACTGCTGGGCCGACGAAGATCGGCTACTGATCCGGCTCTGCGACGGCTTGCAGCAGACCTGCGCGGTCGACGACGAGACCTGGACCGAACTGACCGCGCAGCACAGCGACGAGGCCATCCTGGAGCTGCTCATGCTGGCGGGCACCTACCGGACGGTGAGCTATCTCGTGAACGGTCTGCGGCTGCCGCTCGAGCCCGGTGCGCGCCGGTTCCCGACCTAACCGCCCGCAGGCAAAGACACGCATAGCGACACGCCGGGATCTGTCGGGGCGCGGTCATAGACTGGCGTCCCTATGACCAGTCCGTCGGCTCCTCGCGCGAGCGCTCGTAGCGCCTCCTTCGTGCACCTGCATAACCACACCGAGTACTCGATGTTGGACGGTGCCGCGAAGGTCAAACCGATGCTGGCCGAGGCGCAACGCCTGCAGATGCCCGCGCTCGGGATGACGGACCACGGAAACATGTTCGGCGCCAGCGAGTTCTACAACGGCGCCACCGAGGTGGGCATCAAGCCGATCATCGGCATCGAGGCCTACATCGCGCCCGCGTCGCGCTTCGAGACCAAGCGCATCCTGTGGGGTGACCCGAGCCAGAAGAGCGACGACGTGTCGGGCAGCGGTTCCTACACCCACCTGACCATGGTCGCCGAGAACGCGACGGGTCTGCGCAACCTTTTCAAGCTGTCGTCGCTGGCGTCGTTCGAGGGTCAGCTCGGCAAGTGGTCGCGGATGGACGCCGAACTCATCGCGGAGAACGCGGCGGGCATCATCGCCACCACCGGATGTCCGTCCGGCGAGGTGCAGACCCGGCTGCGGCTCGGACACGACCGCGAGGCGCTGGAGTCGGCGGCCAAGTGGCGCGAGATATTCGGTGCGGACAATTACTTCCTCGAGCTGATGGACCACGGCCTCGACATCGAGCGCCGGGTGCGCGAAGGCCTGCTCGAGATCGGCAAGAAGCTCGGCATCCCACCGCTGGCCACCAACGACTGCCACTACGTGACCCGCGACGCCGCGCACAACCACGAGGCGCTGCTGTGCGTGCAGACCGGCAAGACGCTGTCTGACCCCGCGCGGTTCAAATTCGACGGGGACGGCTACTACCTCAAGTCCGCCGCAGAAATGCGCCAGATCTGGGATGACGACATCCCTGGCGCATGCGATTCCACGCTGTTGATCGCCGAACGGGTGCAGTCCTACGCCGATGTGTGGGCCCAGCGTGACCGGATGCCGATCTTCCCCGTACCCGAGGGGCACGACCAGGCGTCGTGGTTGCAACACGAGGTGGACGCCGGGCTGGCGCGTCGCTTTCCGTCGGGTGTGCCGCAGGAGTACGTCGACCGGGCGGCCTACGAGATCGAGGTGATCTGCGCCAAGGGGTATCCGTCGTACTTCCTGATCGTGGCCGACCTGGTGGGCTACGCCCGCTCGGTCGACATCCGGGTCGGGCCGGGCCGCGGTTCGGCGGCGGGCTCGCTGGTCGCCTATTCGCTGCGCATCACCGACATCGACCCGATCGAGCACGGACTGCTGTTCGAGCGGTTCCTGAACCCCGAGCGCGCGTCGATGCCCGATATCGACATCGACTTCGACGACCGCAGGCGCGGTGAAATGGTCCGCTACGCCGCCGACAAGTGGGGCAGCGACCGGGTGGCCCAGGTCATCACGTTCGGCACCATCAAAACCAAAGCGGCGCTGAAGGATTCGGCCCGCATTCACTATGGCCAGCCGGGCTTTGCGATCGCAGACCGGATCACCAAGGCGCTGCCGCCGCCGATCATGGCCAAGGACATCCCGCTGTCGGGCATCACCGATCCCAACCATGAGCGGTACAAGGAGGCCGCCGAGGTCCGCGGGCTCATCGACACCGACCCCGACGTCCGCACCATCTACGAGACGGCGCGCGGTCTGGAGGGCCTGATCCGCAACGCGGGCGTGCACGCCTGCGCGGTGATCATGAGCAGCGAGCCGCTCACCGAGGCCATTCCGCTGTGGAAGCGGCCGCAGGACGGCGCGATCATCACCGGCTGGGACTATCCGTCGTGTGAGGCCATCGGCCT
>DATJIX010000176.1:0-8080 GCA_035492865.1 Mycobacterium sp. | reverse complement strand
ACGTCGTCGGGCATCACCTTGAAGCCGCCGCGGATGATCGCCTGATCGGCGCGGCCGAGGATCCACAGGAACCCGTCGTCGTCGATGCGGGCCACGTCGGTGGTGCGCATCCAGTCTGCGGACGGCCCGAGTTGTCCCGGTCTGACCTCCAGCAGGCCGTCTTGATCCGAGCCAAGGGGATTGCCCTCTTCGTCGACGACGCGCAGCTGTGCACCCAGGCTGGCTCGGCCGACACTGCCCCGCTTGTCGTGCCAGTACTTCTGATAGTCGACCAGCGTCCAGCCGGCGACTCCGCCGCCGAACTCCGTTGCGGCGTAGGACGTCAAGACGGGTATGCCGAACTTTGCGGTGAACGCGTCGGCATCATCGGCCGACAGGGGAGCGGTGCCCGATGTGACCGCTCGGATGCTCGCCAGGTCCTCGCGCGTCAGATCGGAATGCAACACCGTCCGCAGCGCGGCTGGTACCAGTGACACCGCGCGCGGCCGGTGCCTGCGCACCGCGTCGGCCCACTGATTGAGCTCGAACCGGTCCAGCAATGCGAACGGCCGAGCCTCGCAGACACACTGCAATACCCGGAAAACGCCACCGATGTGCACCATCGGGCTGTTGATGATCGCGATACCCTGGCGCAGTTCGGTGGGCGCCTGCGAGGTGATCACGCTGCGGGCCAACATGTTGTAGGTGAGATCGACCCGCTTGGCAGGGCCAGTGGTTCCGCTGGTCAGCATCCGCACCGCGACGCCTGGCCGCCGGGCGCTGGCGATTGACGCGGTCAACTGTGGTGCCGCGTCCAGACCCGATACCGGAATCGCCGTCGGCCCGGCCGGCGCAAGTGACCCGAGGTCATCAGGTGTGCCGACCAGGTATGGGAGTTCAAGCGCCTCGATGTCGGCGCGGGTGCGGTCGTCACCTCGCGACGGGTTGATGGTGACGACGGTGCCGCCACCGAGCAGCACCCCGAGAAGGGCCGCCACGTGGGCAGGTCTGTTGCGCAACAGCATTCCGACCTCGGTCTCACCCACCGAGGCGATGTGATGCGCGAGTTCGCCGACCTGGCGCCATGTCGACCATTGACGGTCGTACTCGATGGCCGCGGCGTCGGGTTGCAACGCGAGCACCTCGGCAATGCGCAGGCTCAGAGGTTGCATCAACGGATCCCGGGTTCGGCCGCTGTCCCTTTGCCCCGCGCGGCCAGTTCGGCCTGCCCCAGCGGATTCCCCAGTCGGGTGTAGATCAGGTTCTGTTCCAGTGCGGCCCGGTAGGGCTTGTCCAGCGACTCCCAGATCGCCTTCACGGTGCCCTGGGTCGCCGACGGCGGTTTGGCGGCGATAACCGTCGCGATCTCGTGAGCGCGCGCCCACAGCCCATCACGCGGGACTACTTCGGATACCAGCCCGATCCGCTGCGCGGTGGCAGCGCTAACGCGTTCGTCGTTGCCCATCAACGCGATTCGCAATGTCTCGCCCAAACCGACGCGGCGCATCAACCCGATCGGCTCAAGCGCGCACACCAAACCGGCGCTGACGTGCGAGTCGAAGAACGTCGCGTCGTCGGAGCAGATCACCACATCGGATTCGTTGACGAAATAGAACGCGCCCGCGGTGCACATGCCCTGCACGGCGCAGACGACCGGCTTCCACATCTTCTGCCACTTCGGGCTGAGTGCTTCGCCAGGATCTTCGTGGTTCCACACGTTGTCCGGTTGACCGTATGACGATTTGATGTCCAGGCCCGCGCTGAACGCGCGATCGCCCGCCGCGCGAAGCACCACAGCGTGTACGGACTCGTCGAGCTTGACGTTGCGCCACGCGTCGGCCATCTCCTCACACATGGTGCGGTTGAACGCATTCAGCGAATCCGGCCGGTTCAGCGTGATGGTGGCGACGTGGCTGGTGACGTCCACGTCGAGCAGGATGGTTTGGAACGTCGTCATCGGCACTGCCAATTGGGCGCACGCTTTTCCATGAACGCCTTCGGTCCCTCGAGCGCATCTTCCGTCCGGACCACGCGCTCGCGGAACGTCTCGGCGAGGATCTCCGCGTCATGCAACGGCAGATCGAGGGTCTTGTGGATGGCAAGCCGGGTGCCCCGCACCGCCAGTGGGGCATTCGAGTTCACGACGTCGGCGATTTCGTGTGCGCGTTCGAGGAGCTTGTCGTGCTCGACGACCTCGCTGATCATCCCCAACTCGTAGGCGCGTTGTGCGCTCATCCGTTCGTGCTTGCCCATCAATGCCATTCGCAGCGCGATATTGCGGGGCAGCACCCGGGCCAGTCGAACCATCTCGCGGCCTGCGACCAAGCCGATGCTGACATGCGGGTCGAAGAACGTGGCCTTGTCCGAGGCGATGGCGATGTCACCCGTGGTGACCCAGTCCAGCCCTGCGCCACAGCACAATCCGTTGATGGCGGTCAGCACGGGCTTTGCCATCCGCCGGAATGGCGGGGTGCCCTCCTGGGGCGCCTCCCACTGGTCGTAGGTAGACAGGTACGGCCGTTCGTAGATCACGCGGCCGTCCTCGGGGATCTCGCCGACGTCGGCGCCGGTGCAGAACGCGCGCCCAGTGCCCGTGACGATCAATGTCCAGATCTCGTCGTTGTTTTCGGCCTCGTCGTAGGCGGCGCGCAACTCACTGATCATCGCAGGACTGAGCGCATTGAGCGCGTCGGGCCGGTTCAGAGTGATCGTCGCCTTATGGCCGTCGACCTCGTACTTGATGTATTTCACTTGCTCACCTTCCACCGAACTTCGGTGCGCGCTTCTCCCGGAATGCCGCCAGGCCTTCTTTGAAATCGGTTGTTCGGCAGGACAACTCCACATTGAAGAGTTCCTGCGTCATGGCCTGCTCCAGGGTCGCGTGCTGAGCGTGGTTGATGGCCTGCTTGGCCAGTCCCAGTGCCACTGTGGGCCCGGACGCCAGCCGAGCCACCAGTTGCTCGGTGACGTCGTCGAGTTCCGAGGCGCTCACGGCGCGATGAATGAGTCCCCAGTCGGCGGCGTCGCGGCCACTCACCTTCTCGCCGAGCAGCAACATCTCTTTGGCCCTCGCCACGCCGATCAGCCGGGGCAGTAGCCAGGTGGAGCCGGAGTCGGGCGAAAATCCACGGCCGACGAACGGTTCCCAGAACACTGCGTCGTCGGTGGCCACGGTGAAGTCCGCCGCAAGCGCCAGATTGCCGCCGAGGCCGACCGCCCAGCCCCGCACGCTGCAGACCACCGGCAACTGGATGCCGTGGACGAGTTCGATGATGCGGTTGGCGGAGTGGGGGATGCGCCGAACCAAGTCGCCGCTGCGCGGCCGTCGGTCGGCGTTGTTGCTGGCCACCCAGTCGGCACCTGCGCAGAAATCGTCACCCGCGCCACGGATGTGGATGGCCCGCAGCGAATCGTCGGTCGCGGCGTCTGTCAGAACGTCGACGAACGTTTCGATCATCGAAGCGCTGAGCGCGTTGCGCCTGGACGGCCGATCCAGCGTCAGCCGGAGGACATCGCCGTCCCGCGATGCCGTCACCGCGCCGTCGGCTTGGACGTCAGTCACCGTTGAATCCGCCAATCCTGAGCTATACGGTTAGCCATACAGTATTGCTATCCTGTACAAGTTAGCAAGGAAAGCGCGCTGACGGAACACGGAAGAGGGCCCATGGCGGAACGCACAGCGCGATACGGCGAGCAGCCGCTCGAGCAGACGGTCGCCGCCGCGGGCGCGCTTCGGCGCCTGACCGGACTGCTGCTGTCCTTGGAGCATGAGCATCCGACCGTGGACGCCATGCTCGCGCAGTTCGCCGATTGGGAGCGGGAGTTGGCGACGGCGATTCCGCCGGACCAGGCCCCGCGGATCGGGGAGGACGGGGAAGACAAGCGCGTCTATCTGGACCACGCATTCGACGTCGGCGCGTACAACCCGTGTTTTCCCGAATACACCTTCGATCATCTCGACCACGAGACCGCATCGGGCCGCGTGACGTTCCCGCTCGTCTACGAAGGTCCACCGGGACTGGTCAATGGTGGCTTCCTCGCCGTCTTCTTCGACTGCATCACCCAACACCAGAGTTGCGCGGCACAGCTGACGGGCAAGACGCGCTCGCTGACGGTGACTTACCGGCGGCCGACACCGATCCTGACCGAACTTCGCTTCGACATCGCGCGCACCGCGGAGGAGAACAAGGTGACGTCGACGGCGCGCCTGCTGTTGGGCGATGAGGTGCTCTGCATCGGAGAGTGCAAGACAGTGGCGAACTCGCCGGACAAGATGACCGGCTTCCACTTCGGGCGGCGGCGGGTCGAGAACTAGTGGTCGTGCAACGGATTCGCCAGCCTCGGGTGGCCGAGATCGTCGCGTCGCGCCTGCGCGAAGACATCCTGTCGGGCCGTCTCAAGGAAGGCGATGTGCTGCCGTCGCAGGAGATTCTGTTCTCCGAGTTCGGCGTGAGCCCGCCTGCGGTGCGCGAGGCGATCCACATCCTGGAATCCGACGGACTGATTTCGGTGCGCCGCGGCAACATGGGCGGGGCGGTGGTGCATCAGCCGTCCGCAGAGCGGACCGCGCACATGATCAGCATGGTGCTGCAGTCGCGATCGGCGACACCGGCTGATGTGAGCGGTGCGCTGCTTCATCTCGAGCCGATCTGCGCGGGAATGTGCGCCGCCCGCGACGACCGGGCGGCCGAAGTCGTGCCGTACCTCGAAGCTGAAATCGAGCTGCAGACAGAGCAGTTCGACGACCTGTCGCGATATGTACCCAATGCGCGGCGGTTTCACGAGGCGATCGTTTCCCGATGCGGCAACGAGCCGATGATTCTGCTGATCGGCTCGCTCGAGCTGATCTGGTCGGCGCACGAGTCGTCGGTGTGGAGCGACGAATACAACACAGCGGACCCGGCGATCAATAAAAAGACGATGCGCGCCGCGCTGCGTGATCACCAGCGGCTGCTGGACGCCATTCGTGACGGCGACTCCGCTCGGGCGACCCGGCTCGCGCAGGACCACTTGGAAGCGGCCCGGCGCAACACGCTCGCCGTCGGCAGTGACAAAACCATTGAGGCCAAATTGATTTCGAGCGGCAACCATCAGGAGCCTGGCAGATGACCGACGAACGCGTGCTTTTCGACGTCGATTCCGAGAAGCGGATCGCGACCATCACGTTCAACAACCCGGGTCAGCGCAATTCGTACGACGCGACGATGCGCGACGAGGTTGCGCGCTACCTCGACCGTGTTGCAGAAGACGACGACATCACCGTCGTGGTGCTGCGCGGCGCCGAGGGGGTGTTCAGCACCGGCGCGGACATGAACAACGCGTACGGCTGGTATGGCGATAAAGACGCGCCCGAGGCGAAACGGCGGCCCAGCCAGCGCAGGCGGCTGACCGTGGACCGGAAGTCGTTCACCTTCTACCACAATCTGTTGGGCTTCCCGAAGGTCACGGTGGGGGAGATCAGTGGCTACGCGCTCGGCGGTGGCTTCGAGATGGCGTTGATGACCGACATCTCGGTGATCGGGCGCGACACCAAAATCGGCATGCCCGCCACCAGGTTTCTCGGGCCCGCGCTTGGCAGCCTGCACATGTTCTTCCATCGGCTCGGGCCGGTGCTGGCGCGACGACTGCTGTTGACCGGCGACATCATCGAGGCAGGCGTCGTCGAGCACCTTGGTGTCTTCACCGAGACGTGCGATCCCGCCGCGGTCCCGGCCAGAGCCAGGTACTGGGCCGAGAAGGCGGCGAAGATGCCCGCCGACGGTGTCGTCATCGCCAAGGAGGCGTTCCGCCTCGTCGAGCAGAGTCAGGCCTATCAGGGCGAGGAAGTGGCCAGCTATCTGTTCCATGCGTACGGGACGAACCTGCAGTTCGCGCCGGGTGAGTTCAATTTCGTCAAGACGCGGGCGCAGCACGGAACCAAGGAGGCGTTTCGGCTGCGCGACGAGCACTTCTACGTCCCCGAGCCGGAGTGACGCCGGTCACCTACAGTCAGCGATACAGTATCTGCTACTTTTGTAAAGTCGCTAACGTCGAACCCCGAGGTTGAGAACATGCCAACACCCGTCATTGTCGGTGCCGCCAGGACAGCCATCGGCCGTTCGTTCAAGGGGACGTTGGTCAACACCCCGCCCGAAACGCTCATCACGACGGTGCTGCCCGAGGTCGTCCGCCGGTCGGGCGTAGATCCCGCGGACATCGACGACATCATCTTCGCCGAATCGCATTACGGCGGTGGCGATCTCGCGAGATATGCCGCTGACGCCACGGGGTTGGATCACGTCCCCGGTCAGTCCGTGAACCGGCACTGCGCGGGCTCACTGACCGCGATCGGTAATGCTTCCGCGCAGATCGGCTCCGGTATGGAACGGGTGCTGATCGCCGGGGGCGTGCAGTCGCTGTCGATGACACCGCTGACCAATCAGCGCATCCCCGGGCCTGAATTGAAGTTCGAGGAACGGTGGATGCCGCCGACACACGTCGAGACGCCCGACGCGCCGACCAAGGACATGTCGATCACGGTCGGCTGGAACACCGCGCAGTCGGTCGGCATCACCCGCGAGGAGATGGACGCGTGGGCGGCGAGGTCGCATCAGCGGGCTGTCGCAGCGCAGGATGCGGGCAAGTTTCTCGACGAGATCATCCCGATGAAGATTCAGCAGTTCGACGGTTCGGTCGTGGACTTCAGCGTGGACGAGCATCCGCGTCGTGACACCACGGTCGAGAAGTTGGCCGGGCTGAAGGTCCTGCATCCGGAGATCGAGGGGTTCTCGATCACCGCGGGCAACAGCAGCGGTACCAACGACGCCGCCGCGGGAGTCGCACTTGTCGAGCGCGATTACGCCGATGCCAACAAGCTCTCCGTGATGGCCACCGTGAAGGCTTGGGGCGCAGCGGGTGTCCCCGCGCGCGACTGCGGCTTGGGTGCGGTGAAGGTGATCGGCAAGGTGCTCGATCGCGCCGGGCTCAAACCGTCGGATGTGGCGCTGTGGGAGATCAACGAGGCGTTCGCGTCCGTGCCGATCGCGGCGTGCCGCGAGTACGGCCTCGACGAGGAACTGGTCAACTTCTCCGGAAGTGGTTGCAGCCTGGGCCATCCCATCGCCGCCTCCGGTGCGCGCATGATCACCACGCTCGTCTACGAGTTGCAGCGGCGCGGCGGTGGCATCGGTGTCGCGGCGATGTGCGCAGGCGGCGGCCAGGGCGGCGCCGTCATCATCGAGGTCTAGATGCGATTCGTGTGCGTTTTGTTGCGCTGAGCGCTCCTAAACGCATACAAATCGCTAACGCGTGGCGGGGGCCTTGCTGCGTGTGCGGGGACCTGAGGCCTTCGAGGCCTTGCGCGCGGGTTTCTTTTCGGAGTCGATGAGCCGGCCTGCGTGGTCGAGGATGCACTCGAGGCCGAACTCGAAGTTCCTGTCGTCGGCGGCGCCGATGTGATGCCCCTTGGCCGTCACCTGCGCCAGCAATGGCGTGCTGTCGGCGTCGATCGTCATCGTTTCCTCGATGTCGCTCGGCCCCTCGTCGGCCGCCCGGTTCTTGTCCCGAAGCCGCTGCAGCACCACCGATCCGCGAACATGTACCGACACCGCGGAATACGTGTCGAACGCGTCCTCGGCGGATAGGCCGGCCTCGACCAGGCTGGCGATCGCCTTCTCCACCTCTTGGACGCCGAGCTTGGCCGCCCGAGGAGACAGCGCGGACCGGATAAGAATCAGGTCGCACAGAATCGGGTTGCCCATGAAAGCTTTTCGCATCACGCGCGCATGATTGCGTAGCGTTTCGCGCCAATCCTTGGCCTCGACGTAAGGGGTGGCGAACACGTACTGCCGCAGCGCGCGATCGGTCATCGCGTTGAGCAGATCGTCCTTCTTGCGGAAGTACCAGTAGATGCTCGTCACGCCGACGCCGAGGTGCTTGCCGAGCAGCGGCATGCTCAAGTTGTCGATGCCGACCTCTTCGGCGAGTTCGAACGCGCCCTTGATGATGTCGTCGGGATTGATGGACCCGCGCTCGCGTCGCTGACGCTTCTCAGCGGTTGCTTGCTTTGCCACGAGGGCACCTCCATCAAATGCTTGGTGAACTGAATCTACCGGCAGCCACC
>DATJIX010000175.1:0-2274 GCA_035492865.1 Mycobacterium sp. | reverse complement strand
GTCAGCGCGTACGCCCACTGCCTGTTCGACCACAGGGCGTAGGCGGCGACGACGGTCGCGAGGTCGGTCAGCTGCAGCGGCACCGAGTCGAGCGACGGCGGGCTGAGCACGTAGATCAGGATCGCCGCATAGATCCCCGCGGTGACCGCCCCGAGGATGCGGCCGAACCGCCGGGCCTGCTCTTGGGTCTGCCGACGTCCGACCAAAACCAGGGTCGTGGCGCCGATCACGAACAGCGCAAGGACGCCCCAGTGCGAAGGGCCGTAGGCCGAAAACTGGCTAGCGAGCAACGATTACGGACGAGCCGTGGCCGAACAAACCCTGGTTGGCGGTGACGCCGACGGTGGCGCCCTCGACCTGACGCCCGGTGGCCTGGCCCTTCAGCTGCCAGGTCAGCTCGCAGACCTGAGCGATCGCCTGGGCGGGGATGGCTTCCCCGAAACAGGCCAGCCCTCCCGACGCGTTGACCGGGATGCGGCCGCCGATCGTCGTCGCACCGCTGCGCAGCAGCTGCTCGGCCTCACCCTTCGGGCACAGGCCGAGGTGCTCATACCAGTCCAGTTCCAGCGCAGTCGACAAGTCGTAGACCTCGGCCAGGCTCAGATCCTCGGGCCCGATGCCCGCCTCGGCGTATGCCGCGTCCAGGATCTGGTCCTTGAACACCCGGTCGGGTGCTGGCACGACAGCGGTGGAATCCGTTGCAATATCCGGCAATTCGGGCAGATGTTGTGGGTAGCGCGGCGTCACGGTCGACACCGCCCGCACCGACGGCACGCCGTCGAGCGACCCCAGATGCTTCTTCGCGAAGTCGGCGCTGGCGACGATCAGCGCCGCCGCGCCGTCGGACGTCGCACAAATATCCAGCAGCCGAAGGGGATCCGACACCACCGGGCTTGCCAACACATCCTCGACGGAGGCTTCCTTGCGGTAGCGCGCGTTGGGGTTGTTCAGGCCGTGGCGGGAATTCTTCACCTTGACCGCGGCGAAATCCTCGAGCGTCGCGCCGTAGAGATCCATCCGGCGCCGCGCCAGCATGGCGAAGTACACCGTGTTGGTCGCACCGATCAGGTGGAAGCGCTGCCAGTCGGGGTCGTTCTTGCGTTCGCCGCCGACCGGGGCGAAGAACCCCTTTGGGGTGGTGTCGGCGCCGATGACGAGCGCGACGTCACAGAAGCCGGCCAGAATCTGGGCGCGGGCGCTTTGCAGCGCCTGAGATCCGCTGGCGCAGGCCGCATACGACGACGACACCGGCACGCCGTTCCAGCCCAGCTTCTGGGCAAAGGTCGCGCCCGCGACGAACCCGGGATAGCCGTTGCGGATGGTGTCGGCACCGGCCACCAGCTGGATCTGCCGCCAGTCCAAACCGGCCTCGGCCAGCGCCGCTCGCGCAGCGGCCACGCCGTATTCGGTGAAGTCGTTGCCCCACTTGCCCCACGGGTGCATGCCTGCGCCGAGCACATACAAGGGTTCGGGGCTCATGACGCGATCCTCCATGCGTAGACGACGCGCTCGACGCCGTCGTCGTCGACGAACAGCGGCATGGTGGCCAGTTCCATCTCCATACCGACCTTCAGATCCGCCGCCAGGGTGCCCTCGACCACCTTGCCGAGCACGATCAGTCCTTCATCGGCCAGCTGCACGGCGGCAACCGCGAACGGCTCGAACGGGTCGGGCGACGGGTACGGCGGCGGCGGGGCGTACCGGTTCTCCGTGTAACTCCACAGCGTGCCGCGCCGCGACAGCGGCACCTGCGCCAGCTCATCGCCGTCACATGCGGGATTGGGGCAGTTGTTGGCCCGCGGCGGAAAGACATACGTACCGCACTTGTGGCACTTACCGCCGATCAGATACGGCTGTCCGGACGCGTCGGTGGCGAACCAGCCGTCGATCGCCGGTTGTGTGGTTGCAGCTGACACCCGGTCAGCGTACCGAGTCGGGCCGCGAAACTGAAACGTGTTCCAGTTTCGACCGCTGAGTGGGATCTTCGAGCCGTCGACAAGTGGGGTAGCCGACTACCCCATCCGAGAGCGCCCGCGTCACCGAAGATTTTCCTGGAATTGGGATCGGTAGCGACGGCCACGGTCTGTACTAACCGCAAGTGCGCGGCCAACGAGGCCGCCGCCAGGAAGATTCGGAGACGGCGATGGGACTGTTCGACAAGGCGAAGAAGGCGGCGCAGCAGGCGCAGCAGGCGTTGGCGCAACCGCCGCAGGACGGCCGAGTGCACGTCCAGGGTGCTGGCGGGATGATGAATCCGGCCATGTTCGGCGGGCC
>DATJIX010000174.1:0-2007 GCA_035492865.1 Mycobacterium sp. | reverse complement strand
ACTGCCGTCGGCGTGACGGTCGAACCGCTCAAGGCCACCGACTTCACCCGCCCGCTGGCGCGAGTGGTGCTGGAGTCCGCGCCCGCAGAGGTGCTGGACGTGTCGGCGCAGCGGGTCGCGGACCTCGCGGCGACGGTGCTGGCAGCCGAGGCGGCGGGGGTGGCCCGCTGGACGCTGCAGACCGCCACCGAGTACGCGAAGGTGCGCGAGCAGTTCGGCAAGCCGATCGGCAGCTTTCAGGCCATCAAGCACATGTGCGCAGAAATGCTGCTGCGCTCCGAGCAGATTTCGGTGGCCGCCGGCGATGCGGCGACTGCCGCCGCCAATGCCGATGACGGCCAACTGTCCATCGCTGCCGCGGTGGCCGCGTCGACCGCGATCGAAGCAGCGAAGGCCAACGCCAAGGACTGCATCCAGGTGCTCGGCGGCATCGGGATCACGTTCGAACACGACGCCCATCTGTATCTGCGCCGTGCGTTCGGGATCGCGCAGTTCCTCGGCGGCCTGTCCCCGTGGCTGCGACGCGTCGCGGCGCTGACCAAGCAGGGGGTGCGCCGCGATCTGCACATCGATCTGGACTCGGTAGCGCACCTGCAGCCCGAAATCGCCTCTGCGGTAGCCGAAGTCGCCGCGCTACCCGCCGAGAAGCAGCAAGCGGCCCTTGCGCAGAGCGGGCTGCTGGCGCCGCACTGGCCGAGGCCGTACGGTCGCGAAGCCGGTCCTGCCGAGCAATTGCTGATCGATCAGGAGATGGCAAGCGCCGGCGTGACGCGCCCCGATCTGGTGATCGGCTGGTGGGCCGCGCCGACGATCCTCGAGCACGGCAGCCCCGAACAGATCGAGCGGTTCGTGCCGCCCACGCTGACCGGCGAGTTGTTCTGGTGCCAGTTGTTCAGCGAGCCGGGCGCAGGCTCCGACCTCGCCTCGCTGCGAATGAAAGCTGTTCGCGCCGAGGGGGGTTGGCAGCTCACGGGGCAGAAGGTGTGGACGTCGCGGGCGGACTGGGCGCAGTTCGGTGTGTGCCTGGCTCGCACCGACCCCGATGCCCCCAAACACAAGGGCATCACCTACTTCATCGTCGACATGAAGACGCCGGGCATCGACATCCGGCCGCTACGCGAGATCACCGGCGACAACCTGTTCAATGAGGTGTTTTTCGACGAGGTCTTCGTGCCCGACGAGATGGTCGTGGGGCAGGTCAACGATGGCTGGCGGCTGGCCCGCACCACGCTTGCCAATGAACGCGTCGCAATGGCCCACGGCACCGCGCTGGGCAACCCGATGGAGGAACTGCTGCGCACGGTGTCCGAGCTTGATGTCGATCCGGTCGTCGCCGACCAGCTGGGCGAGCTGATCCGGTCCGCACAGGTGGGTTCACTGCTGGATCAGCGCATCGCGCAGTTGATCCTCGGGGGTCAGGATCCAGGCCCACAAGCCAGCGCGCGAAAGCTGATTGGCGTGCGGTACCGGCAGGCGCTGTCCGAATTCCGGATGGAGCTGTCGGACGGCGCGGGCATCGTCGACAACAAGGAAGTGCACGACTTTCTCAACACTCGCTGCCTGACCATTGCCGGGGGCACCGAGCAGATTCTGCTGACGATGGCCGGTGAACGCCTGCTTGGACTGCCGCGCTGACGCGAACCTTGGCAATCCCTGTGTGTTTGCCACTGCACGAGAGCATGATGGCCTGACCCGAGCGGCTCGGATCTTCCCGCGCGGTGAAGGAGCTCGAGATGCTGGTCAATTCGCGCACAGTCGTGCGGCGCATATCAATTGTCGTGTTCGCGGCCGCATTGGTGACGGGCCACCCGATCGCCGTAGCTGATTCGGGCCCGATTGCCACCAAGGGCATCACTGACCTCCCCACCCAGCAGCGTCCAGACCGCGACGGCGACGGCTTGTTCGACGACGACGAAACCGATGTGTACGGCACCGATCCCGACAATCCGGACAGCGATGGCGACGGGGCCGACGATGGGCAAGAAGTCTATGACGGTACCGATCCGA
>DATJIX010000173.1:0-3348 GCA_035492865.1 Mycobacterium sp. | reverse complement strand
TGGAAGACTAGGGCTCTACCATTGAGCTACGCCCGCACGTGCAGCACCAGCAGACTGTACTAGCGCCGCCCGAATCAAATCCAATTAAAAGGTTCGCGTGTCCAGCACGTAGTATCTCGCGTGGTCAGGTCTGCGTTTCAGCCTGGCCGCAAAGGTGCCGCGACGAGCGCTTGCGCGAGGAGCAATGCACCGGGGTGTAGCGCAGCTTGGTAGCGCATCCGCTTTGGGAGCGGAAGGCCGCAGGTTCAAATCCTGTCACCCCGACTCCGGACGGCAACCCACTGCAAGAACTACAAATGCAAGGAGCAAGAGCGTGAAGAGCACCGTCGAGAAGTTGAGCCCGACGCGGGTTCGCATCAACGTGGAGGTGCCCTTCACCGAGTTGCAGCCAGACATCGACGTCGCCTTCCAGCAGATGGCCAAGCAGATCCGCATGCCCGGCTTCCGGCCGGGCAAGGTGCCCGTGAAGCTGCTCGAGGCCCGCGTGGACAAGCAGGCGATGTTCGATCAGGTCGTCGGCGACGCGGTGCCCGCCCGCTACAGCGAGGCGGTGACGACCTCGGAGGTGCAGCCGCTCGGCCAGCCCGAGATCGACATCACCAACAAGGAGTACGGCGAGGACCTGACCTTCACCGCCGAGGTCGACGTCCGTCCCGAGATCGAGCTGCCCGAGCTGGAGGGGCTGAAGATCACCGTCGACCCGATCAAGGTGGACGACGACGAGGTCGACGCCGAGTTGCAGAACCTGCGCGCCCGCTTCGGCACCCTCACCGGCGTCGAGCGCGCCGCCGAGACCGGCGACTTCGTCTCGATCGACCTGTCGGCCACCGTCGACGGCGAGGACGTGCCCGAGGCCAAGACCGAGGGCCTGTCGCACGAGATCGGCTCCGGTCAGTTGATCGAGGGTCTCGACGACGCGATCGTCGGCCTCAAGGAGGGCGAAAGCCGCGTCTTCACGACCACGCTGGCCGCCGGCGACCGGGCGGGCCAGGAGGCGCAGGTCACCGTCACCGTCAAGTCGGTCAAGGAGCGTGAGCTCCCCGAGCCTGACGACGAATTCGCGCAATTGGCAAGCGAATTCGACACCATCGACGAGCTGAAGAGCAGCCTCACCGAGCAGGTCGAGCGGGTCAAGCGCATTCAGCAGGCCGAGCAGATCCGCGACAAGGCGCTCGAGGTGCTGCTCGAGCAGACCGAGATCCCGCTGCCCGAGAAGATCGTCCAGGCCCAGGTCGACGACACCTTGCACAACGCGATTCACGGTCTCGACCACGACGAATCGAAGTTCGAGGAGGCGCTGAAGGAGCAGGGCAGCAGCCGCGACGAGTTCGACACCGACAACCGCACCAACGCGGAGAAGGCCGTCAAGACGCAGCTGCTGATGGACGCCATCGCCGACAAGCTCGACATCCAGGTCGGCCAGAACGACCTGACCGAGCGGCTCGTGCTGATGTCCCGTCAGTACGGGCTGGAGCCGCAGCAGCTGCTGCAGTACCTGCAGCAGAACAACCAGCTGCCCGCGATGTTCGCCGACGTGCGTCGCGGCCTGACCGTCGCGGCGGTGGTGCACGGCGGCACCGTCACCGACACCGACGGCAACGTGATCGACACCACGGAGTTCTTCGGCCCGTCCGGTGATCAGGCCGCGCAGGCTGCGGATGACAGCGTCGAGGAGACCAGCTCGGACGAGGAACCCGCCGAGGCCAAGTGACGCTCTGAGCGAACGGGCGTCGTCCAGGGAGTGCGCGGCCGGGCAGGTTGGTTAGTGTCGAGTGAACCAAGACTTAGAAGAAAGCAGGTATCCAGTCGTGACTGACATGCGTGGTGCCGGGGCAGGGCTCAACCTTGTCGACTCGGTGTATGAGCGGTTGCTGTCCGAGCGCATCATCTTCCTCGGCTCACAGGTCGACGACGACATCGCCAACCGGCTGTGCGCGCAGATCCTGCTGCTCGCCGCCGAGGACCCCACCAAGGACATCCACCTCTACATCAACTCGCCCGGCGGCTCGATCAGCGCCGGCATGGCCATCTACGACACCATGGTGCTGGCACCGTGCGACGTGGCGACCTATGCGATGGGCATGGCCGCGTCGATGGGTGAGTTCCTGCTCGCCGCGGGTACCAAGGGCAAGCGCTACGCGCTGCCGCACGCCCGGATCCTGATGCACCAGCCTCTCGGCGGCATCACCGGCGGCGCCGCGGACATCGCGATTCAGGCCGAGCAGTTCGCGGTCATCAAGAAGGAGATGTTCCGGCTCAACGCGGAATTCACCGGCCAGCCGATCGAGCGCATCGAGGCCGACTCCGACCGCGACCGCTGGTTCACCGCTCCGGAGGCCCTCGAGTACGGCTTCGTCGACCACATCATCACCAGCGCCAATATCAACGGCTCTGGACCAACCGCAGGACTGGACAAATGACCGATCACACGGACCCCCGTTTGCAGCCGCAGGCCCGCTACATCCTGCCGTCGTTCATCGAGCACTCCAGCTTCGGCGTCAAGGAGTCCAATCCGTACAACAAGCTGTTCGAGGAACGCATCATCTTCCTCGGCGTCCAGGTCGACGACGCGTCGGCCAACGACATCATGGCGCAGCTGTTGGTGCTGGAGTCGCTGGATCCCGACCGTGACATCACCATGTACATCAACTCGCCGGGCGGCTCGTTCACCTCGCTGATGGCGATCTACGACACCATGCAGTACGTCCGGGCCGACATCCAGACGGTCTGCCTTGGCCAGGCCGCCTCTGCCGCCGCGGTGCTGCTGGCCGCCGGTACGCCCGGCAAGCGGCTGGCCCTGCCCAACGCCCGCGTGCTGATCCACCAGCCTGCGCTGTCCGGCGTCATCCAGGGTCAGTTCTCCGACCTGGAGATCCAGGCTGCGGAGATCGAGCGGATGCGCACCCTGATGGAGTCCACGCTGGCCCACCACACCGGCAAGGATGCCGCGGTCATCCGCAAGGACACCGACCGCGACAAGATCCTGACCGCTGCGGAGGCCAAGGACTACGGGATCATCGACACGGTGCTGGAGTACCGCAAGCTGTCGGCCCAGACGGCCTAGCTCTTCTTCGAGTGTGAACTCACGGCGATTTTTCGGCCGTTTCTTCGCCGTGGATTCACGCTCGGCGCACTGACTCCGCCAGCGCCTCGATGTCGTCGGGGTGCACCCGGCAGCACCCGCCGATGATGCGGGCGCCCGCGGCGGCCCACTGCGGCGCGAGGTCGGCAGACCACCGGCCCTCACCGATCCACGTGCGCCGGGCGCCGTCCCATTCCTCGCCACTGTTGGGGTAGACGACGACGGGCTTGCCGGTGACATCGCGGGCGATCTCGACGGCGGCGAGC
>DATJIX010000172.1:0-6857 GCA_035492865.1 Mycobacterium sp. | reverse complement strand
CCGCTACCTGCCGCGGCCGGTCTGCTGCTGCAATTGGTCGATGGCCTCTGAAGCCTGCGCTTTCGTCAGGTCATCGGGCACCTCTTGCTTGGCCTCCTGCGCCAGGGTCTGCAGGTAACTGCGCTGCGGACCGGTCATCGGCTCATCGCCGGTCACCCAGTCCGAAGTGTCCTTTTCCGCATTTTGCAGCTGTGCATCATCACTCATGCGAGTGGGATTTCCCATCGCACACCTGTTCGAAACCCGCGAATCGGCGGAACTCTATCCTTCGCCGCCGAGTTCGGATTGGTCCCGCTCGTTCTCGGCGGTGTCCTGGGCGACCGGTGCGCTAGCGAGCCACTCCCGGATGTCGACGCCGAGGCGGTCGGCGGACAGTTTCGCGAAGTCGAGGGCCAGTACCGCCATTGCCGCGAGAACGTTCAAAGCCCGTCCGCTGCGGTGAATCTCGGACATCACCGCACTCAGCTCATGGTTGTCTTCGGCGGATAGCGCCGACAGATACCGGCGAGCGTCCACAAATTCGCGGTCGACGTGGGCCGCTTTCCTCCGGAAGTCGTCCGGTGACGGCAGATGCTCGGGCGTGTCAGTCATGGTTGTTCTCTCGGCGCTGTACCCATGTTGGTTTGAAGCTACAGCGCGGAAATGAATTGAGTTCGGTTCCGGCCGATCTGCACCCGTGTGGTTAGCCGGTCTGCTGCTGCGGTTGCCCGATGAAGTAGCCGACGAGCAAGCCGAGGAACGGCACCACGGCCAGCATCGTGCTGAGTGCGAAACTGCCGCCGGTGACCAACGTGAAGTTGGAAAGCACCAGCCACATGCTGGCCAGCAGCCCGAGACACGCCAGGGCGGGGGCGATCCGTGTCTGCCAGAGGCGCCCGCCTGCCCACTCGCGGTGACGCACGAAGTAGGCCAGCACGGCCAGCGACGTCGTCAGCATCAGGATCACCATGCCGACGGTCGCGACGCCGGCCATCGACCCGAATACGCCGACCAACGGATCGACCCGAAAAATGGCGAGTACCAACACGATCAGCGCCGCTGTCACCGTCTGCACGATCGACGAGAACGCGGGCGAACGGTGGGTCGGATGCACGTCGCCGAGACGCCGTGGCAGCAATCCCTTTCCAGCAAGGACGAATTGGTAGCGAGCGATCACGTTGTGGAACGACAGCACACACGCGAACAGGCTCGACAACAGCAGCACGTTGACGATGTCACGGCCGACGCGTCCCAACGTGGCATCGGTGGTGTCGAGCAGCATGTTCGCTTCCCCGTCCAGCGTGCGCTGCGCGACCGCGGTCACCTGGTCGGGGCCCATCGCCACGACAAATGCCCAACATGTCAGCGCGTAGAAGCCACAGATGATGAGCACCGCCGCATATGTCGCCCGTGGAATCGTGCGTTCGGGATCGCGTGCCTCGTCACGGAACACCGCCGTCGCCTCGAAACCGATGAAACCGGTCAGTGCGAACAGAACCGCGATGCCCAGCGTGCCGTGAGTGAAGACGCTCGGCTCGAACGACGCGAGGGTCAGGCCCGCGGGCCCGGGGTTGGCGACGATCACCAGGTCCAAGATCAGCACGATGCCGATCTCGAGGACCAGCGCGACGCCCAGCACCTTGGCGCTGAGTTCGATGTGGCGGTAGCCGAGCAGGGCGACGATCGCCAGAATTACGAATGAGTAGAAGGGCCACGGGATTTGCGGCCCGTGGTAGAAGCGGACGGTGTCATCGATGGCCCAGCCGATGTAGCCGTAGATGCCGACCTGGATGGCGGTGTAGGCGATCAGCGCCACCACCGCGATCCCCATTCCCGCCCGCTTTCCCAGCCCAACCGTGACGTAGGAGAAGAACGCACCGGCTTCGGGCACATACGGCGTCATCGTGACGAAGCCGATGCTGAACAGCAGCAGCACCAGCGCGGCGATCAGGAAGCCGACCGGTGCGCCCGCGCCGTTACCGAGGCCCATGGCCAGCGGCATGTTGCCACCGATCACGGTGAGCGGCGCCGCCGCGGCCACCACCATGAAGACGACACCCACCGTTCCGAGATGTCCGGTGAGCCGCTCACTTCGGGTCGTTGTCGCGTTCTCGGTCATGGCTCCTCCTAGTGGTGAACGGGTTGCTTGGTGGCGAGCACCTCGCGAAGCTTGGTGTGGTCGATGGCGTGCACGGTGGTGCCGTTGCGACCGGTCAGTGTGGTCGCGGCCACCATCGCGTTGAGGATGGCTTCTTCTGTCGCTTCGATCGTCAAGTCGAAGAGTCGCGTCATCAACTGCGGGGCAACCATTTTCAGTGGGATCTCGGGTTGCGGCGCATCAGGATCCTCGTCCCACGCGTACGGCGGGATGCCGCGGTTGCCCGTCGCGAATGCCAGCATCAGGTCGCCGCTGTACTGCTCACCCGCGCCGCCCAGGCGGGCGACGCCGAGCGCGGCGCGTTGCGCGAGCCGCGTGCACTGGTGTGGCAGCAACGGCGCGTCGGTGGCCACGATCGCGATGATCGACCCCGAACCGGCTTCGTAGCGCGCGGGGATGTCCGGCGTCGGCACCTCGATCAGCTCACCGACCGGAACGCCGTTGACGCAAAGACGCTCACGGCGACCGTGGTTGGCCTGCACCAGAACTCCGACGGTGTAGCGCCCCACCGCGGTGTCGGTGACACGCGAGGAGGTGCCGATGCCTCCCTTGAAACCGTGACAGATCATGCCCGTCCCGCCGCCGACGTTGCCCTCGGCGACTGGACCGTCGTCGGCGCGTGCCAGAGCGTCCTCGACATGCTCGGCCCGAACATGGTGGCCGTTGATGTCGTTGAGCACGCCGTCGTAGGTTTCCCCGACGACCGGCAGCGACCAGTAGAGGCCGTCGCCGCGTGCGCGCACTTGGGCCGCGACCAGGGCGTCGCGCACCGCCCCGACGCTGTGGGTGTTGGTCAGCCCGATCGCCGTGGTGAGTTCACCGGACTCCCTGACCCACTCCAGTCCGGTCAGCTCACCGCTGCCGTTGAGTCGGTGTGCGCCCGCGAAGACGGGCCCGGCCCAGATGCCGGGATGCGGCACGACGACGGTCACGCCGGTGTGGACGGCAGGCGGCTCATCGAGCGTGACGTGGCCGACGCGAACATCGGCGACATCGGTGATGGCGTTTTTCGGGCCGGTCGGGTGCCGACCCAGCACGATGCCGAGGTCTCTGGCTCGCATGCATCTCCCGCGAAGTCCGTGGTAATAGTTTTTTTCCTTAGCGGAAAAGAATGCACCTCCGCGGTGGGTTGCGCAAGAGATCGGGCGAAAAGGGATCATGGGACCGTGGCACGACCGAACCGACAAACCGAACGGCGCACCGAGATCCTCGATGCGGCCATCGGGCTGATCGAGCGCCACGATCTCGCCACCCTGCGGGTCACCGACGTCGCAGCCGAACTGGGCCTGACCGCCAACGCGGTGCGGTACTACTTCAAGGACATGCACCAGCTGCTGTCGGAGTTGGCCCAGCGGTCCGATGTCCGCTTCTACGACGAGCGTCTCGCGGTGGTCAAGCACACCGAGGATGTCAGCGAGCAGCTGGCGCTGACCATTGCCGCCGGACTCCCCACAGGTCCGGAAGACGCTGAGTGGCGCGCGATTTGGCGCGCGGTGTTGGCGGCCGGTTTCGAACTCGACCAGCGCCCCGACGTCCAACACATCTACCACCGCCAGGTGAAGCTGTACGCACGCATCCTCAGCGCGGGCCAGAAGACTGGGGAGTTCTCACTGCGCAGCCCTGCCCGCGACGTCGCAATGACACTGATGTCGATGGAGGACTATCTCGGATACCGGATCGTGGCACGCGACCCCGACCTGAGCCGCGAGACCGCGCTGCGGTTGATGCGCCAGTACGCCGAGTTGGCCACCGGCGCGACACTTCCTACGACGGCCTGACCTCGACGTCGCCGCCGCGGCGCATCTCCAGTACCAACATCGCCACATGCAGCGACGCCATCGATTCCGCGTCCGTGAGATCGACGCCGAGCTTCGTCTCGATGGCCGACAACCGCTTGTAGAGCGCCGGCCTGCTGATGCCCAGTTCAGCCGCGAGCGCGACCTTGTTGCCGCCCAATCGAAGATGATTCCGCAGAATCGTGAAATCTGTTGGCCTACCGGTGCTCTCGGCTGTCAGCAGCCCTTTCAGCTCGGTTTCGGCGAACGCCTGAAGTCGCGGGTCATCCTGCAGAAGCGAGATGAGCCCGCGCAGCCGCACATCGGAGGTGCGGTAGAACGCTCGCGACTCACCGCCCATCGCCAAGGCTGCCTCGGCGACGTGGGCAGCGTCGGCAATGCCGACGATGGCGTCGGTGACCAACCCGGAAGGCTCGCCCAATGCGAGTACCGATCTCTGACCGCCGTCCACCCGGGCCACCTCGCGCGCCACGTCCAAGCCCAGCGCGCCCCATGCCTTTTCCGCTGCGCCCGCTCGGCTCGCGCCCAATGCCACCACGGCGCCGATCTCGCCGTCGCCGCGGATCGTGAACAGCCCGGTGTGACCGGCGGCGTTCACGGTGTGGGCCACCGCGTCCAGAAGTCTGACGTTGCGGCGCTGGCCGGCAACCGGATCGGATCCCGTCGATGCGTCTTCGGTCCGCACCACCACCGGGTGATACCGAGAAGCCTTCCGGAGGCCCAACGCGTGTGCCCTTGCGGTGATCTCACGTTCGTCGGTGACCCGATTGCGAATGACGTCGTCGATCAGCCCGCTCTGGGCCTGCTGGTGCAACCCGGACCGGTCTCGCTCGATCATCCGGTTCAGGGCGAGCGCGGCCGCGGCGCGCTCGAGCACCATCGTGGCGCGCGATGCGTCCGCGGGAAGTCGTGGGACGACCAGCCTTCCCCATTCTTCGCCGCGGGGGCCGACCGGAGTCATCGCCCAGCCGTCACGGCCGGGGGCACGTCGGGAGCGGTATTCCCAGTCATCGAGCAGGCTCGCGGTGGTGTCCGGGCCCGGTGCAACGGCAAGTGCTTGGTGCGCAAGATCTTCCAGCACGACTGGCTCGTCGAGCATGCGAGCGGCGGCCGCGACGATCCCGGGCGCCGAGACCCGCTTCATGCTCAGGTCGGTGAACGTCGCGTGCACTCGGCGGTCGAACGCGACCGCGTCGAACTGCTCGGCCACGATCCGTCGATGCACCGCCTCGGTCACTTCGACGAACTTGATCTCACGGTGCAGCACTATCAACGCGACGTTTGAACTTGCCGCTGCTGTCGCCGCCGTCTTCGGCAGCGATGCCCCCTTGGGGAGTTCTGCGATGACCCCGAGCGCGCCCGCCTCGGCAATGGCGCGCAAGTACCGAGGAGGGGATCGTCGCAGCGCGGTGCCGGTAGTGAGGACCAGTTCGCCGCCCTGCAACAGGGTCGACAAGTCCGCGACGTCGCTGACGTGCACCCAGCGGATCTGGTCGTGCCATCGGCGGTCGCTCAACACCTCGGGCTGCCCGGCCTGGATGACAGGCAAGTCGACGACTTCGGCCACCGTGAGAGGCATTTACAGAGTGTAATTCCTATGAGGATTCCGTTGACACTCTGCTGGGGTCGCCGGTCGACATTCGCTGGCACGCTAGAGGCGTGCAGAATGCGATCACCCACTGGAAGAACAATGAGTCGTTTGCCGGCAGCCCAAACGCCACCGCGCCGGTGACGAATCCGGCGACGGGTGCGGTGACTGGTCAGGTGGCGTTGGCCACCGTCGAGGATGCGCAGGCGGTGATCGATGCGGCCGCCGTGGCGTTCCCCGCCTGGCGGGATACATCGCTGGCCAAGCGCACCCAGATCCTGTTCACCTTCCGCGAACTGCTCAACGCCCGCAAGGGCGAGCTGGCCCAGATCATCACCAGCGAGCACGGCAAGGTCGTCTCCGACGCGTTGGGTGAAGTGTCACGCGGGCAGGAAGTCGTCGAATTCGCCTGCGGCATCCCCCATTTATTGAAGGGCGGCTTCACCGAGAACGCCTCCACCAAAGTCGACGTCTACTCCATCCGCCAACCCCTGGGCCCCGTCGCCATCATCAGCCCGTTCAACTTCCCCGCCATGGTGCCGATGTGGTTCTTCCCCATCGCCATCGCCGCAGGCAACACCGTCGTCCTCAAGCCCAGCGAGAAAGACCCCTCGGCCTCGCTATGGATGGCCGAACTGTGGAAAGAAGCCGGCCTGCCCGCCGGGGTGTTCAACGTGCTGCAAGGCGACAAAACCGCCGTCGACGAACTGCTCACCAATAAGAAGATCAAATCCGTGTCGTTCGTGGGCTCCACCCCGATCGCGTCCTACGTCTACTCCACCGGCACCGCACACGGAAAACGCGTACAAGCCCTCGGCGGGGCCAAAAACCACGCGGTGATCCTGCCCGACGCCGACCTGGACCTGGCCGCCGACGCCATGGTCAACGCCGGCTTCGGCTCCGCCGGGGAACGCTGCATGGCCATCAGCGCCTGTGTGGCCGTCGGCCCCATCGCCGATGACCTGGTCGCCAAAATCGCCGAACGCACCACACCACTCAAGATCGGCGACGGCACCAAGGACTCCGACATGGGACCCCTGGTCACCAAGGCCCACCGCGACAAAGTCGCGGGCTACATCGACGCCGGCGAAACCGACGGCGCCAAAATCGTCGTCGACGGCCGCACCGTCACCCCCGACGGCGCCGCCAACGGATTCTGGCTGGGCCCGACGCTGATCGACCACGTCACCCCCGAGATGAGCATCTACACCGACGAAATCTTCGGCCCCGTGCTCTCCGTGATCCGCGTCGAGACCTACGACCAAGCCCTCGACCTCATCAACAACAACCCCTACGGCAACGGCACCGCCATCTTCACCAACGACGGCGGCGCCGC
>DATJIX010000171.1:0-28881 GCA_035492865.1 Mycobacterium sp. | reverse complement strand
TACTGGTTGGTCAGCGGCACGTTCGTCACCACGACGAGGCCGCCGTTCGTCGGTTGCGTGTAGGTGAAGGTGAGCGGGTCGCCATCCGGGTCGGTCGCGACCACAGTGCCGGTGATGGTGCCCAGCACCGGAACCTGCAGGGCGGGTGTGGGTTGCGAAGCGGTCGGAAGGTGGTTCAGCGCAATCTCGCTCAGCCGCTGATAGGCAGCGACGAGAACCATGTAGATGGGAATCGCGATCGGGTTGGGGATGGGGCCGGACATCGCCGTCTGCAGCGCCCTGTACAGCACGACCACCACCGCAACCGCGACCCGCGTCGGTGACACGCCGGGAACGGTGGGATACGGCGGCAATTGGACGGTCGGAAGGCTGAACGCGGCCGTCGTCGGGGTGGATGAGGTGCTGGCGGCCATCATTCGGGCGGCAGGCGCCGATCCCGACTCCTCGGTATTGGTCTCAGTCGTTTTGGCGCTGGCCATTTCGACGGTTTCGGTGTGCGCGGCGCTCTGCGTCTGTGCCGCAGGCACATTGGTCGCCTCGGTCGGCGTGGTGGCCGGCTTGTGCTCTTCCACTGTCGTCGGCGGCGTTTCCTGCGTCGGCGTCGGCTCTGCCGCTCCCGTCGTCGGAGGCGTCGAAGTTGTTGTGCCCGAACCCGTTTGGGGCTGTTCGGTCGGGGTGGTGCCCGTCGGTTCGGTGGTCGGCGGCGTCGACGTGCTTCCCGTCCCCGACGAGCCCTCACCGGAGACCGTTGTGCCCGAACCACCGGACGCGCTGACCGACGTCGTCGGGCCTTCGCCGGACGTCGTCGTGGTGGTCTGCGACCCCGACCCCGAACCGGGCGTCGTGGTTGTGGTGGTCGTGGTGGTCGGTTCCGTCGGCGTGGTGGTGCCGGAAGTCCCGGAAGCTCCGGAAGTCGTTGTGCCCGAACCGGTTGTCGTTGTCGCCTTCGATCCGGTGTCCGGATCGGCGGAGCCCGATTGCGGGTTGTCCCCGGTGCTGGCGGATGCGACGCCCGGACTGGTGGCGACCGCGACGCCGAGGCCAACCGCGAAGGCTAAATGGCTCGCCCGGTTGGCCCGGGTGGGTCGCTTCGCATGTTTCCCACGCTTCGCAGACGCCATGTCATGCTCCCGACTCCCCCGAGTGGCGGTTTCATGGGACCCGGTGGCCGGGGCATGAAGTCTAATTAACTGCGGCGAAACTTAACATGAGCGTCAATAACTGACAAGCACATCTCGCAAACTGCCGTTTCGCGCCGGATTTTTCGCATTCCGGACAGCGGCAGGGAGCTGAACTGGATGAACGCCCCGTCTGACCTTCGCAAGAAAATTAGCAGGGGCTAATCCACTTCAGAGCGCCCCGCGGTGATGTATAACGTATTGCCCCGCGAATAGTGGTAGCTGTGCGGTCAGGTGTCGCGGCCGGTGGGCTCCTCGTCGGAGCCGAGCAGCCGTTCCACGTACTTCGCGATGATGTCGACCTCGAGGTTGACCCTCGTGCCCACCTCAGCCCTGCCAAGCGTGGTGAGGTCCAACGTCGTCGGAATCAACGACACCTCGAACCAGTCGTGCCCCAAAGCCGAAACCGTAAGGGAGACACCGTCGACGGTGATGGAACCCTTCTCCACGACATACCGGGACAGCGCAGTGGGCAATGCGATCCGGATGACTTCCCAGTGTTCGGACGGTGTCCGTGCGATCACGTGTCCGGTGCCGTCGACGTGGCCCTGCACGATGTGGCCCCCGAGACGGCTGTTGACCGCGGCCGCGCGCTCCAGGTTGACGTGACTGCCCACGCCGACCGCGCGCAAGCTCGACCGGTTCAACGTCTCGCCCATCACGTCGGCGCTGAAGGCGCCGTCGGGCAGCACTTCGACCACGGTCAGGCAGACCCCGTTGACCGCGATCGAGTCGCCGTGCCCGGCGTCGGAAGTGACGACGGGCCCGCGGATGACCAGCCGGGCCGAGTCGCCGAGTTCTTCCTTGCCGACGACCTCACCCAGTTCTTCGACGATTCCGGTGAACACGCCGCCAGACTATCCAGACAGCTGCTTCTCGCCGAAGAACGTGGCCACCGGATTGCCGTTGAAGTTTTCGATCGGCACGTAACCCTCGGCTTCATAGAGCTCGCGCGCGTGCGGCTGCAACGGCCCGGTATCCAGCCGTGCGACCCGGTAGCCAAGGCCGCGGGCCGCCTCCTCCAGTGCCCCCAGCAGCGCCCGCGCCACGCCCTGCCGGCGCGCCGCGGGTACGACGTACATGCGTTTGATCTCACACGCGCCGTCCGGCAACCGCTTGATTCCCCCGCCACATACCGGCTGCCCGTCGCGGTAACCGACGACGAACGTACCTCCCGGCGGCCCCAGGTCAGCCGCACCGGCGGTGGGCATATCGGGAGCATTGAGATCGAGTCCGCCGTACAGCGCACCCACTTCATCGATCATCGCCGCCACGAGTGCGGCGCCGTCGCCGTCGGCGGCCGACACGTGCCGAAAGTCCAGTTCGGAAGCCACGATTCCACTTCTACCGACCGCACGCGCAGCGCGTCCACACGATTGCACCCTCTACGATGCAGTCATGCAGACGCGCCTCTTGGCCATCTTCGCCGCCCTTTTCGCCACCATCGCCCTTATCGCCGGGTGCTCCTCGAAGTCGCAGGACTCCTCGAAGGCACTGCCCGACGCGGCCACCCTGCTCAAGGAGTCCAGCGAAACCACGAAGTCGCAGTCGAGCGTGCATCTGAAGCTCGCGGTGCAGGGCACGATTCAGGACCTGCCGATCGAGACCCTCGAAGGCGATCTGACCAACAAGCCTGCCGTCGCCGCACAAGGCACTGCCAACATCCTGTTCCTGGGCCAGCGCCTGGAAGGTGTCGACTTCGTGGTCGCCGACGGCAATCTGTTCGGCGCCATCACCAAGGGCAGCTTCCAGGACTTCGGCCCCGCCGCCGACATCTATGACGTGTCGGCCCTGCTGAACCCCGACGCCGGACTGGGCAACATTCTGGCCAACTTCGCCGACCCCAAGGCCGACGGTCGCGAGAACATCACCGGCGTCGACACCGTCCGCATCACAGGGACCGTGAGCGCGGACGCCGTGAACAAGATCGCCCCGCAGATCAAGGCCACCGGGCCCGTTCCTGGCACCGCCTGGATCCGCGAAGACGGGAACCATGAACTGGCGCAGGTCAAACTTGAGACGTCGCCCGGCAACACCATCACGATGACGTGCACCGACTGGGGCAAGTCGGTGACCGTCACCAAACCGGCGGTCTGATGCGCGCGTCGCGCAGAGTCGCGATCAGCGCCGGCAGCCTAGCGGTGCTGCTCGGTGCCCTCGACACGTATGTCGTGGTCACGATCATGACCGACATCATGAAAGACGTCGGGATCGGGATCAATCAGATCCAGCGGGTCACCCCGATCGTCACCTGGTACCTGCTCGGCTATATCGCGGCCATGCCTCTGCTGGGCCGGGCCTCCGACCGATTCGGCCGCAAGTTCGTGCTGCAGGCCAGCCTGCTGATGTTCGCGGCAGGCTCGGTCGTCACCGCACTTTCGAACGATCTGTTCCAGCTGATCATCGGCCGCGCGATCCAGGGCGTGGCGAGCGGCGCGCTGCTGCCGGTGACACTGGCGCTCGCGGCCGACCTGTGGGCCGCCCGCAACCGCGCCGCGGTGCTCGGCGGTGTGGGCGCCGCGCAGGAACTCGGCAGCGTGCTGGGTCCCCTTTACGGCGTCGCGGTGGTGTGGCTGCTCAACACGTGGCGCGACGTGTTCTGGATCAACGTGCCGCTGGTGGCGGTCGCGATGGTGATGATCCACTTCAGCCTTCCGTCGAAGCAGAAGTCGGAGCACCCGGAGAAGGTCGACGTGGTCGGCGGTGTGCTGCTGGCCATCGCGCTCGGTCTGGCCACCTGGGGCCTCTACAACCCCGCGCCGGACGGCAAGCAGGTGTTGCCCAGTTACGGTCCGCCGCTACTCGTGGGTGCGCTGGTCGCGGCCATCGCCTTCTTCGTGTGGGAGAAATTCGCCCGCACCCGGCTGATCGAACCGGCGGGTGTGCACTTCCGGCCGTTCCTTTCGGCGTTGGGCGCGTCCCTGACCGCCGGAGCGGCACTGATGGTGACGCTGGTCAACGTCGAATTGTTCGGTCAGGGCGTGCTCGGCCTCGACAAGAACGACGCCGCCCTGCTCCTGCTGCGGTTTCTGATCGCGCTGCCCATCGGCGCCCTGTTGGGCGGCTGGATCGCGACCAGGGTCGGCGACCGGATCGTGGCGTTCGCCGGGCTGATGATCGCCGCGGGCGGCTACTGGCTGATCTCCAAGTGGCCCGTCGACCTGCTGGCCGCCCGCCACGACCTCGGCCTGTTCACCGTGCCTGCGCTCGACACCGACCTGGCCATCGCCGGCCTGGGCCTGGGCCTGGTGATCGGACCGCTGACATCGGCGACGCTGCGGGTGGTCCCTGCCGCACAGCACGGCATCGCATCGGCCGCGGTCGTGGTGGCCCGCATGATCGGCATGCTGATCGGAATCGCGTCACTGAGCGCGTGGGGCCTCTACCGCTTCAACCAGCATCTGGCCAGCCTGCCAAGCGCCACCGGGAACAACCTGATGGAGCGTCTCGCCGCGCAGGCAGGGCGGGTGCGCACGGCCTATGTCATGCAATACGGCGAGATCTTCGGCATCACTGCCCTTGTCTGCGTCGTCGGTGCCCTGCTCGGCCTGCTGATCAGCGGCAGACACGAGCACGCCGAGGAACCCGAGGCCACCGTCGAGGCAGACGAAGCGCCGACCGCGGGGCGGCACCGGTCCAGTTAGGCGCTCAGCAGCGTTCGAGGCCCCGGCGCAGTAGCTGGGGCTCGTCGATCTTTGCCGGTTCCTCGGGTGTCAGGGTCCGCAACGCGTCGCAGATGATTGCCTTCAGGCCTTTTGGATCTACGGGTCGTGTACTGAGCCAGTCCTGCAGTGCAGTCACGCTCGATTTCCTTTGTTAGTGCTCACCAGGCGGGCAACTCTCGTCGGTGAAAGCGCTTTGGTACGAGTGTACCGACGGCGACGTCCTGATTGGTTGCTCGCCGCGCCGGGTACGCGTGCGATAGGCAACAGTTTGAGGGGAGAGAATTCATGTCAACTTCACTGAATGGCAAGACTATTGCGTTCCTGGTCGCCCCCGAAGGCGTCGAGCAAGTCGAATTGACCGACCCGTGGAAGGCCGTCGAGCAGGCGGGCGGCACACCCGAGTTGGTGTCGACGGAGGTCGGAAAGATTCAGGCGTTCAACCATCTGACACCGGCGGACACGTTCGAGGCGGACAAGGCGGCCGACGGTGTCACCGCGTCCGACTACCAGGCGCTGGTGCTGCCCGGCGGGGTCGCCAATCCTGACTTTCTGCGTACCAACGACGCGGCCGTTGCATTCGTGAAGAGTTTTTTCGATGCAGGCAAGCCGGTCGCGGTGATCTGCCACGGGCCGTGGACCCTGATCGAGGCCAACGTCGTGAAAGGTCGGACGCTGACGTCGTGGCCGAGCGTGGCGACCGATCTGCGCAATGCGGGCGCGAATTGGGTCGACGAAGAGGTGGTCGAATGCTCGCGCGGGCCAAACACGTTGGTGTCCAGCCGCAAGCCTGACGACCTGCCTGCGTTCTGCAACACATTGGTCAGGGCATTCGCCGAGTACAAGTCATAGTCCGAACTCGGCCCGCGAGAGTTGAGGCGTCGGTAATCTCGCGGACATGCTCCTCGCCGCCCTGCGCGACATGCAGTGGCGCAAGCGCCGGTTTGTCATTGCGATCCTCTCGACCGCCATCATCTTCGCGATGACCCTCGTGCTCACCGGCCTCGCGAACGGGTTCAGTGTGGAGGCCGAGCAGACCGTCGACTCCCTTGGCGTCGACCTTTTCGTGGTCAAAGAGGGCGCATCCGGCCCTTTCGTCGGGGCCACCCCGTTCGCACCGGTCGAGCTACCGCGCATCGCCGCGATGCCAGGTGTGACCGTGGCCGCTCCCCTGGTGTACGCCGGAGGTACGGCCACCCTCGGTGAGATCACGCGCAACGTCGACATTTTCGGCGCCCCCGAACGCGGTCCTGGCATGCCCGCTGTTTCGGAGGGGCGTGCGCCCTCGACTCCCGATGAGGTCGCGGTGTCGAGCACGCTCGAGCGCGCTGTCGGCGACGAGATCGAAATCGCTTCCCGCACACTGCGAATCGTCGGCATCGTGGATAACTCGACGGCGCTGGCCAACCTGCCGAACGTCTTCCTCACCACCGCGGGTGCACAGCGACTGGTGTACGGCGCCGAACCGCTGGTGGCCTCGATCGGTATTCGCGGGACCCTCGCCCAGGTACCCGCCGGCTACCACACCATCAACCGTGACGGCGCCATCGCCGACCTGCTCCGCCCGTTGAAGGTCGCCGTGAATTCGATCACGATCGTCGCGCTCATGCTGTGGATCGTCGCGGCGCTGGTCGTCGGATCGGTCATCTACCTCTCGGCGCTGGAACGCCTGCGAGACTTCGCGGTGTTCAAGGCAATTGGGGTGCCGACCCGAAACATCGCGGCCGGGCTTGCCATGCAGGCGGTGGTGATCGCACTGCTCGCCGCACTGGTCGGCGCCGTGCTGTCGATGGCCCTCGGACCGCTGTTCCCGATGAAGGTCATCGTCCCGGCATACGCCTTTGTGGCGTTGCCGGTGATCGCCGTGGTGATCGGCTTGATCGCCAGCGCCACCGGATTGCAGCGCGCGGTATCGGTCGACCCCGCTATCGCGTTCGGAGGTCCATGAGCGTGGGCGATCTCAGCATTCAGAATTTGGTCGTCGAGTACGCCAGCGGGGCAGACACCGTGCGCCCGATCGACGGCTTCGACCTCGATGTGGCGGCGGGCTCGCTGGTCATCCTGATGGGCCCCAGCGGTTGTGGGAAGACGACGCTGCTGTCCTGCCTCGGCGGGATTCTGCGACCCAGTTCCGGGGCGATCAAGTTCGGCGACGTCGACGTCGCGTCGCTCAATGCCCGCGAGTTGTCGACATACCGACGCGAGACGGTGGGCATCGTGTTCCAGGCGTTCAATCTCGTGCCCAGCCTCACCGCGGTGGAGAACGTGATGGTGCCGATGCTCGCCGCGGGCATGTCGCGCAGGGCCGCGCTCAAGAAGGCCGAACAACTGCTGTCCCGGGTCGGCCTCGAGGAACGGATGACCCACCGGCCGGGCGATCTGAGCGGCGGACAGCAGCAGCGCGTCGCGGTCGCCCGCGCGATCGCCCTCGATCCGCCGTTGATACTGGCCGACGAGCCGACCGCACACCTCGACTTCATCCAGGTCGAGGAGGTGCTGCGGCTGATCCGCGAACTCGCCTCAGGGGACCGGATGGTGGTCGTGGCCACCCACGACAGCAGGATCCTGCCGCTGGCAGACCGCGTCGTCGACCTCGTTCCGGATTTCATCTCGATGGACCGGCCACCCGACAAGGTGACCGTTTCGGAGGGTGAGGTGTTGTTCGAACAGGGCACGATGGGCGACCTGATCTATGTCGTCACCGAGGGTGAGTTCGAGATTGTGCGCGAATTGGCAGGCGGCGGTGAGGAATTGCTGAAGGTCGCGGGACGGGGCGACTACTTTGGTGAGATCGGTCCGCTGTTTCACCTGCCGCGCTCGGCCACGGTGCGGGCGCGCTGCGATGCGACGGCGGTCGGCTACACGGTGCAGGCCTTCCGCGAGCGGCTCGGCCTTGGCGGGGTGCGCGATCTGATCGAACACCGCCCGCTCGAAATCGACTGAACCCTGCGCACCTACGCTGGGATCAGACTGAGCAGCAGGTCCGGCCCGATCGGCTCGATTCCGTCGAACCGCCAGCGCTGCGCGTGGGCGATCGACAGCACGCCGACATCGTCGACGGCACTGATCGGGCCCCCCAACAGGATTGGCGCCACATAGGCCAGGATCCGGTCGATCACTCCGGCCCGCAGGAACGCGCCTGCCAGGGTCGGGCCGCCCTCCAGCAGCACATCGGTGCGATCCGACAACGCCTTGATCACTTCGTGCGGGTCCCTGGTCCGGATCACCATCGTGCGCGAGTCATCGTTGAGAACTCTTGCCTCAGAAGATATCTCGCGCTCACCGACCACCACTCGAAGCGGCTGGCGCTCGGCGAGCGTGCCGTCGGGCCGCCGCGCGGTCAGCACCGGGTCGTCGACGAACACCGTTCCGGTGCCGACGATTATCGCGTCCGCGGTGGCACGCCTGCGGTGCACGTCGGCACGCGCGGCCTCACTGGTGATCCACTGGCTCGAGCCGTCGGCGGCCGCGCTGCGGCCGTCCACACTCGTGGCGTACTTCCACGTGACATGCGGCAACCCGGTCCGCTGCTTGTGCAGCCATTCCCGAAGCGGTCCGCCTGCCACCGCGTCGATCAGCACCCCGGCCTCGACCTTGATGCCGGATTCGGTGAGCCGAGCCGCCCCACCGGCGGCTTCCGGGTTCGGGTCCGCGACAGCGTAGGCCACCCGCGAAACCCCTGCAGCGACAAGGGCGTCCACGCACGGCGGGGTTCTGCCGTAGTGATTGCAGGGTTCGAGGGTCACCACCGCGGTGCCACCGACCGCGCGCTTCCCCGCCCTGCGCAACGCCACCACCTCGGCGTGCGGACCGCCAGGCGGCTCCGTGGCACCGACACCCGCGATCTCGCCGTCGCGGTCCAAAATGATCGCGCCCACAGGCGGATTCGGATACGTGGTGCCCTTCACCCGGTCGGCGTGCTCGACCGCCAGCCGCATCGCGGCGTCGAGATTCATAGGCGCAGGTGTTTGGACGCCGACGCGGCTTGTCGGCGCAGCGATTCGACTGCGGCCGCGGGATCTTCCGCGCTGTAGACGGCCGAACCTGCGACGAAGCAGTCGACCCCGGCCAGGGCGGCCTCCTCGATGGTGTCCTCGTTGATGCCGCCGTCGATCTCCACGACGATCGTCAGTTCACCGGCGTCCACGAGCCGGCGCACGATGCCGACCTTCGGCAGCACCTCCGGGATGAACTTCTGCCCGCCGAAGCCCGGTTCCACGGACATGATCAGCAGGGTGTCGAAGTGGGGCAGGATCTCCAGGTAGGGATCGATGGGCGTGCCGGGCTTGACGGACAGGCCGGCCTTGGCGCCCGCGGCGCGAATGTCCCTGGCCACCGCGATGGGGTTGTCGGTCGCTTCGGCGTGGAACGTGACGTTGTACGCGCCTGCCTCGGCGTAGGGCGGCGCCCACTTGTCGGGGTTGTCGATCATCAGATGGCAGTCCATCGGGATGTCGGTTCTCTTCAGCAGTGCCTCGACGACGGGCAGCCCGATGGTCAGGTTGGGCACGAAATGGTTGTCCATCACATCGACGTGCAACCAGTCGGCGCCGGTCACCGCGGCGGCTTCGTCACCGAGTTCGGCGAAGTCGGCCGCAAGGATCGACGGCGCGATGAGTGGTCCTGGCATGGCGCTCACCCTACTTTGAGCGCGGCCGCGAACATCGCATCGGTGCCATGCCGGTGCGGCCAGAGCTGCACGTACGGACCGTCGCCCAGGTCGTCGACGGGGTCGAACAGCGGCCGGGTGTCCAGCGCCGTGACGGGGTGACGGCGCAGCGCATCGGCGACGATGCCGACCGTCTCGGCGAGGTGTGGCGAACACGTCGCGTACAGCACCACACCACCGGGCCGGGTCAGCTGGATCGCCGAGGCCAGCAGCTCGCGCTGCAGTTTCGCCAGCTGTGGCACGTCGCCTGGCTGGCGCCGCCAACGGGCTTCCGGCCTGCGCCGCAGCGCGCCAAGCCCGGTGCATGGCGCGTCGACGAGCACGCGGTCGAAACCCGGCTCGAGCCCGGTTTCGCGGCCATCGACGCGCAGCACCTCGACGGGAAGACCCCGGGTGTTCTCTTCGACCATCTCGGCGCGCCGCGGGGCGGGTTCGATTGCGGTCACCCGTTTGCCGTCAGCCAAGGCTGCCAGCAGCGCGGTCTTGCCGCCGGGCCCCGAACACAGGTCCAGCCAGCGCCCCGTGTCGGGACCGTCCAGTTCTGCGAGTGTCAGCGCCCGCGCGACCAGCTGGCTGCCCTCGTCCTGCACCAGCGCGGCGCCGTCACGGATCGGTTCGAGCCGACCGGGGTCGCCTCCCGACAGGTAGACGGCGTACGGCGAGTACCGCCCGACCGTGCCGTCGACCTGCGCGGCCAGCTCGTCGGCGGTCAGCACGCCCGGCCGCGCGGCCAGATGCACCAACGGACGGTCGTCGTCGCTGGCCAGCAGCGCGTCCAGCTGTCCGGCGGATGCCCCGAGGGCGTCGGCGAAGGCCTGCGCGACCCAGCGGGGATGGGCGTGCACGAACGCGGCATGCCCGATCGGGTCGCTGCCTGCGGGCGGGGCGAGCTCCTCGACCCAGGACTGCTCGTCGCGTCCGGCGATTGTGCGTAGCACGCCATTGACGAAACCCGCTCGCGCAGAATCGAATTCGATACCGGCCTGCTCGACGGTGGTGGACACCGCCGCGTGCTGTTCGACCCTGGTGCGCAGCAGTTGGTACGTGCCAAGCCTCAGCAGATCGAGCAGCACGGGGTCGATCTTGTCCGGAGGTCGACCGGCGGCTGCGGCGATGACCGCGTCGAGCAGGCCGCGGGTGCGACAGGTGCCATAGGCGAGTTCGGTGGCGAACGCGGCGTCGCGGCCGGTGATTCCGCGCTCGCGCAGCAGTGCGGGCAGTGCGAGGTTGGCATAGGCGTCGCGCTCGGACACGGCGCGCAGCACGTCGAACGCCGCCTGACGGGCGGGGTCAAGTGGTTTGCGACGCTGGCGCCTCGGCTTGGTCACTGGGCACGCACGTCTTCATCGAGACGTGCACCGCGGGCCCAGTCGGCGGCGTTCATCATCTTCTTGCCGGGCGGCTGGAGCTGTCCGAGCAGCACCGGCTGCGACCCGGTACCGACGTGCACACCCTTGCGCTCCACCCGAATCGCGCCGGGCGCCAGGTGCTCTGACGTGTCCTCGACGGTGACAGGCCCGAGCTTGACGCGCAGGTCGCCGATCGTCGTCCACGCACCGGGATTCGGCGTGACCGCGCGGATCCGACGGTCGATCACGTGCGCGGGCAGGTCCCATCGCACGCGCGCCTCCTCGACGGTGATCTTCGGGGCGACGGTCACGCCGTCCGCGGGTTGCGGTACCGCCGTCAGCGACGCGTCGGCGATGCCGTCGAGCGTCCTCTCCAGCAGCGCGGCACCCGAAATCGACAGCCGGTCAAGGAGATCGCCCGCCGTGTCGGTGGGTCGGACGGTCTCCGTCACCACGCCGTACACCGGGCCCGAGTCCAGCGCGAGCTCGATCTGGAAGGTCGTCGCCCCTGTCACGGTGTCACCAGCGGCGATCGCGGCCTGCACCGGTGCGGCGCCGCGCCATGCGGGCAGCAGCGAGAAATGCAGGTTGATCCAGCCGTGGGTGGGCACCGCGAGCAGCCGCTCGGTCAGCAGTGCTCCGTAGGCGACGACCCCGCAGACCTCGGGCGCCAACTCGGTCAGCTCGGCGATGAACTCGTCGGAGTTGGGCCGTGTCGGCCTCAGCACCGGGATACCGGCGTCCAGCGCCAGTTGGGCCACCGGGGACGGTGTCGGTGTGCCGTGCCGTCCCTTCGCTGTGTCGGGCCGAGTCAGCACTGCGACCACGTCGTGGTGTGGCGAGTCGATCAGCCTGCGCAGCGAGGGAAGCGCGGGCTCGGGGGTGCCTGCGAAGACGATGCGCACCGCGCCAGTGTAGGGACGGCTACTTCGGCATCTAGCGAGGAGTCTGGTAGTACTCCCGCTCCGACACCCCTGCCATCGGCGCGACGAACATCCACGGAATGGTGCTGATCAGCCGGTTCAGGGTGGCCACCGCGTCGTTGTAGTACTGCCGGGCGAAGGCCAGCTTGTTCTCGGTGTCGGCGAGGTTGTCCTGAAGGTTCAGGAAGTTGTTCGACGAGTTCAGCTGCGGATAGCTCTGCCCGAGCGCCAGCACCGGCGCCAGCGCGGTGTCGAGATCCTTCTCGGCGGCGCTGCGCTGCGCCACCGACTTCCCCGTCGTCGCCGACGTCAGCGCCGCGCGCGCGTTGGTGACGTGATCGAGGATGCCCTTCTCGTGGGCCGCGAACGTCTCAACCGTCTGCACGAGGCTGGGAATCAGCGATGCGCGCCGCGTCAGCTCCACGTCGATGCCCGAAAGCGCTTCAGCGACGCGGACATCGGCCGTACGGATCTTGTTGTAGCCCATCACGAAACCGATCAGCACCAGCACCGCCAGCACCAACACCAGAATGAGCAGAAATCTCACCATGATCCGCCTCCTCCGCCTCCGCCGCCGCCACCGCCGCCGCCACTGAAGCCACCCCCGCCACCAGACGAGGACGAAGACGACGACTGCGATGCGGTGTAGGCGCCGATCGACGACGACAACGCTGACTCGAAGCTGTCGAAACTCGGCCCGCTGGAGCCGCCGCTGAAGCCCCAGGACGTGGTCGACGACGAGTTGTACCAATCCGGTTGCGGTGCAGGAGCTCCCACCGAGGTCTCATACTTCTTCGCCCAGAGCGCGGCCACGCCCGCCGCCACCGCGAACGGCACATAGGCGGTGTAGAGGTCCTTGCGGGCGCCGAAGTCGAAGCGGGCCTCGGCCGAATCTGTGGCCAACATGCGTTGGAATCCACCTGCACGCGACCATAATTCGCGGCCGGCCTCGGTGCGGCGGGTGCCGACGCCGTCCGCCCACGCGCCGACCGACAACAGGAAGAAGGCCGCGAACGGCAGGGCCCACATCGTCGTCGGGAAACCCCAGCGGAAGAAGCCGCACACCATGAGCAGGAACGCGACCGCGTTGGCGGTGCGCACCCACATCTCCTTCTTGCGCTTGACCATCAGCTCGTCCTTGAAGGCCCACTTCTCGACCGCCTTGGCCATGTCGGTCTTGGCCTTGTTCAGTTTCTGGCCGGCCTTCACGCTCTTCTTTGCCTCGAACTCGTTCCCGGCGGTCATCACGTCGAGTGCCGACCCGACCGCGACGCTGACCGAATCCACGTCTGCCCATGCGCCCTTCACGGCGGTGCCGCGGATGTTCCACTGCTTGTCGTTGATCTGCCTCAGGTCGATCAGCTTGCGCTCGGCCAGATAGAACAACGTGGCGGTCAGCCCGTTCTTCGGGACCGACTCGGTGCGGATGTATTCGGTCTGCACCGGCCCCAGTCCTTCCGGCGGCGCGTATTGCAGCGGAAATCCGGGCGACGGTTCGACGGTGGTGCGGTACCAGAGGTAGGCGCCGACCCCGAAAGCCATTGTCAGGCCGACGATCCACGCCACGCCGGCCAGTGACTGCCCGAGGATGCGGTCCCACGTGTAGGGCCAGGGCAGGCTGATTCGCGGCGGGGTCGGCACGTCAACGCCCGCACGCACGGTCACCGGGGTGCGCGGCGCAAGATCGGCGGCCGACACGGTGACCGTGTTGCCGTCGACGGTCAGATCGCGGCACGCCCGGCCGACGCCGTAGCCCACGGAGCACTGCGCGCGGCCGACGTCGCCCGGTAGCGTTATCGAGAATTCCGCGTTCTCGATTCGGTTGTTCCATGACGGGGCGATGACGTTCCAGAAGAACACCGACGGCGACGTCGATGGTGCGCCGATCCCGCCCGCGAAGGTCTTGTCGGCGCCGGTGGCGCCTGGATCGAGGACGCCGGGGATGCGGTAGCGGATCTCGAAGACATGCGTGCCGTACGACAGGTACTGATCCGGGTCACCGATCTTGGCCACACGAAAACGTTCGCCGTCCTCCCACAGCATTTGGTACGAGGCGGGTTCACCGTCGACCAGGATCGACCTGATCTCCGGCTCCTGCCGCACCCGCGGGCTGTTCTGGTTCGCGACGTCCCAATACCGGAAGATGCCGTGTCGTCCGCCGGGAAACTCCGCGGTGATCGTCTCCACCGCATCGAGCCTGCCGTCGCTGTTGACCACGAAGTCGCCCCGGTAATTGCTGAACACCACCGGATCGGAAACGTCCGATGCCTCCGAGCCGCCGCGGATAACCAGCGGCCACAGTAATCCAAAAGTGATGAGTGCCAACGGGATCAGCCACTTGAACAGCCGTCCCATGACCACCTCCTGAGCGGCGCGAGTTGCCGCGTCCGCATTACCCTATGTGCAAGGGGTCGATTTGCACACGCGTTGGCTGTTGATCGTGGCGCGCGCTGAGCACCCCGGTGGCACGTCGCAACGCGGCGGCGAGCGCCAGACCGCCGTCGCGGGGCACCCGCACCAGCATCCGGCTCACGGAGCTGTCGGCGGCCACCCCCGGCGGCCTGCGGGCACCGACCGGCAGCTCGACGGGCCCCAGTCGCTGCGCGGTTTCCGGCAATTCCGCGGTGTCGAGCAGGGCCCTCACCGCCGCGGGTTCACCGTCGACGGCAGCGATGTGCACGGCCGGTGGCAGTCCGACCTCGGTGCGCGCGTCGAGCTCGGCGTCGGCGTGTCCCACCGGATCCCACCGGATCAGCGACTGCACGGTCGGAATCGCCGCCTCCGCGACCACCGCGACCGTGCCGCCGTCACCGCGCGGCCGCACCAGCGCCGCCGCGGCCATCCAGCGACGCAGCGTGTCCTCGGCGGCCCGCAGGTCCTGGCGGCCGAGCAGCGCCCACCCGTCCAGTAACAGCGCGGCGCCGTAACCGCCTGCGGCCACGGGTTCGGCACCTGGTGTCGCGACCACGACCGCCGGCTCTTCGGGCACCGCGGCGACCATCGCGTCACCGCCGGAGGTGATCACGGGCGTCCCGGGAAACGCCCTGCCCAGCTCCTCTGCCGTGCGCCGGGCACCGACGACCACCGCGCGCACGGCATCGGAACCGCAGCGCGCGCAGCGCAACGCCTGGTCTGCACGGCCGCACCAGCGGCAGACCGCGCCCGCGGTGTCACGGTCGGGCAGCGACAGAGGTCCGGTGCAGTGCCTACAGCGCGCGATGGTGCGGCAGCGTGCGCACGCCAGCGCGGGCACGTAGCCGCGCCGCGGCACCTGAACCAGCACAGGAAGGCCCGCCTGCAGCGACGTGCCAGCGGCCCGCAGGGCCAATGACGGGAGCCGGGCCGTGCGGGCTGCGGGGTCGCGCTCCTGTTCGTGGCCGCTGTCATCGGGTGCGACGACGCGCGGCGAGTGGGCGCGCACGACCGGACGCGCGGCCACCAGATCGTGCGCCCACCCGCTGCGCACCATCGCCTGCGCTTCTGCGGTGCGCGCGTAGCCGCCGATCAATGCCGCACAACGCAGTTGGTGAGCGCGAAGCATCGCCACCTCACGGGCATGCGAGTAGGGGGCGCGGGGTTCGGCAAGGGTGTCGTCGCCGTCATCCCACACCACGACAAGACCGAGATCGGCGATGGGCGCGAACACGGCGCTGCGAGTGCCGATCACCATGCGTGCACCCCCCCGCAGCACCGACAGCCAGCGGCGGTAACGCTGAGCGGGTCCCAGGCCTGCCGACAGCGCGGCCACCCGCTCCTCATCGATGAGCCGAATAGTGCTGGCGTGCAACGCATCTACGTCACGCTGGTCGGGCACGATGGCCAACACACCGCGGCCCGAGCTCACGGTGACCGCGGCGGCTTCCGCCAGACGGTCGGTCCACTTCTCCCCCGGCAGGGCCTGCCAGACGGCGCGGGCCGCGCGGTTGTCGCCGAGCGCGGTGAGGAACTGCTCGCCACGTCCGTACTTCGCCCACGCCGCCGTGTCGACGGGTTTGACGGCCAGCGGTGCGAGATCCGGCTGGGTCTGCTTCTCCACGTTGGCGTGCCGCGGCGGGACCGCGAGCCGCAACACGTCGGCACGGGTGCCCGCGTAGCGCGCGGCCACGGCGTCGACGAGACGTCGCACCTCGGGCGTCAACACGGGCTGCGCCGAAACCACCCGGTCCAGCCAGCCGAGCTTGCCGACATGGTCGGTGTCCGAACGCCTTTCGAGGACGAAGGCGTCAACCAGCCTGCCATGGAAGCGCACTCGGACACGCACACCCGGTTGGGCGTCGTCAGACTGTTCGGTTGAAACCAGGTAGTCGAATTCGCGGTCCAGGTGCGGCACCGTCAACATGGGCAGCACGCGAGCGATGGGCTCGTGCTCGGCCTGCTGGCGGATTGTCGTCACTCGGTAGGTGTAGCAGAGGACACGGACGCGCGACCGAAGAAGAGGCCCGCGGTGATCAGCAGGATGGACGCCGCATACGCCCACCAGATCGGCACAGCCAACGCCTCTGCGTTTGTTGGTGCCAGCACGAACTTCCCGATGCCGATCATCCCGTCCGACACCGCAAAGCACACCGCACCGAGCGCCGTCCACGGCGTCGGCAACCGGGCCAGCAGTGCGGCGCACACCATCGCGCCGAGCACCGCGATGTACACCGTCACCGGCACCGCCATGCCCTCGGCCAGCAGCCGCGGCCAGAACCACACCAGCAGCACGACGCAGGCCAGCACCATGATCGCAGCGCCCGCGAGCCGCGGCCCCGACCGCGCGACCAGTGGGATCAACGCGGCGAGGAAGCACAGGTGGGCGATCAGGAAGGCGGCCAGCCCCAGCACGAACGACGGCTTCCACCACGGCATCGCGAGCAGGAAGTCACCGGCCGCGGAAAACGGCAGGGCCGCAATCAGCCAGCGCCGCTCCCGCGAGACTGGATGCGTCAATGCGGCAACGGCCAACAGCACCGCCGTCAGCGCTTTGACCGCGGGCTGCAGCGTGAACTGGCCGGTGAGTTCGGCGCCGGTGGGCAACCGCACCGCGGTGACGACCAGGAACACGCCGTAACAGGCGCCGACGATCGCCGCGGCCACCCACAGCAGCTTGGTCCGCGAGTGTGCGTACGGTGTCCCCATGTCCGTTGCCGAGGAGAAACCCGCCGTCGACGCCATTCTGCAGAAGGTACTAAAGGCCGTTCCGTTTCAGTTGACAACGGACGGAGGTGTCGAGGCCGCCCGGCAAAGGTTCCGCGACCTGCCGCGCAGGCCGGTGCATCCCGAGGTGCGCACCGAGGACCGCGTCATCGACGGGCCCGCGGGCCCGATCCCGATCCGGATCTACCGGCCGCCGACGGACGGCGAGGCGGCGCTGCCGGTGGTTGTCTTCCTGCACGGCGGCGGCTGGTGCGTCGGCGACCTCGACACCTATGACGGCGACGCACGCAACCACGCGGTCGGAGCGGACGCGGTCGTGGTGTCGGTGGAATACCGGCTGGCGCCAGAACACCCCTACCCCGCCGCGGTCGAAGATGCTTGGGCCGCAACGCAATGGCTCGCGGCGCATGCCGCCGAGCTCGGCGCCGACCCCGACCGGCTCGCCGTCGCGGGCGACTCGGCGGGCGGCAATCTTTCGGCGGTGGTGGCGCAGTTGGCGCGCGACGCGGGCGGCCCGCCGATCCGGTTCCAGCTGCTCTGGTATCCGGCCGCGACCTGGGACACCTCGCTGCCGTCGTTCAAGGAGAACGCGGACGCGCCGTTGCTCGACGTCGCGTCGGTCAGAGGGTTCTCCCGTTGGTATGTGGGCGATCTCGATCTCTCCGACATGCCTGCGACGCTGGCCCCTGGGCTCGCGAAGGACCTGACCGGACTGCCCCCGACATATATCGCCGTCGCGGGCCACGATCCGCTGCGTGACGACGGTGCCCGCTACGCCGAACTGCTTTCCGCGGCGGGGGTGCCCGTCGAACTGCACAACGCCGAGACGCTTATCCACGGCTACCTCGGTTACGCCGGTGTGGTGCCCGCCGCGACCGAGGCGGTCGACCGCGGGCTCGCCGCGCTGCGCACGGCGCTGCACGCGACGTGAGTGGCTACCCGGCCAGGGACGTGTCACGGCCATGGTCGGGGATTACAGCCGTTCCCGACGAAGGCGGCGCGGTGCCTCCGCCAAGCTCGTCACTGTCGCGTGCCGGCGGCGTCGTTCCCGCTTCGATTTGGCAGGGTCGGCTGGTGCCGTCTCTGAGTGTGCGGCAGATGAAGCCGTCGATGCAGGTGATCGTCTGGCCATTGGACGTGGTGTAGGTCTGGCCGTCTGCCAGGACGGTGCCGTTGTACATCACACAGCCATGCCACTTCTTCGGGGCGGGGCTCGACCGGTCGGCGTGTGCGACTCCCGCGCCGAGCCCGATGGCAACTGCGGCGCCGACGATGGTCACTGTGACGCGGTGGATGATCTTGGTCATGGTGTTCTCCTGAGTTGTGTCGCTGCCCCCTTCGGGCCGCGTTCACCTGATAGGAGCGACCAACGACTCCGGATCCCACACTTTTGGGTCCAGATTTTTCACGCGGTCGACTTGAATCGATCCCGGTACGCCTTTGGCGAGATGCCGAGCTGGCTGACGAACACCCGACGCAGTGTTTCCGCGCTGCCGAACCCGGCCAGCTGCGCCGAATCGGCGACCGAGCGACCGGCGTCGAGCGCCGACCGGGCGGCATCGATTCGGATCGTCTCGACGTAGCGGGCCGGTGTGGTGCCGAACTCGCTCTGGAACAGCCGGGTCAATTGCCGGGTGCTCAAAGAAGCCTGCGCCGCAAGTGTTTTCACGGTGTGGTTGGCGCCGGGATCGGCAGCGATCGCCTCGGTGACGGAGCGCAGCGCGGACCGCTGCGGCGCGCGCGATTCGACCAGCGCGGAGAACTGCGACTGCCCGCCTGCCCGTTTCAGGTAGACGACCAACGACCGGGCGACATCGCGCACAAGGTCCGAGCCGTGGTCGTCCTCGACGAGCGCGAGCGCGAGGTCGATGCCCGCGGACACCCCTGCCGAGGTGTAGATGTCGCCGTCGCGCACGAAGATCGCGTCTGGCTCGACGCTGATCCGCGGAAAGGCTCGCGACAACAAGCCGGTTTGCCGCCAGTGGGTGGTCGCGCGCCGTCCGTCCAGCAGTCCCGCCTTGGCCAGGATGAACGACCCCGTGCAGATCGACGCCATCCGGCGGGTGCGCGGACACAACGCCTTCACCGCGGCGACCAGCTGCGGGTCGATAGGACGGCCGACGAGGTCGTCGCCACCCGACACGACCACGGTGTCGGCCTTCTTGACCGAATCGATCGACGTCGAGACCACGAGTCGGGTGCCCACCGACGTCACCACGTCCTGGCCGGCCAGCGACGCCATCTCCACCCGGTAGGACGCCCCGAACCGGTTCGCCTCCGCGAACACCTCCGCCGGTCCGGCGACGTCGAGCAGTTTCATGCCGTCGAACACCACGAACACGACGAGGAGATCAGCGGGCATGCCGCCAGCATATGTCGCTTTTTGTGGGAAAGATGACGCAACGGACACAGCCGGTGACCGCCAGCGCGAGCCGACACTGGGGCCATGACGACACAAACCATCGCGGGTATCGCGATTCCAGACACCCAACTAGTGCGAGACACCACCGAGTACATCCGGGACGTGGAAGACGACCTGCTGTTCAACCACTCCCGGCGAGTCTTCCTGTTCGGCGCGCTGCAAGGTCAGCGGCGTGGCCTCGACCCCGACCTCGAACTCCTGTATGTCGGAGCGATGTTCCACGACATCGCCCTGACGGCGGGCTACCGCGACTCCACGCTGCGCTTCGAGGTCGACGGGGCCAACGCCGCCGAAAAGTTCCTGCGGGACCGCGGTTACGACGATGCGACGGTGCGCAAGGTCTGGCTGTCCATCGCTCTGCACACCACGCCCGGCGTACCCGAGTTCCTCGATCCGGAGATCGCGCTCGTCACCGCGGGCGTCGAAACCGATGTGCTGGGCATCGGCCGCGACGACCTTTCCGCCGATGCGCGCAACGCGGTCACCGCGGCGCACCCCCGGCCGGATTTCAAGCGCGACATCCTGCAGGCCTTCGCGGACGGGATGCGACACCGGCCCGACAGCACGTTCGGGACTGTCAACGCCGACGTGCTCGAACGCTTCGATCCGACGTTCGTCCGCGAGAACTTCGTCGACGTCATTCTGAACAACACCTGGCCCGAGTGAGGTCCTCGAGCGCTACCGTGAGGTCATGGTTGAACCCACGACCGCGCGGCCCGGCATCGATCCCGCCTTGCAGTCGCTGCTCGACACCTTCCCCTTCACGTTCACCTCAGACGACGATGTCGAGGTAGCCCGTGAGCAGATGCGGCAGATGAAGGCGCCACCGGAGGCGCTGCCCGACATGCGAATCGAAGAGCGCACCATCGACTACGGGGACATCGCCGGCATCCCCGTGCGCATCTACTGGCCCCCCATCGAGCAGCACGCCAAACTGCCGATTGTGGTGTACTACCACGGTGGCGGCTGGTCGCTCGGCGACCTCGACACCCACGACCCGGTGGCACGCGACCACGCGCTCGTCGCCGAGGCGATCGTGGTGTCGGTGGACTACCGGCTTGCGCCCGAGCACCCGTACCCGCAGGGCATCGAAGACTCATGGGCGGCGCTTCAATGGGTCGGCGAGCACGCCGCCGAACTCGGCGGCGACCCCGCACGTATTGCGGTCGCCGGCGACTCGGCGGGCGGCAACATCTCTGCGGTGATGGCGCAGCGGGCGCGCGACAACGGCGGGCCTGCGCTTGTCTTCCAGCTGCTCTGGTATCCGTCGACCACCGGCGACATGACGCTGCCGTCGGTGATCGAGAACGCCGAAGGGCCGATCCTCGATCGCGACGTCATCGCGGCGTTCATGCATTGGTACCTGCCGCCCGAGATCGACATGAGCGAACCCGCCAAGCTGCCGCCGACTCTGGCGCCGGCCAACGCCGCCGACCTGTCCGGATTGCCTGCGGCCTTCATCGGCACCGCCGAATACGACCCGATCCGCGACGACGGCGCCCGGTATGCCGAATTGCTTTCCGCTGCAGGAGTTCCCGTCGAGCTGTACAACGCGCCGACACTGGTGCACGGGTTCGTAAGCTTCGCGCTTGTGGTGCCCGCCGCGGCCGAAGCGACGAACCGCGGTCTTGCTGCATTGAAGGCCGCGTTGCACTAGACCCGCGAGACGCTGCGGCCCAAGCACGGACTGCACGTCGTCGCCCAACGACGGGAGACGTTATGACGGTGCCTACGTACGACACCCTCATCGTCGGGGCCGGTTTCTCCGGCATCGGCACCGCCATCAAGCTCGACAAGTCTGGCCTGGGCAATTACCTGGTGATCGAGGCGGGCGACGGGCCGGGCGGCACCTGGTACTGGAACACCTATCCCGGTATCGCGGTTGACATCCCGTCATTCTCCTACCAGTTCTCATTCGAGAAGAGCCCGGACTGGACACGCACCTATGCGCCGGGCAGGGAACTGAAGGCATACGCGGAACACTGCGTCGACAAATACGGCCTGCGTCCGAAGATCCGGTTCAACACCAGGGTGCTCGGTGCGACTTTCGACGACGACACCAACGCCTGGCGGATCGACCTGGACACCGGCGACTCGGTCACAGCGCGGTTCCTGGTCAACGCCAGCGGCGTGTTGATCACACCGAATTTCCCCGACATCGACGGCGTCGACTCGTTCGCCGGCTTGACCATGCACACCGCGCGCTGGGACCACGACCAGGACCTGACCGGCAAACGTGTCGCGATCATCGGAACCGGTGCCTCGGCGGTGCAGGTCATCCCCGAGATCGCGCCAATTGTCGAACAGCTCACCGTCTTTCAGCGCACACCGATCTGGTGCTTCCCCAAGCCCGACGTACCGCTGCCACCCGTGGCCAGGCGATTGATGCGGCTCCCAGGGGGCAACGCGGTGCAGCGGCTGCTCAGCCAGGCATACGTCGAGCTCACGTTCACGCTGCCCGCGCAGTACTTCACCGTCAATCCGATGGCCAAGAACATGTCCAAGGTCGGCGAGTCTTACCTGCGCAAGCAGGTCCAGGACCCAGAGGTGCGCGACAAGCTCACGCCGCGCTACGACGTCGGCTGCAAGCGGCCGGGTTTCCACAACACGTATCTGTCGACGTACAACCGCGACAACGTGGAGTTGGTGACGGAGCCGATCGACAAGATCACCGGATCCGGTGTCGCCACGGTCGACGGTGAGACGCGCGACGTCGATGTGCTCATCCTGGCCACCGGGTTCAAGGTGATGGACACCGACGACATGCCGACCTATCCGCTGACCGGAGCAGGTGGCCGGTCGTGGAGCCAGCACTGGGACGAGAACCGGTTGCAGTCCTACGAGGGCGTCAGCGTGCCCGGGTTTCCGAACTTCTTCATGGTGTTCGGCCCGTACGGCTACGTCGGAAACTCGTATTTCGCGCTCATCGAGACGCAGACCCACCACATCGTGCGCTGCCTGAAACAGGCGCGGCGCAGGCACGCCAGCCGCGTCGAGGTGAAGCAGGAGGCCAACGACCGCTACTTCGCCGAGATGATGCGCAAGCGGCACCGGCAGATCTTCTGGCAGGACAGCTGCCAACTCGCCAACAGTTACTACTTCGACAAGAACGGCGACGCACCGTTACGGCCCGCCAGTACGCTCGAGACATACTGGCGCGCACGCCGTTTCCCGCTCGACGACTACGAGTTCACGGCCTGACTCACCGGATGGTTCCTGCTCCCGGCACCAGCGGCAGGTCCAGTGCGGTAACCCAGCCAGGGGGTAGTGCGTTGACCGCGGGGACGGCGTTCAACGCTCGAAGTCCGGTCGCCAGACACCCCGCCGTCGCGGGGTCACGGCCGCTGCCGTCGGTGAACCGGAAGGCGGTCTCCTGTGTGATGGACGGTGAACCCTCGATCTCGACTCGGTACACATCGTTCTGATGGCCGCTTGGCCAGTTCGGTGCCGCGTCGGCGCCGATGCGGTTGACGTGCTCCAGCTGGATCCTGGTCTCACCGCGGTAGACACCGTTGATGGTGAATCTGATCGCGGCGACGTGGCCCGCTTCGATGGTGCCCTTTGCGCTGCGACGGGGCACGTCGGTGACCCATTTGTCCCAGGTGGTGGTGATCTCGTCGAGTTCGATGCCCGCCGCGGTGGCGATCATCGGAATCGTTGCGCCCCAAGCCATTACGAGCACATCTGGGATCTCCAGCAGCGCCTTGAACTCCGGCGGCCTTCCGATCCCCATCTCCTCCTCGTAGTCGCCTTCGTAGTCGGTGTAGTCGAGAAGTTCGGATGCGCGGACGGACTTGACCTCGCCGCACAGTCCCATCAACGTCATCGGGAACAGATCGTTGGCGAACCCGGGGTCGATACCGGTGGTGAAGCACGACGCCCCACCGGCCTGACAGGCCTCCTCGATCGGCTGGATCCACACCGAGGGGTTCAAGCTCATCGCCGGCCACACCCACGGCGTCATCGCCGTTGAACAGACGTCGATGCCCGCGCGCAGGAACGCAGAGATCACCCGGATGTTCTCGTCGGCGTGCGCGGCCGTGGGCCCGTAGTGCACAAGCGCGTCCGGGCGGAGCGCAACAAGAGCGTCGACGTCGTCGGTGGCCACCACACCGGTGGAACCGATTCCGCAGATCTCGCCCGCGTCGCGTCCCACCTTGTCCGGATTGCTCACCCCGACACCCACGAGTTCGAAGTTGGGGTGCCGCACGATCTCGGCGATCACCATTTTTCCGACGACGCCGGTGCCCCACACCACAACTCGCTTGCTCATCGCGACAGCTCCCCTGCGTTGACCTGTAGATGTTGCCCTGTAATCGCTTTCGAGAGATCGGAGAGGAAGAACACCACCGTGTCCGCGACCTCGCCGTCCTCCGCCATCCGCCGCAGCGGAAATCGCCCGACGATTCCCTCGAGCACCTCTGCCTTGGAGACACCGTCCTTCTGCGCCTTGAAGTCGATGTACATCTCGATCGGCGGGCCCCACATCCAGGACGGCACGACCATGTTCACGCGAATGTTGTCGACGCCCAGTTCGTCGGCCAGGTAGTAGGTCGCGGTCAACAGCGCCCCCTTGCTCGCGGCGTAACCGGCCTGCGGCATCGACGGTTTGAACATCGACTGCGAGCCGATCAGCACCACGGAGCCGCCACCGGCATCCTTGAGGTGGCCGTGCAAAGCGCGCACGACGTTGTAGGCCCCGATCACGTTGGTGTCGTGCGCCTTGCGCCAGTCGTCGGCGTTCATGTCGTGTAAGCCGCCGAAGGCGTTTTCGTAGGCCGCCACCTGCACCAGTCCGTGTATCTGCCCGAATCGCGCTGACGCGGCCGCCGCGAGGCCGTCACACGAGCCGGGCTCGGTGATATCGGTCGGCACCACCGCGACACGGTCGCCGTCAGGATCGAGCTCCGCGGCGATCGTCTCCAGCTTGTCCTTGCTGCGGGCCGCGAGCACCACCCGGGCGCCGTGCCGCAACGCACTCGCAGCGCATTCACGACCCAGCCCGTCACCGACTCCGGTCACCACAATCGTTTTGCCATCCAGGATCATGAGACCCGAGTCTGACATAGTTGACAGTATCTGATCAAGCAGTAAAATTTCGCAGGTGAACAGTGCCGCGGATGTGCGCGAGCGCATCCTGACGGCAGCGGTGCGGTGTGTCGAGACCGTCGGCGCACAACAGGCCAGCACGTCGTTGATCGCCCGAACGGCCGGTGTGTCGCGGCCGACGCTCTACGCCTACTTCGCCAACCGCGAAGAGCTCGTCGACATGGCCGCGAACCAGGCCATCCTGCGCGTGGTCGGCCGGATGCAAGAGCACTGCCGCACCTATGAGAGTGCGGCCGATCGCGCCGTCGAAGCGTTGATGTACGCGCTGCACGACCTGCGCCACCTGCCCGCGATGGCCGCTCACTTCGGCATCCCGGTCAAGCTCGGACCGTTGACCCGCGAGGAACTCTGGTTCGCCCGCCAGGCACTGGAACCCGCCGCCGAAAAGTGGCCCCCGCTACGTGCGACGATCGACGACGCCGCGGAAATCTATGTGCGCCTGTTGATCTCGATGCTCATCCGCGACCCGATGCACGCACGGTCCCGAGAAGAGGACCGTGCGTACCTGGAACGCTGGTGGCCGCGAGCGCTGGGTATCGACGCGCCGGCCTAGACGGCTGTTAGACGGAAGCCTTCAGCTCGTCGACCTTGTTCAGCTGCTCCCACGGCAGCTCGACGTCGGTGCGACCGAAGTGGCCGTAGGCGGCGGTCTGCGCGTAGATCGGGCGCAGCAGGTCCAGGTCGCGCACGATCGCGCCGGGCCGCAGGTCGAAGACCGACGTGATGGCCTTCTCGATCCGGGCCGGGTCCACGGTCTCGCTGCCGAAGGTCTCCACGAACAGCCCAACAGGGGCGGCCTTGCCGATCGCATAGGCCACCTGCACCTCGACCCGCTCGGCCAGTCCCGCTGCGACCACGTTTTTTGCCACCCAGCGCATCGCGTAGGCCGCAGAACGGTCCACCTTGGACGGATCCTTGCCGGAGAACGCGCCGCCGCCGTGGCGAGCCCACCCACCATAGGTGTCGACGATGATCTTGCGGCCGGTCAGGCCGGCATCGCCCATCGGGCCACCGAGCACGAACTTGCCGGTCGGGTTGACCAGCAGCCGGAAGTCAGAGGTGTCCATGGTGTCGTGGTTGAGGTCTGCCAGCACGGTGTTGACGACCTTCTCGCGGATGTCCGGCGTCAGCGTCGCCTCGAGGTCGATGCCCGCCGCGTGCTGCGTCGAGAGCACGACGGTGTCCAGGCGCACAGGCGTTGTGCCGTCGTACTGGACGGTGACCTGGGTTTTGCCGTCCGGTCGCAGGTAGTCCAGCACGCCGTTCTTGCGCACCTCGGTCAGCCGGCGCGACAGCCGGTGCGCCAGCGCGATCGGCAGCGGCATCAGCTCGGGGGTGTCCTTGATCGCGTAGCCGAACATCAGGCCCTGGTCGCCTGCGCCCTGCAGGTCCAGCGGATCGCCCGCGCCTTCGACGCGCGTCTCGTGGGCGGTGTCGACACCCTGGGCGATATCGGGCGACTGGGCGCCGATGCCGATGTTCACACCGCAGGTCTCGCCGTCGAAGCCCTTTTCCGACGAGTCGTAGCCGATCTCGAGGATCCGCTTGCGCACGGTGTTGGTGATGTCGGCGAACGCCTCCCTGGCGCTCGTGGTGACCTCTCCGACGACGTGTACCTGTCCCGTGGTGACCAGCGTCTCGACCGCGACACGAGATTTGGGATCGTCCGCCAGCAACGCGTCGAGTACCGAGTCGCTGATGGCGTCACAGATCTTGTCGGGGTGGCCCTCGGTTACCGACTCACTGGTAAACAGCCGAGCATCGCTCACGGTTCGAACCCTTTCCGGAAAACTTAGTTAGTCGAATTATATCCCTGCTTCGGTGCAGCCAACCGTGCGCCGCCCTCTCGCGCAACACTTAGCTGCAGCCTGATGCCTGCGTTGGTGTTATCCGCCGCTGCTATGCAGGAACGCCACGATCGCGTCCACAATACGGCTGGCCATCAGAGTTTTCGAACCGTGCTCCAGTGCCGATTCGGTTCCGTCCGACGCAAGCAGCCAGCCGTCGTTGTTGTCGACTTCGAACGCCCGATTCTCACCGACGGCATTGACCACGAGCAAATCGCAGCCTTTCCGCTGCAATTTCGCGCGGGCGTGGAAAAGCACGTCGCCGTTCGCGTCGCCGGTTTCCGCAGCGAACCCGACGATGGCTCGCATGTTCGGCAGCTGACCGTCGGCACGTGCGCGCACGGCGCCGGCGAGCACGTCGTCGGTACGGGTCAGCTCGATGACCGGCGCCGCGGCGTTGGGGTCGGCGGATTTCTTGATCTTGCTGGTCTGCACGTTCGTCGGCCGGAAGTCGGCGACCGCGGCGGCCATCACCAGCACATGCGCGTCGGGCGCGTGCTTCGAGACGGCGTCCTTGAGCTGGGCGGCCGACGCGATGTGCACGACCTCCACGCCTGCCGGGTCGATCAGGCCCGCGGTGTTGCCCGCGATGAGCGTGACGTCCGCGCCGCGCTGGGCCATCACCCTGGCCATCGCGTAGCCCTGCTTGCCCGAGCTTCGGTTGCCGATGAATCGCACCGGGTCGATCGTCTCGCGGGTGCCGCCCGCGCTGACCAACACCTTCACGCCTGCCAGGTCGTACGGCAGCGCATCGCCGCGTTCGAGCAACAGCCCGGCAAGGGTGGTGATCTCCTCGGCCTCAGGCAGTCGCCCCGCGCCGGTGTCGGCGCCCGTCAGGCGGCCCGAGGCGGGTTCGAGAACGATGGCGCCCCTACGCCGTAACGCCGCGACATTGTCAATCGTGGCCGGATGAAACCACATCTCGGTGTGCATCGCGGGGGCGAACATCACAGGACATCGCGCGGTCAGCAGCGTCGCCGTCAGCAGGTCGTCGGCGCGGCCCGCGACCGCGCGGGCGAGAAGATCGGCCGTGGCCGGGGCGACGACGACCAGGTCGGCTTCCTGGCCGTAGCGGACATGCGGCACCTCGTGCACGTCGTCCCAGACCCCGGTGTGCACCGGATTTCCGGACAGCGCCTCGAAGGTGGCCGCGCCGATGAAGCGCAGGGCGGACTCGGTGGGCACTACGCGGACCGAGTGGCCGGCCTCGGCGAGTTGTCGGACGAGCGTGGCCGCCTTATAGGCGGCGATGCCACCGGCGACGCCGACGATGATCCGCTTGCGCTCGCTCACCGGTAGCCCCGGTTACTCGCCCTCGGTGTGCTCGAGCAGGTCTCCGTGGATCTCCCGCATCGCGATCGACAGGGGCTTCTCCTGCAAGCCGGGCTCGACCAGCGGCCCGACGTATTCGAGGATGCCGTCGCCGAGCTGGTTGTAGTAGTCGTTGATCTGACGCGCTCGCTTGGCGGCGTAGATCACCAGCGCGTACTTGCTCGAGGCGCGGGACAACAACTCGTCGATCGGGGGGTTGGTGATGCCCAACGGCGTGTCGTAGGCGCTGGCGGTGGACGCATCGATGTCGTCCACAGCGGTCAGCTGCGCATCGGCGTGCGGGGTGCTCACGTAGAAAATCTCCTGGAGTTTTAGGTGGCTCTCGGGCGCGATCGCGCCGGATTCGGCGTGTTGCCCACCAGCAAGGATACCAATTCGGTGCAGGCGGATTCCAAATCGCTGTTCACGACGACCTCGTCGAAGTGGCCCTGAGCGGCCAATTCGGCGCGGGCCGTATCCAGCCTGCGTGCCATGACCTCGGCGGATTCGGTGCCGCGCCCGGTCAGCCGGCTCTCGAGTTCCTCCCAGCTGGGCGGGGCCAGAAAGACGCTGAGGACCTCGGGCATCGCTTGTTTGACGGCGCGCGCGCCTGCCAGATCGACTTCGATCAGCACTGGCCTGCCGGCCGCGGTGGCCTCGCGGATGGGCGCCGCGGGCGTCCCCGATCGGTGTAGGCCACGGTGAATTTCCGCCCATTCCAGCAGTGCGCCGTCATCAATCAGCTGCTGGAACCGCTCGGCGGTCACGAACGAGTAGTCGACGCCATCCACCTCGCCGGGCCGAGGAGCCCGGGTGGTGACGGACACAGAAAAGTACAGGTCGGGAATGCGGTCGCGCAGGCAGCGGACGACTGTGGACTTCCCGACGGCAGACGGGCCGGACAGCACTACAACTCGGCTCATCGCTGTCCGACCCCTCGGCCGGCGTTCACTAGTCGCTGGTGAAGTCGAACTTCTCCAGTAGCGCCTTGCGCTGACGGTCGCCCAGGCCACGCAGCCGGCGGGTCGGGGCGATCTCGAGTTCGGTCATGATTTCCTGCGCCTTGACCTTGCCGACCTTGGGCAATGCCTCCAGAAGCGCAGAAACCTTCATCTTGCCCAAGACCTCGTTGGTCTCGGCATCCTTGAGCACCTGCTTGAGGTTGGTGCCGCCGCGCTTGAGCCGATCCTTGAGTTCGGCACGTGCTCGACGTGCGGCAGCAGCCTTCTCCAACGCTGCCGCGCGCTGTTCGTCGGTCAACTGGGGAAGGGC
>DATJIX010000170.1:0-10388 GCA_035492865.1 Mycobacterium sp. | reverse complement strand
GAACGTGTAGATGACGAAGTAGGTCAGGATGGTGTCGCCGCCGATCGACGTGAACGACGTCGCGTCTGCCGGCAGCTTCTCGGCAAGGCCGGAGATCCCGCCCGTCTTGTACAGCGCGATCGGCAACAGGATGAAGAAGATACCGATGGTCTTGATGATGAACTGCACGAAGTCGGTCAGAGTGATGGACCACATGCCGCCCAGCGTCGAATAAATGATCACCACGCTGCCGCCGAGGATGATGGCAGGCACCTTACCGATGTCGAACAGCGCGCCGAAGATCGTCGAATACGCGATCGTCGAGGTGACCGACAGCATCAGCGTGTAACCCCACATCACCACGCCGGACAGCACGGAAGAACCCGGCCCGTAACGCAATTCGAGCATCTGGCCGACGGTGTAGACGCGCAGCCGCTGGATCCGGCCCGCGAACAGCAGGCTCAGCGCCAGGATCCCGACGCCGATCGCGACCACCAGCCACATGCCCGAGATGCCGAACTTGTAACCGAGGCCCACGCCGCCGATGGTGGACGCGCCGCCGAGCACGATCGCCGCCATGGTGCCCGAGTACAGCGCCGGGCCAAGCCTGCGGCCGGCGACGAGGAAGTCCGATTGTGTTGTGGCCCTGCGCTTTCCCCAGAAGCCGAAGGCAATCATGCCCAGCATGTAGATGACGACGATCGCGATGTCCATGAGTCTCGTTGTCCTTTCAGCGGATGTCGAAATGGATGAGGGTCGGGCCGTCGGCGCGCAAAGCACCATCGACCAGTTCGGTCAACTCTGTTGTCGACGTGGTGCGCACACCGCGAGCGCCCATGGCCCCCGCGAGCGCGGCGAAGTCCGGAGTGCGCAGTTCGACACCGATCGGCGGGATGCCGCGAGCGGCCTCCTGGTCGCGGATCTCTTGATAGCCGCCGTTGTTCACCACGATCACCGGCACAGGAAGCCGAAGCTCGGTCAGCGTCATCAGCTCCTGGACGGAGAACATCAGCGCTCCGTCGCCGACCAGCACCGCCACCGGCGTGCCGGGTAGGCCGATCGCAGCGCCGACGCCGGCAGGCAGCCCGTAGCCAAGCGTGGCGAATCCGGGTGAATAGCAGAACCGGCGCGGTGCGGGCACATCGAAGAAATGCACAGAGCCGAAGTAGGTGACCTGCGAGCTGTCGCCGGTGAGCACCCCGTCGTCGGGCAATGCGGCGCGCACCGCGGCGTTGATCTCGGCATACGGGCCCGCGTCCTTGGCTGCCTCCCTCAGACATGCCGCCCGAAGCGGCGCGGCCCGCTCAACGCCGCCCGATCCACCGGGTAGCGCGGCCAGAAGCGCCGCGAGGGTGGTCGCGGCGTCGCCGAGGAGCGCGTGGTCGGCAGGGCAGTTCTTGTTCAGCTGGGCCGCGTCGATGTCGCACCGAATCACCGTGCCGCCGCGAATCTGGCCCTCCCACAGGTCCGAATCGCCAAGCTCGGTGCCGACCACGAGCAGCGCGTCACTATCGGCTGCCGCCTTCTGCGCGGCGCGCAGCCGGATCGATGCGCCGGCCGACAGCGGATGCGCCTCGTCGACGACTCCTTTGCCGTTGACCGTGGTGACGACCGGCGCCCCCAGCGCCTCCGCCAGTGAGGTCAGCTCGGCCTGCGCGTCGACGGCTCCCCCGCCTGCGATGATCATCGGCCGGCGCGCAGCCGACAGCACCTCGGCCGCGCGTCGCACGGCCTCCGGATCAGCTTGGGGTGCAACGGCTTTCGTGGCGACTCGCGGTCGGCCCGACCACTGCTGCTCGAGCACATCGAAGGGAATTTCGATGTGCACCGGGCGTGGGCGGCCTCCGCTGAAGGATTCGAATGCCTCCGTGACCGCCTCGGCCGCTTCGTCGGCGGTCCGCACCCGTCGGCTCCAGCGCACCAGCTGATCCATTGCGCCCAAGGGGTTCTTGGCCTCGTGCAGCTGGCCGAGGTCACGGCCATCTGCGCCGGTGGGCAGGCCGGACGACAGCACCAGCATCGGCTGTGATTCCGCGTAGGCCGTCGACGCCGCAGTCATCACGTTGGTCAGCCCGGGTCCGCTGGTGGTCACCACCACACCGGGTCGACCGGTAACCCGTGCCAACGCCTCGGCGGCGTACCCCGCTCCTTGCTCGTGGCGCGGAGTGACCGCACGGATGCCGGCCGCCGGGAAGTGCCGGTAGATCTCCAGATTGTGAGTGCCGGGGATGCCGAAGATGGTGTCGACGCCGTGCGCGGCGAGCGTTTCCACGACCGCCGCACCGCCGTTGCGAGGATTGGTCATGGCGTGGCCGCCAACACGGAGATGAGTTCATACGCCACATGCGCCGCGGCGATGCCGGTGATTTCGGCATGGTCATACGCGGGCGCGACCTCCACGATGTCCGCGCCGACCACGTTGACCCCCACCAGGTTTCGCAGACAGTGCAACAGTTCGCGGCTGGTCATTCCGCCTGCTTCTGGCGTGCCGGTGCCCGGGGCATGCGCCGGGTCCAACACGTCGATGTCGACGGAGACGTAGACCGGCGCCTCCCCGATGCGGGCCCGCATCCGCTCGATCACCGTGGCGAGCCCCTCGATCTGGAAATCGTCGGTGCCGATCACCTGGAATCCGAGCACGCGGTCGTCGGACAGATCCGTCGGCGCGTACAGCGGACCGCGGATGCCGACGTGCAGGCAGTGCTCGGGATCCAGCAGGCCCTCCTCGCTCGCGCGCCGGAACGGGGTGCCGTGCGTGAACGGCGCGCCGAAGTACGTGTCCCAGGTATCGAGGTGGGCGTCGAAGTGCAGCACGGCGATCGGGCCGTGGTCGCGGTGCAGCGAGCGCAGCAGCGGCAGCGCGATGGTGTGGTCGCCGCCCAGCGTGATCAGCTTGGTGCCACCGTCGCGAAGTTCGTCGGACGCGCGCTCGATCGTCGTGATCGCCTCGGCGATGTCGAACGGGTTCACCGCGATGTCGCCGGCGTCGGCCACCTGCTGGACGGCGAAAGGCTCGACATCCAACCGCGGGTGATACGTCCGCAGCAGCTTGGACGCGGCCCGGATGTGCCCCGGTCCGAAGCGCGCGCCCGGTCGGTACGAGACGCCGGAGTCGAATGGGACGCCGACGACCGCGACGTCGGTATGGGTGACTTCATCCGTGCGCGGCAGGCGGGCAAAGGTGGGCGGACCCGCGTAGCGCGGCACGCGGGTGGCATCGACCGGTCCGATCGGTTCTTCAGACGTCATGCCACGTAGGCTTCCCGAAATCCCGGCCAGCGGATATAGCCATTTTGTAGAGAATGACCGCGCCCTGTTCGACGATATGTCCATGTTGACGGTCGCCGAGCTGGTCGCCGATCCCGAACTGGGGCTCGAGCTGGTGGCGGGGCGCACCGGTGCCGAGCGCGAGATCGAGGCTGCCGCGGTATCCGAGCTGGTGCATCCCGGGCCGTGGCTGCAGGGCGGCGAGCTGCTGCTGACCATCGGCCTGCTGCTTCCGAAGAACTGTCGGTCCTACGTCGCCGAGCTGGACGCCGCGGGAGTGCAGGCGATCGGGCTGGGGCTGGGCACCGAGCTGCCCCATCAGCGGGCACCGGCGCGGCTGATCACCGCCGCCGACGAGATCGGCATGCCTCTGCTGACCGTGCCCGACCCGGTGCCGTTCATCGCGGTGACGAAGGCGGTGTTCGCCTACCGCGCCCGCGCCGAGCGCCAGGAGCTCGAGTGGGCACTGCAGACCCAGAGGGCATTGACCGCGGCCGCCGTCACGCCCGGCGGCCTGCTGGGAATCCTTGCCGCACACCGCGATACGACGGGCCGTTCGGGCGTGGTGATCGACTTGCTCGGCCGGGTACTCGCTCAATCCGACGCGGACGCGGAGCGGTTGGTCGGGCGGCTGTCGGGGCTGCTCGAGTCGATCCGCGACCAGGGCCTCAACGCCGCGGCCGCCGACATCAGCGAGGGCCGCAGGCGCGAGCTGCACGCACTGGGAGCACGTAGACTGCGCGCCTGGCTGTTGATCGACGGGCCCGCCGAACTGCCTGCCGCCCACCAGATTTCGGGTGACCTGGTGTCGCTGCTTTCGCTCGAGCTGGAGCGGAGACACGGCCTGAACACCGCACAGCGCCGGGGTCGCGCCCAGGTGCTCGACCGGCTGGCCCGGGCCACCGTCGACGATGTGGTGGCGGCCCGCTGGCTGATGTCCGTTGGGCTGCCCGACGCCGACATGCGCGCCGCCGCGGTCGCCGCACCCGAGGACGCCGACGACCTGGCCGCCGACCTGCTGACCAGCCTGCCCGACGCCTTGGTGCGCGTGGTGGGAGGAGTCGTGGAACTGGCCGTGCCGCTCAACACGGATCTACCGGGGGTGCTCGGCACACTGGCAGGCAGCCGTGCCGCAGGCATCGGCATCGCGGTGCGGCCTGGCGCGCTCGTCGTCTCGCTACGCCAGGCCCGATCGGCGCTGCCCGCCAGCAGGGTGCAGGGCAGGCACGTGCATGCCGAGGAGATCGCCAGCAGCCGACTGCTGCTCAATACGGTTGGAGCACAACCCCTTCAGTCGTATGCCGATGCGGTGCTCGGACCGCTCGACGCAACGGACCGGTCGGATGAACTGTTGCGCGGACTCACTGCGTTTCTCGAGCACAACGGGCACTGGGGGTCGGCGGCCACCGCGCTGCGCGTGCACCGGCACACCATGCGCAATCGGATCGAGACGGTCGAACGACTCACCGGGCGGCGCATGGATTCCGCGCAGGACCGCCACGAATTGTGGCTGGCTCTGCGGGCCCGCGACGCCGCCCGGATGTCGTCGGACTAACTGCCCGCAGCCGCAGAAGCGTCCTCGCTCGCTGCGTGCTTCGGGGTACCGGTAGCGGTCTTTGCGGTGTCGTCGCCGAGCTTGGTCTTGATCTCGTCGACCGACGTGCCGTTCGTCACCGCGCCCTTCGCGTGCTTGCCGGTGGCGGCGGTGCCGCTCGCGCCCTTCTTGTCGCCGCCCGACTTCTTGTCGCCGTCCTTCTTGGCGTCCGTGCCCTTGGCCTCGTCCTCGTTCTCCTTGCGGTTCGCAGGAGCAGTCGCCTTCGTGTCGTCGGACGTCTTCGTGTCGTCGCTGGCCGCCGGATCGTCCGAGGTCTTCGACTCATCGGCGGCCGGCGCCTCGGTGGCTGTCTTGTCATTGTCGGCGGCAGTCTCGGTCGCCGAGTCCGACGGCGTTGTCGCCTTCGGCTCGTCTGACGTCGTCGCCTTCGGCTCGTCTGCCGCCGAGAGCTTCTCGGTTGACGCACTGACGGCATCCTCGGAAGCCGTTGTGGTGCTGAACTCTTCGGTCACCGCCTGCTCGGCCACTGCCGCCGTGTCGACCGCCGCGATGGCGGCCGCCGTGGTGGTGGTCGTCGGGGTCTTCTTGAACGACGCCGCCCACGCGGCAAGCGCATTTGCCAAGGCGTTGCCGACCTGGGCGCCGATCTGCTGGACGGTCTGCTGGACCGCGGGAGCGACCTGGTTCACGACCGTCGTCTGAACCGAGGTGGCCACCTGCTGAACCAGTTTCTGCAACGACGCCGCCAGCGCCGCCGCGAGATCATTGGACTGCCGGTCCTTGATCAGGTCCCTGATCCATTCGCCTGCCGGCTTCAACTTCCACTCACCGCTGGCTTCGTCGAAGTAATAGAGGCCGAACGAACCCTGCTCGGTCATTTCTTGTCCCAGCCGGTCACGCAGGCTGTAAATGAAGGCCGGGCCGACCCAGTCCTTCCAACTGGCCGCTATCTGCTGATACTCGGCAGGCAATTGCGCCAATTGCGTGTCGGTGAGGCCGTCTCCCCAGACGTTGAGGAAGTCGCTGATGAATTTGAGCTGGTTCTGGTAGGCGGCTGCCTGGTCGGCATTCAGCGAGGTCGGGAGCCCGTATTCGGAGGCCCAGATCTTTATCAGGTCATCGCCGTTGGCGAGCATCGTCTGCCGCATTTTGAGCAGCATCTGCAGCGGCGAAACGAAACCCGGGTTCTGTTCTGCGAACGTTTTCGAGTAGTTGTACGGGTGGTAGGACAGCGCGTCGAAGAATCCCTTTGCGCCGTTCGCATACATCGTCTGCACGAATGTCACCGGATCCATCGTCAATCCGCCCGCGGTGACAACCGCACCGAGAACGCCTGCGACGACAGTCGCGTTCGGGTCGGCGTTTTTGATCGCGGTATACGCGGCCTTCAGAACATTGGTGTAGGCGACCGGGTCCACCGCCGGTGACCACGTCTTGTAGGAGTTCGGCTCATTCCATACCTCGTAGGCCGAAATCTCCCCTTGGTATCGCTGCGCAACCTCTGCCGCGAATGCGGCGAAATCCGTCGGATCAGGCGCTGCGCCGACACACGTCAGGCAGCCGTTGTTTCCAGCTGCACCGTAATAAGGAGTCGAGTTCAGCACGCCGAGCACGGAGAAGCCGCGATCGGTTGCCTCTTGGATGATGCGATCCATCTTGGACCAGTCCGGCGGGTAGAGCTGCTCCAGCGCCGACCCCGGCTCGGCGCGCTTTATCGCCGCCCACGGGACGATCACCCGAACGGTGTTGACGCCAAGAGCCTCCATCTCATTGAAACGGGCCTCGATATCGGCGTCCGACGCGTTGTACAAGTCCGAATCGGCGATGCCGATCGTCTCGGAGTCCTCCTTGATGACGGCCGTTTCGACGATTTTGTAGGTCGCCGCGTTTATCGCCCTCGGCAACGGGGAGGTCGGGCTGAGCAAATTAGTTACGTAGGCGCACAAGATCGCAATCGGCACCACGGCAATCAAGGTCAGAATCGAGTATCGCCGCATGCGGCGACTCATGGCCCGGCTCATAGCCACTCCCGTTTGAGTTGTCTGTCAGAAGGCTTAGCGCTTGTTGTGTGGACTCAAATTAACCTATCCCCTAGTAAAACGCGCACCCAATTGAAAAGTACTTTTGGTCTGAAAAACGTGACGGCTCAAGACATCTCTCTGCGAAGACAGGCGACCGTCTGTCGAGCACACGTGATTCACACACCATTGTGCAGTTTTAGCAAACGGCATATAGCGCCAAGCCAACAATGGCTCACGCAGCTCCGTTCCAGTCCCAAAATTGGGAATATCCAGGTAATCACGGCCTCGTCACGCTGCTATTACACCCGCCTGCGCGCGAATCTCTGCAGCGCCCGTTTGCAGGGAGTACAGCAAGCAACACCACACAACATCCCTGACGCCTTCGGTACCGCCAATTGCGCCCGCTGCCAAACGACAGGGCACTTCGTTTTCCGGCCACGGACGAGACCGAGAGCGAAGTCGACGAAAGGCGTTCGGCCACCGTCACGCGATGAACTGACGGCCCGCTATCGGCGCGCGCGCGTCGCCCAGCGGGCGCGGTTATCCCCTCCCCGACGAATGGGACAGGTTTTAACGGGCGGCAAATGGCCATTGTCGAACTGGTTCACATACCCGAACGCTCAGGCAAAAACCATCACCCACGAGGAGGACAGGGAACCGACAATCCGCAGGTCGGCACGCCCTGCGGCGTTAGGCTTGGTCCGTGGTGGTCAAGGGCCGACCCGTTTGTGTTCCTGAGGTGGCGCTCGAGAGCCGTGTCCCAGCCAGTACGCGGCATCAGAACGAGACTGTGGCGCGCCACTTGAGAGTGCTGACCGTCACGACCCGGATCGGCGCGGCGATCACCATTTTCTTCGGCCTCCAAGGGTTGATCGTCGGGCTCGACGTGGTCTGGATCGCGATGGTCAACATGACCTGCGGGGTGATTTTCCTGCTGATCCCGCTGCTGTACCGGTTCGGCGAACTTGTTGCGCCGTTGGTGTTCTTCTCTGTCGCCTACGCGTCCATCACCGTGGTGTGCTGGCACCTGGGAACAGGCTCCGGTCTGCCCTTCTACTACTTGCTGGCCGCGACGCTGATGGTGTTGATCCTCGGCGTCGACCACATCGTGCTGACGTCGGTACTTGCCGCCGTCAACGCGGGCACCGTCATCGCGATGGAGCTACTCGTCCCGTATAACACTGGTGTGCAGCCGGATTGGGCTTACCGATTCGGTTTCATCTTCACCATCATCTCGGCGTTCGTCATGGTCGTTGCGGTGGCGACGTACGCGCTGCGGGAGATCCGGCGCGCCCGGTTGGCCATGGAGGCCGAATACGAACGGTCCGAACGACTGCTGACCAACATCCTGCCCGCGACGATCGCCCAACGCCTGAAAGACCCGTCGCGCAACATCATCGCCGACAGGTACGACGACGCCTCGATTCTGTTCGCGGACATCGCCGGTTACACCAAGCGCGCCAGCGACACCAATCCGAGCGAACTGGTGCGGTTCCTCGACCGCCTCTACACCGATCTCGATGCGCTGGTGGATCGGCACGGCCTTGAGAAGATCAAAACCAGCGGTGACTCCTACATGGTCGTCAGCGGCGTGCCCGAGCCACGGCCCGACCACATGGAGGCGCTGGCCTGCCTGGCACTCGACATGGCCGACGCGGTCTCAGACCTGAAGGACCCGCAGGGCCGCGAGGTGCCGTTGCGGATCGGCCTGGCCGCAGGCCCCGTGGTCGCAGGCGTCGTCGGGGCGCGCAAGTTCTTCTACGACGTATGGGGCGACGCGGTCAACGTCGCGGCCCGGATGGAAACCACCGATGTCGAGGGCCGCATTCAGGTGCCGCACGACGTCTACGAACGGCTCAACGACAAGTTCCTGCTCGAGGAACGCGGCGAGATCGACGTCAAGGGCAAGGGCCTGATGACCACCTGGTATCTGGTCAGCCGTCGCGACGACGAGGCCGTCAGGAACGCAGTCGAGCAGGGCGCCCCCGCGGGCAGTACCTAATCCAGGTCGCTGGGCTTGAGGCGTTCAGCGAGTGCGCCCAGACGCCAGAGGCTTTCACGGTTTCGCGGCCACAACGCCACCGCCTGTACCGGCTTGGGCATCAGACTCGCGGGTCCGCGAACGCCGACTTCGTCCATCTCGACGCGGCAGCCGTTCGGAATATCGCTGAGCCGCAACGTCACTCGTGCGGCACCGGCAGGGCCGGTCTTGGCCAGCAACACCAACTTCTCCAGCGGCACGCACTCCTCGGCGATCGTTTCATCATCGATCACCGCCGGCCACACGCCGATGGAGTGCCGGATTGTCGCGCCAGGCGCTGGCCAATTCGGGTCGACCGCCCTCATCCGGCTGTTGCCTACCACCCATTGCGAATATGTCCATCCATCGGCGATCACGTCCCACACCTGTTGGCGCGATGCCCGGATGTCTCTTGTCACCGTCACGCGGGTGGGATACCCGCTTCCCGGGATACGACGCACGGCCGCGCCAACAGGTCCAACAGCGCAGCAGTGACCTCGTCCGGCCGCTCCTCCATGATGTAGTGATCACCCCCGGCCAGCCGGGTCAGCGTCGCCTTCGGGATGCGATCGGCCAGTTCACGCGCAGTGGAGAACGGGATGTAGCGGTCGCGGTCGCCCCAGATGATGGCCGTGGGGCAGTCGATCCGCCCCAGCCCCTCGGCGAGACCGGGCACCGCGGGCACGTGGTAGTTGGTGAAGAAGTCGACGAAAGTGCGCCGCCCGCGCGGGGTGTCCATCCAGCCGAGGTACTCGTCTTCCAGCCGCTCGTCGAAGCAACCCATCGCACGGTAGGGCCGCAGCGCAATGTGATGCAGCCGTCGTAGCGGCAGGCGCCCCAGCAGCCCGGGGGCGTGGCCGGCCACCCAGTGCTGGCCCTGCGAGAAGCGGTAGAACCAGGGCCGAAAGATGGTGTGCGCCCGGGTGTTCAGCAATGCCAGCCGGGCGACCCGCTCCGGATGGCGCTGCACGTAGCCGAGCCCGAGGAAGCCGCCGTAGTCGTGCGCGACGAGGTTGAAGCGGTCCAACCCGAACGAGTCGGCGAGCGCGCCGATGCGCTCCACCTCGGCGTCGTAGGTGGCGGGCGTTGCGGGTGGTTCGGCGCGGCCGAATCCCGGCCAGTCGGCGGCGATGACGCGGTGGTGTTCGGCAAGCGCCGGGATCTGATGGCGCCAGCAGGAAGCGCTCTGCGGATAGCCATGCAACAGGAGCACGGGTTCGCCCTGACCTGCTTCGATGTGCACCACGTTCATTTTGTGCAAATTAGTATAAAATTCGCCGGGTGACCAGACGTCGCGGCAGGCCACGGGCGTACGATCCGGACGCCGCGATGCTGCAGGCCCGCGACACGTTCTGGCGCGCCGGGTACGCGGCCACCTCGCTGGACGACCTCTCGGCGGGCATGCGGATGAACCGGCCGAGCATCTACGCCGCGTTCGGCGACAAACGGGCCCTGTATCTACGCGCCGTCACCGCGTATGCGGACACGAGCCGCAGTTGGCTCGCGACGGCATTGGCCAGGCCGCGACCGCTGCGCGACGGGCTGC
>DATJIX010000169.1:0-6392 GCA_035492865.1 Mycobacterium sp. | reverse complement strand
CGGCTGGGCTGGATGGTGTTGCCGGACGACCTCGTCGACCCGGTCATCGAAGCGGCGGGCGGCGAGCAGTTCTTCGTCGACGCCATCAACCAACTCACGATGGCCGACTTCATCTCCAGCGGCCAGTACGACCGCCACATTCGCAAGATGCGCACCCGATACCGGCGCCGTCGCGACAGCCTCGTCGACGCGCTCGCCGAATTCGACATCGGGATCAGCGGCCTGGCCGCAGGCGTCAACGTGCTGCTGACTCTTCCGGAGGGCAGTGAACACGAGGTGCTGCGGCGGGCGGGCGAGGCGGGCATCGGATTGCAGGGCCTTTCGCGGATGCGCCATCCGGCGGCCGAGGGCCCGAATCGCGACGGCATCGTCGTCGGGTTCGCCGCGCCCGCCGAGCACGCGTTCGCCCCTGCGGTCGAGGCACTGTGCGGTGTCCTGCGGTCAAGTGGATTGGCCCGCGTACCCGATTGAAGCGTTTGGGGGGCTAGAGGCGTTGAGCCCATACATGGCCCTCACACAGAGCCTTGCGGACGCCTATCTGGGCGGATTGAACGTCTTTGCGCGCACCCGCACAGGCAAGTGGTACATCAAACACATTGCACCGCACGTCGACCCACCGCTGTTGACGCTCACCGGGGGCCGGGTGAGCAGCATTTACCCCATCCCGACCATGCTGCTGACAACCATCGGCGCCCGATCGGGACAGCGTCGCACGCATCCGGTGGTCTATCTCGTCGACGACACCGGCTTGATCATCGTCGGATCGAACTTCGGCAGCACACGCCAACCAGCCTGGTATCACAATCTGCGGGCAAATCCGAAGGTCGATGTGCTGGCAAGCGGCCACACGGGCTCATATATGGCCTCCGAGATCACCGAGCCCGACGCACGCGATCGCGCATGGGCGCTCGCCGTGGAAATGGCCGAAGTGTGGTCTGACTACGAAGCCAGCGCGGGCGACCGGACGATCCCCCTGATCAGGTTGGCGCCCGTAAGCGCTTAGGCTGCCCGGGTGGCCGAGCCCCCCATGTCGCCGAATCTGACGCTGAAAACCCAGGTGTGGCGGTTCATCGTCACCGGCGGCCTTTCGGCGATCGTCGATTACGGCCTCTACGTATTACTGCACTCGCTTGGCCTCGATTTCGACCCCGCGAAGGCCCTCAGCTTTATCGCAGGCACGATCACCGCGTATCTGATCAACCGGCGCTGGACGTTCCAGGCGGAACCCAGCACCGCACGGTTCATCGCGGTGATGGTGCTGTACGCGCTCACGTTCAGCGTTCAGGTCGGGCTGAACCACCTGTGCCTGCAGATATTCGAGAGTCAACCGTGGCGGATGCCGGTGGCGTTCGTCATCGCCCAGGGCACCGCGACTGTGATCAACTTCATCGTCCAGCGGGCGGTCATTTTCCGGCTGCGCTGAGCGCCGACGGTCAGGCGGTACCCTCGTCACGATGTTTGAGAACCTGCCGACGACCTCGCGTGCCCTGACCGGGTTCGGGCGCACCGCACCCTCGGTCGCCCAGGTTCTCCGCACGCCGGATGTCGAACTCATCGCCAGCGCGGTCCGCGAAACCGCCGATCGCAGCGCATCCAGCCCGCAATTCCTGCACCGCGGTGTGCTGGCCCGTGGGCTCGGGCGGTCGTACGGCGACCAGGCCTGCAACGGCGGCGGGCTCGTCGTCGACATGACCGTGCTGAACACGATCCACTCGATCAGCGCCGATTCGGCGGTCGCCGATGTCGACGCCGGCGTCAGCCTGGACCAGCTGATGAAGGCCGCGCTTCCGTTCGGGCTATGGGTGCCTGTGCTGCCCGGCACCCGCCAGGTCACCGTCGGCGGCGCCATCGCCTCCGACATCCACGGCAAGAATCACCACAGCGCGGGCAGCTTCGGCAACCATGTGCTGTCGATGGACCTGTTGATGGCCGACGGCGAGGTGCACACCATCACGCCCGACGGGCCCGAGGCCGAGTTGTTCTGGGCGACGGTCGGCGGCAACGGCCTGACGGGCATCGTGTTGCGCGCCAGCATCGCGATGACCCGCACCGAGACCGCCTACTTCATCGCCGACGGGGTGGCCACCAAGGACCTCGACGAGACGGTTGCCGTACATCTCGACGGCAGCGAGGACTCCTACACATACTCCAGCGCCTGGTTCGACCTCATCAGCCCACCGCCCAAGCTGGGCAGGGCCGCGGTCAGCAGAGGCAGTCTGGCGACATTGGACCAGCTGCCGGCCAAGCTCGCCAAGAATCCGCTGAAATTCGATGCGCCTCAACTTCTTACGGTGCCGAACGTGTTTCCGATCAGCGCGATGAACAAGCTGTCGTTCATGGCGATCGGAGAGGTGTACTACCGACTCGGCGGCACCTACAGCGGCAAGATCATGAACCTGTCGCAGTTCTACCACATGCTCGATCTGGTCAGCGGCTGGAACAACGCTTACGGGCCAGCGGGTTTCGCACAGCATCAATTCCTGGTGCCGCCCGATGCCCTCGACGAATTCAAGGCCATCATCCGTTGGATCCAGACCCGCGGCCATTACTCGGCGCTGAACGTGTTCAAGTTGTTCGGTCCTGGCAATCGTGCGCCGCTGAGTTTCCCGATGGCCGGCTGGAACGTCGCGATGGACTTCCCGAACAAGGCCGGTGTCAACGAATTTCTCAATGAACTCGACGACCGTGTCATGGAGTTCGGTGGCCGGGTCTACACCGCGAAGGACTCACGAGTGAGCGCGGAGAGGTTCCACAAGATGTATCCGCGTATCGACGAGTGGATTGCGTTGCGCCGCAAGGCCGACCCCAATGGCGTGTTCGCCTCCGACATGGCCCGACGCTTGGAGCTGCTCTAGTGCTTGACGCTGTAGGCAACCCCCAGACCATTCTGCTGCTCGGCGGCACGTCCGAGATCGGGCTAGCCATCTGCGAGCGCTATCTGCGCAACGCATCGGCCCGCGTCGTGCTGGCCGACCTGCCGGATCACCCCGGCAAGGACAACGCCATCGCCGCGATGAAAGAGGCCGGCGCCAAAACCGTCGAGTGGATCGACTTCGACGGGATCGACACCGCGAGTCATCCCAAGGTGATCGAGGCCGCTGCCGCCGGCGGCGACATCGACGTCGCGATCGTCGCGTTCGGCCTGCTCGGCGATGCCGAGGAACTGTGGCAGAACCAGCGCAAGGCCGTGCAGATCGCCGAGATCAACTACACCGCAGCGGTTTCGGTTGGCGTGTTGGTCGGCGAGAAGATGAAGGCGCAGGGCTTCGGCCAGATCATCGCGATGAGCTCCGCCGCAGGAGAGCGGGTGCGGCGGTCCAACTTCGTCTACGGATCCACCAAGGCCGGCCTCGACGGCTTTTACCTTGGCCTCGGGGAAGCGTTGCGTGAGTACGGGGTTCGGGTCCTGGTGATCAGGCCCGGACAGGTGCGCACCAGCACGACGATCGCGCACTGGAAGGCCACGGGTACCAAGGAAGCGCCGTTCACCGTCGACAAGGAGTACGTCGCCGAGTTGGCGGTCACGGCATCGGCCAAGGGCAAGGAACTGGTATGGGCGCCGGGGGCGTTCAGGTACGTGATGATGGTGTTGCGACACATACCGCGGCCCATCTTCCGCAAGCTCCCCATCTGATGCGCGGTGCGCTGGCCGTCCTCGGCCAGATGGCGGTGGCGGTCGCCGTGGCGGTGGTCGTTGCGGTGATCTCGCTGGCCGCGATTGCGCGCGTGGAGTGGCCTGCCTACAACTCGTCGAATCAGCTGCATGCGCTGACCACGGTGGGCCAATTTGTCTGCCTGGCAGGCATCTTCGCGAGCGGCTGGGTTTGGCGACGCGGCCGCCGCGTGCTGGCACGCGCGCTTGCCCTGGTCTTCTCGTCGGCATTCGCAGTCGTCACGCTCGCCATGCCGCTGGGCGCCACCAAGCTGTATCTGTTCGGCATCTCGGTCGATCAGCAGTTCCGCACCGAGTACCTGACCCGGCTCGCCGACACCGCGGGCCCGCACGACATGACCTACTACGGTCTGCCGCCGTTCTATCCGCCCGGCTGGTTCTGGCTGGGCGGCAGACTCGCAGCGCTGACCGGCACGCCCGCATGGGAAATGTTCAAGCCGTGGGCGATCATCTCCATCACGATCGCCGTGGTGCTGGCTCTTGTGCTGTGGGCCAGCATGATTCGCTTCGAGTACGCGTTGATCGTGTCGACCGCTACGGCTGCGGCCGCACTTGCCTACTCGTCCACCGAGCCGTACGCGGCGATCATCGTGGTGCTGCTGCCGCCGGTGTTCGTGCTCGCCTGGTCGGGTCTGCGCGGCGCGACCCGAAGCGGGGGCTGGGCTGCTGTCATCGGCGTCGGCGTCTTCCTCGGTGTCACCGCGCTGTTCTATACGCTGCTGTTCGGCTACGCGGCTTTCACGCTGGCCATCATGGGTGCGTTGCTTGCGGTGGCGCGCAGGCGAATCGAACCGTTGCTCCGGCTCGCGGTGATCGCCGTGATCGCGGCCGCGATCGGGCTGATCGGCTGGGGGCCGTATCTGATCGCCGCGGTAAACGGCAAGCCCGCCGATTCGGGCACCGCGCAGCACTATCTGCCGTCGGCGGGCGCGCAGCTCGAATTCCCGATGCTGCACTTCACCTTGCTCGGTGCGCTCTGCATGCTTGGCACGCTCTGGCTGGTGGTCTACGCCCGCAGCTCGACCCGCGCCGGCGCGCTCGCAATAGGGGTGCTCGCCGTCTACGCGTGGTCGCTGCTTTCGATGCTGACCACCTTGCTGGGCACCACGCTGCTGTCGTTCCGGCTGCAGCCCACATTGACGATCCTGTTGACCGCGGCGGGCGCATTCGGATTCATCCAAGCCACTCGCGCGCTGGCCGCCCGGGTAAGGCCCGAGCACTCGCGGCGCGTCGTCGCCGCGGCCGCGACGCTGGGCGCCATCGGCGCGCTGACCTTCAGCCAGGACATTCCGGACGTGCTGCGCTCCGACATCGTCGTCGCCTACACCGACACCGACGGCACCGGCCAGCGCGCCGACCGGCGGCCACCAGGCGCTGAGCAGTACTACCGCGAGATCGACGACAAGATCGGCAAAACCACCGGGCTGCCGCGCGATGAAACCGTGGTGCTGACCGCCGACTACAGCTTCCTGTCCTACTACCCGTACTACGGCTTCCAGGGTTTGACGTCGCACTACGCCAACCCGCTTGCGCAGTTCGACCAGCGGGCGGCCGCCATTGAAGGCTGGGCCACGCTGAGCAACGCCGACCAGTTCGTCGCTGCGCTGGACAAACTGCCGTGGAAGTCGCCGACCGTGTTCCTGATGCGCCGCGGCGCCAACGACACCTACACGCTGAGGCTGGCCTCGGACGTGTACCCGAACCAGCCCAACGTGCGCCGCTATCACGTCACCCTCGACAAAAAGCTGTTCGACGACCCCCGCTTCGACGTGTCCACCGTCGGGCCGTTCGTGTTGGCGATCAGGAAGCCGTGATGGCGCAGGATAAACCCGGGTCGCTACGCTCCTGCCCACCGGAAGAAGCAGCGCCGCAAACAGGCCAATTACCATCAAGCCCCGTGACCGCTGCGGGCAACCATCGCACCGCGCGCCTCATCGCCATCGTGGCCGGGCTGCTCGGTGCGGCGCTGGCGATCGCCACCCCGCTGCTGCCGGTGACGCAAACCACCGCGCAGCTCAACTGGCCGCAGAACGGCGCGCTGCAGAGCGTCAACGCCCCGCTGATCGGATACGTCGCCACCGACCTGACCATCACAGTGCCGTGCAGCGCGGCCGCGGGACTCTCGGGCCCCGGCAAGACGGTGCTGCTGTCCACGGTGCCCAAGCAGGCCCCCAAGGCTGTCGACCGCGGGCTGCTGATCGAACGGGTCAACAACGATCTGCTCGTCATCGTCCGCAACACCCCGGTGGTCAGCGCGCCACTGAGCCAGGTGCTCAGCCCCGCCTGTAAACAGCTCACGTTCACCGCGCACGCCGACAAGGTCACCGGTGAATTCGTGGGCCTGGTGCAGGGCCCCAACGCGGATGATCCCGGCAAGCCGTTGCGCGGTGAACGCAGCGGCTATGACTTCCGGCCGCAGATCGTCGGCGTCTTCACCGATCTGGCGGGCCCCGCGCCGCCGGGCCTGCAGTTCTCCGCAACGATCGACTCCCGCTACAGCAGTTCCCCGACGCTGCTGAAGATGCTGGCGATGATCTTCGGTGTCGCGCTGACGGTGATCGCGCTCGGTGCCCTGCATGTCCTCGACACCGCCGACGGCCGCGGCGTCAAACGGTTCCTGCCTTCTCGGTGGTGGTCGTTGTCCCCGCTCGACGGAGTGGTGGCCGCCGTGCTGGTGTGGTGGCACTTCGTCGGCGCCAACACATCCGACGACGGCTAC
>DATJIX010000168.1:0-18805 GCA_035492865.1 Mycobacterium sp. | reverse complement strand
CGACGGTGCCTTCCTGCGGCTTCTCCTTGGCGGTGTCGGGGATGACCAGACCGGACGCGGTCGTGGTCTCGGCCTCGTTGGCCTGTACGAGGATCTTGTCCTCGAGTGGCTTGATGTTCACGCTCGCCACGATGGAGCCCTCCAGTAGTTCGGGTTTAGATCCGGAGCCAATCCCCGGATGCCAGCATTACAGGTGTTCGGCATGCGTCCGTGCCCTCGCGCCGTCGTCGCGGGTGCCGGAGCAGGGTTTGGCCGCCTGCCACCTAGCACTCTATACATGAGAGTGCTAGCACTCAAGGGCGCCCCACTGCCTAACGCTCACGGCGAACACGCAGGTCCCCGAAGTACGCGATCACCAGCGGATTGAACAGGTCAGCGCCCGTCGCGACCGTCGGTCGGCGCAACCTCCCTGCGATGGACCGCGAACGCGTCTGGCGCGGGCGTGGCGGGTTGCTCTGGCCTCAGCCGCAGGTCGTAATGCACGCAGCAAGTATCAGCCGAAGCTGCGCGGATCCACCATGAGATGAGCGGAGACGTCGCCGATCATCTGGATCTCCACCGTGCGCTCCGTGAAAAACCAACCGCTGTCGTCGTGGCCGAACGTGTCGTAATAGCGGCCGACGACGATTGGCTGGATCGGCACCGTCTCGGTGTCCTGCACGACGCAGAACGTGGACCGGGTGGTCGCGGTTCCGTCGCCGCGCAGCTCGACGATCGGATTGAGCACCAGGTGTCGGGTGCGCGGGGTGTTGCCGTGGTCCGGGTAGCGCCGGGTGGTCATCGCGAACAGCTTGGCGATGCTCTCGGCGCCCGACACCGAGCCGGACGCGGCGCCGCCGAACGTCGACCGGGACAGCAGCTGCCCGACGCCGTCGAAGTCTCCCGCATCGATCAGCTCCGCGTAGCGGTAGAGCAGCTCGGTGATGGCGAGTTTGTCGTCAGTCACGCCACTTGTCCTTTCACGACGGGTAGGCCCGGATCACTGGCCGCGTCGAGGGGCGACGGCGGGGCCCCGGCGGCGATCAGATGCGCGGCGAACGACGCGATCATCGCGCCGTTGTCGGTGCACAGCCGCGGCCGCGGGATCCGCAGCGTCAGCCCGTTGGCCGCGCAGCGTTCCTCGGCGAGTTCCCGCAGCCGCGAGTTGGCCGCCACGCCACCGGCGATCAGAAGCGTGTCGACGTCGAGCTCCTTGGCGGCGCGGACGGCCTTGAGAGTGAGGACGTCGGCCACCGCCTCCTGGAAGCCCGCCGCGACGTCGGCCTGTGGTGCGTCAGGATTGGCCTCCACGTATCTGGCGACGGCGGTCTTGAGTCCGGAGAAGCTGAACGCGTACGGATCGTCGCGAGGGCCGGTCATCCCGCGCGGGAAGACAATTGCGTCCCGGTTGCCGGTCTTGGCCAGGTCGTCGAGCACCCTGCCGCCGGGGTAACCGAGGCCGAGCAGCCGTGCGATCTTGTCGTAGGCTTCGCCGGCAGCGTCATCGACAGTGCTGCCGAGTTCTACGATCGGTTCGCCAAGCGACCGCACGTGCAGCAGATTGGTGTGCCCGCCCGACACCAGCAGGCCGACGCTTTCCGGCAGCGGACCGTGGTCGTACACGTCGGCGGCCAGGTGACCGCCGAGGTGGTTGACGGCATAGAACGGCACCTGCCACGCGGCCGAATATGCCTTGGCTGCAGCCACTCCCACCAACAGCGCACCGGCGAGCCCGGGACCGATGGTGGCGGCGACGATATCCGGCTTCACAACGTTCGCCGTTTCGAGCGCGCGCCGCATGGTGGGACCCAACGCCTCCAGGTGAGCCCGCGAAGCGATCTCGGGGACCACGCCACCGAAACGCGCATGTTCGTCGACGCTGGACGCCACCTCGTCGGCGAGCAGTGTGACGCCGCCGTCGCCGTCGAGGCGCGCGATGCCGACACCCGTTTCGTCACAGGAGCTTTCGATGGCCAGGATGATCGTCATTGCGGATCCCGTCTCATGGTGTAGGCGTCGGCGCCGCTGGCCCGGTAGTACCGACGGCGCAGGCCGACGTTGACGAAGCCGAGGCTCTCGTACAGCGAGATCGCGGCTTCGTTGTCGGTGCGCACCTCGAGGAAAACCGTTCCGCCGGAAGCGTAGTCGAGCAGATCCGTCATCATCCGCCTGCCGATGCCCTGCCCCTGGTACGCGGGATCCACCCCGATGGTGTGGATCTCGTACTCGAACGGCTTCTTCCGTCCGAGCCGGGAGATGCCTGCGTAGCCGATGAGCTTGTCGTCGGAGCGCGCGGCCACGTATCGGATGTGTTTGGCCTCCAGCTCGGCGATGAAAGCCCGCGCCGGCCACGGATCGTCGCCCTCGAACAGCTGAGCTTCCAACTCCGCGCACCGGGCTGCGTCGTTGCGGGTCAGCGAGTCGTACACCACCGTCATCGCGTCACCACCGACGGCTTGGCGTCGGGACGTCGCAGATACAGCGGGATCAACGGCGCGGGCTCGGCCGACCAGTCCACAACGCAGCGGACCAACCCGGTCACCGTCGGGTAAACCGGCGGACGTGCCAAGGCCTCGGCAGCGCCGGGCACATCCGCCGGTGCGTTGACGTTCGGCCCGTCGACGCGGACACCGTCGCGGTAGCGCGCCCAATACACCTCGCGGCGACGGGCGTCGGTGACCACGAGCGCGTCCCCCGTTGTGTCGATGCCGATGGCGTCGAGACTGCAGACGCCGTGTACCGGAATGCCGAGCGCGTGACCGTACGCCGCCGCCGTCGCCATCCCGACCCGTAATCCGGTGAAAGGGCCTGGCCCGCAACCGACCACAACAGCGGTCAGGTCATCGACAGTCAGGCCGGCATCGGCCAGTGCGCCGAGCACGTTCGGCGTGAGTTGCTCGGCGTGCGCGCGGGGATCGACGGTGACCCGTTCGGCAAGCAGTTCGATGCCGTCCAGCCGGACCACACCTGCGGTGACCGCGGGTGTCGCGGTGTCGATGGCCAGTACCGTGCTCATGGTCGGCTCCACTGCCAGATCGCGGTCCGCGCTTCCGTGTTGGTCCCGCGTTCGAGCCGGATGTCGAGATGGCTGTCGGACAGTCGTTCAGCGAGGCCCTCGCCCCACTCCACGACGACGACGGCATCGTCGAGGTCGGTGTCGAGGTCCAGCGAGTCCAGTTCGGCGAGCAGATCGACCGACCCGTGGTCGAGCAGCCGGTACAGGTCGACGTGGATCATCGCCGGGTCTTCGGCCACGCGCGCGCGATGCACACGGGCCAGCACGAAGGTCGGCGAGATGACCGGACCCTCCACGTTCAGCGCCTTGGCGATTCCCTTGGCCAGCACCGTCTTGCCCGCCCCCAGCGGGCCCGACAGCACCACCACATCACCGGCGCGCAACTGCTTGCCGAGTTGTGCGCCCAGCGCGATGGTGTCGTCGGCGGTGGTGAGCTCCGCGGTGCCGGAATTGCGTTCAGTCACGGTTGCGTACCCGTTCGCGCACCCGACGCGTGAGTGCCACCAGCTTGGACGGCGTGGCGCGCTCGACCAGTCGGACCAGACCGTCGTCGATGGCTTCCGGCTGCTCGAGCTGCACCAGATGCCCTGCGCCACCGACGATCACCAGTTCGGACTTGGGCAGCGCGGCGGCCATGCTCTGCGAGTGTTCCATCGGGGTGAGCAGGTCGCGGTCGCCGCAGGCGATCAACGTCGGCACCTTCGCCAACGTGGGCAGCGCCGCGGCCTCATCGTGTACCTCCAGCGCATGCAGGAATTCCACCAGTGTCGCGATGGGGGTGTCGTGCATCATCCGTTCGGAGAACGCGACGACGCTCGGGCTGATCTTCTCGTCACCGTAGGACGCTGCCCGCAGGATCGGGGCGATCACCGACTTGGCGGCGCCGCGGGTGCGGTGCACCGTCTTCGGAGCGTAGCGGACGGCGAATCTTGCCGCCTCGAGCGCGGGATTCTTCAGGATCTCACCGAGTGGTGATCGCGAAACCCCTTCGGCGGCAGAGGCGATGATGGCCGCGCCGACGATACGAGTCGGGTAGCGGCGGGGGAATTGCCGGGCGTGGGACAGCACCGTCATGCCGCCCATCGAGTGCCCGACGAGCACGACGGGACCGCGCGGCGCCATCACGGCGAGCACGGTTTCCAGATCCTGACCCAGCTGTTCGACGGTGTATGTCTCCGGTTCCGCTTGGCCCGAGTGGCCGTGGCCCCGCTGGTCGTAGAACACCATCCGGACCTGTGGCCCCCACTGCGCGGCAAGCCGTGTCCGCTGAAAGTAGAAGGCGCCCATCCGAAGACAGAAGCCGTGGGCGAACACCACGGTCAGGGACGCATCCTCGGGACCGACCTCGCGCACGGCGAGATCCACTCCGTCGGGCGTGGTGACGATGTGGCTCCGGTCAGCGTCGAGAAGTTCGAAGTCCTCGCCCTCGTAGGGATCGTCGGTGGTCACGCGGCGGCGCAGCGACCTGGCGACCGATACCCCTGCGGCGCTGCCGACCGCCGTCAGCCCGGCGGCGCCCGCCAGCCAGGGCGCGCTGGACCTTCGGCCACGTGGCCGAACAATCTCGTTGTCACTCAACGACTTTGACCTGTCGCTCCACGATAAGTGCGGGTGATCCTGCCGCGTGGGCTGGTGACCACCTCGTAATTGATGGTGCCGAGCAGATCGGCCCAGTCCTGCGCAGTCGACTCGCCCTGCGTGCCGGGGCCGAACAGGATGGCGTCGTCACCCTCGGCCACATCGAGCTCTCCCGGCCCGAGGTCGACGACGAACTGGTCCATGCAGATGCGACCGACGCTGCGCCGGGGTCTGCCGTTGATCAGCACGTCGATGCGACCGCTCAACATCCGGAAAACGCCGTCGGCGTAACCGACCGGCAGCAGCGCCAGGTTGGTGTCGCGCTCGGCGATCCAGGTGTGACCGTACGACACTCCGTCGCCTGCGCGCACCGACCGGACCAGTGCGACAGGGCATTTCAGCGTCATCGCAGGGCGCAGACCCATGTCACCGCGCTCGGGTATGGGGGTCTGTCCGTACACCGCAATGCCCGGCCGCACCATGTCGAAGGCCAGGTCGGGGCGGGTCATCGCGGCGGGTGAATTGCACAGATGCACGATCTCGAAGCTGACCGACTGCTCCTTGGCCTGGGCCACCATGTCGGTGAGTCGTTGCGCCTGCAGGTCATTGAACTGGTTGGCCGGGTCGTCGCCGTGCACCAGGTGCGACATGATGCCACGCAGCCGAAGCGCCCCGTCTGATTGCGCGCGCCGCAGCGCGGGCAGCATCTGCGGGTATTCGGCGGCGCTCACGCCGTTGCGGCTCAGCCCGGTGTCGACCTTGAGGGTGACGGTCGCCGTCCGGCCGGTTCGTTCGACGGCGTCGAGAAGCTCGCCGAGTTGGCGCAGCGACGACACCGCGATCTGGATGTCGGCCTGCAACGCGGGGCCGAAGTCGGCGCCAGGCGGGTGCAGCCACGCCAGCACCGGGCTGGAGATCCCCTCGCTGCGCAGGGCCAGCGCCTCGTCGATGGTGGCCACGCCGAGTTCGGCCGCGCCCGCGGCGAGGGCCGCACGCCCGACCTGGACAGCGCCGTGCCCGTACCCGTCTGCCTTGACGACGGCCATCACCTGCGCCGACCCGGCGTGTTCGCGCAGCAGCCGCACGTTGTCGGCGATCGCGTCGAGGTCTACCACCGCCTCGGCGGCTGGGGTGGGGGTCAGCGAAAGCTCAGTCGTTTGCATGGTCATGCCGATTGTCCCAGAACCTCGGCATGGGTTGCTGGCTGGCTCAGTGCGCGAAGGGCTGTATCTCGTCGAAGTGGCCGCCGGGCTTCAGCTCGTCGAGGTGGCCCAACGCGTCGAGGGTGTCGTCTCGAAGGACCCTGGCCAGGTCGGCGGAGAAGCCCTCGCGCACCACGACGCGAAGCATCGTGATGTCCGTCGCATCCTCCGGCATGGTGTACGCGGGCACCTGCCAGCCGTAGGAACGCAGCGCATGCGACACGTCGAACTCGGTGTAGCCGGGATCACCCTTCAGCCGGAAGCTGACCACCGGGATCGCTGAGCCGTCGGCCACCACCTCGAAGTGCTGGCTTTCACGCAGTGCGTCGCCCAACCACCGGGCGGTCGTCGACAGGCACTGCATCACCTGGCTGTAGCCGGCGCGGCCGAGCCGCAGGAAGTTGTAGTACTGCCCGACCACCTGGTTGCCCGGCCGGGAGAAGTTGAGCGTGAACGTCGGCATATCGCCGCCGAGGTAGTTGACGCGGAACACGAGATCCTCGGGCAGATACTCCTTGCTGCGCCACACCACGAAACCGATGCCGGGGTAGGTCAGGCCGTACTTGTGCCCGCTGACGTTGATCGACACCACACGCGGCAACCGGAAGTCCCACTCCAGATCCGGGTGCAGAAACGGCACCACGAAGCCACCGCTGGCCGCGTCGACGTGAACCGGGATGTCCAACCCGCCGCTCGCCGCCAGTTTGTCCAGCGCCGCGCAGATCTCCGCGATCGGCTCCAGTTCGCCGGTGAACGTGGTGCCGAGGATGCCGACCACGCCGATGGTGTCCTCGTCGATGTTGTCGAGCACCTGCTCGGGCGTGATCACGTAGCGACCCTCGGCCATCGGCAGATAGCGCGGCTCGACGTCGAAGTAGCGGCAGAACTTCTCCCAAACCACCTGGACGTTGGAGCCCATCACCAGGTTCGGTGTGCGGCCCTTCCAGTCCTTGCCGACCTTTTCGCGCCAGCGCCACTTCAGCGCGAGGCCGGCCAGCATCACCGCCTCGGACGACCCGATCGTCGACACCCCGACCGCGCTCGACGGATCGTCGTCGCGCAGATCCTCGGCGTGGAACAGGTCGGCCACCATGCAGACGCAGCGCTGCTCGATCGCGGCGGTGGCCGGGTATTCGTCCTTGTCGATCATGTTCTTGTCGAAGGTCTCGGCCATCAGCTTCTCGGCCTGCGGATCCATCCACGTGGTGACGAACGTCGCGAGGTTCAGCCGGCTGCTGCCGTCGAGCATCAGTTCGTCATGGATGAAGCGGTAGGCGTTGTCACCATCCATACATTCATCGGGTAGGCGCAGGGAGGGAACCGGAGCCATCGCCAGTCGCCCGGTGTAAGCGGGTGCGATCTGGGGGACGCGAGGAGCCTTGTGCGGCATGGTGAGTCCTTTCGTTACAGGGAAGCGATGGCGGCACGAACGTGGGCGAGGATGCGCGACGCGGACGTCGGCGCCGGGCGCGGCCCCGGATCGGCGGCCGACAGGTTGGCGGCGCGGGCGTGCACGAAGGCGGCCGCGGCAGCCGCCTCACCGGCAGACAGCCCGGCGGCCAGCAGCGCGCCGATGATGCCCGACAGCACGTCGCCCGATCCCGCGGTGGCTGCCCATGATTGGCCCGCCGGATTGAGGTAGACCGGTCCCCCGGGTTCGGCGACGATCGTCACGTTGCCCTTCAACAGCACGGTGACACCCAGCCGATCCGCCAGCTTGCGGGTGGCGGCGACGCGGTCGTCGCCAGGTGGAGCACCGGCCAAACGCGCGAATTCCCCTGCGTGCGGGGTCAATACGGTCGTCGCGGCGCGGCCGGCGACGAGATCGGGGTGTGCGGCGAGGATCGTCAGTGCATCGGCGTCCACGATCACGGGCAGATCTGTCGCCAACGCGAACGACAACTCCGCCGCCGCGCTCTCGTCGGTGCCCAGTCCTGGACCGACCACCCAGGCCTGGACTCGACCCGCCGCCTGCGGGCTTGGCGCGGCGATGACTTCGGGCCAGTGTGAAAGCACCTGCGGGCCAGCGCTTCCCGCATAGCGGACCATGCCGGAAGTGGCGGCGACAGCGGCTCCTGTACACAGCACCGCTGCGCCGGGATAGGTTGCCGAGCCGGCCAGGACGCCGGTGACGCCCTGTGTGTACTTGTCGTCCGTCGGCCCCGGCACCGGCCAGCGCGCGGCGACGTCGGCGGCGTCGAAGCCGAGCAGGTCGGTGGATGGCAGGTCGAGGCCGATGTCGACAAGCTCGACCCGCCCGCAATCACCAAGCGCGTGAACGGGTTTCAGGCCGCCGAAGGTCACGGTCAGCGCGGCGTGCACATGCGGACCCGCTGCGGCGCCGGTCTGCACATCGATGCCGCTTGGACTATCAACGGCGACGACCGGAGCGGTGACGTCGGCGAACACGTCGGCTGCGTTGGGCCGCAACGGACCGGATCCGGAGATGCCGACCACCCCGTCGATCACCAGATCGGTTGCCGGCGGGACGCTTTCCACCAGTGCGCCGCCTGCGCGGGTGAACGCGGCCAGCGCCGCCTTGTGTGCGCGTTCCGGATTGAGGAGCACGGCTGTGGCGCCTGCGCCGCGGCGGCGAAGGAACGTCGCCGCCCACAGCGCGTCCCCTCCGTTGTCTCCGGAACCGACGACCGCACAGATCCGGCGCCCCGCGATACCGCCGGTCAACAGGATCAGTTCGCGCGCAATCGCGGCGGCCAGTCCAAATGCGGCACGCCGCATGAGGCCACCCTCTGGCAGCGCAGCCAGCAGTGGCGCTTCGGCTTCGCGGATCTCATCGGCGGTGTAATAGTGCCGCATTCCAGCCAGGATTCCATGCCCGCGACATTGACAGCGAGGTTTCAGCCTTCGCGGGTTCGGCTGTAGTGGCGGCGCGCCTTCATCCGATTGCCGCAACCGCTCATCGAGCACCAGCGGGCGGTCCCGGCGCGCGAACGGTCGATGAGGAACAACCGGCACTCCTCGTTTGCACACGGCCGCAACCGGCCCGGCATGTCCCGCTCCAGTTCGCCCCAGGCAAGCACGACGCTCGCAGGCCAGTCCGCGTCGAGGGACCACGCGACGCCGTCGGGCCCGATGTCGGGCACCTGCCGCGCATCGGTCAGGTAGTTCCGCAGGACGGACGCGTCGGCTTCCATCCGCACGACGCGTTGCAGGTCATCGCGCAGGACCTGGACGGCACCGACATCCTTGGGGCCGCCGTGCGTACGGAGCCACCGCCCGTCGAGCCGATCGACCATCTGCCCGTCGACCACCGGGGTGGTGTTGAGCAGATCCAACAGCACTGCCTGCCAATCCACTGTGGAAGACATGCTAACCATCATAGAACTCTTGACAGGTTAGAGCAAAAAGAGTTGACTGCACCTAACCGTTATAAATCGCAAAAGGGGTTAGACATGGTCACTCATCATCGCTTCGCCGAGATCGCTGGTCGCCAGATCTTCTACCGCGAAGCAGGCTCACCAGCCGCGCCGGCCGTTGTCTTGCTGCACGGCACTCCGAACAGCTCAAACCAGTACCGCAATCTGATCCCCGCGCTCGCCGACCAGTACCACGTCATCGCCCCCGACTATCCCGGCTTCGGCCACTCCGACGTGCCGGATGTCGACGACTTCAAGTACACGTTCGACACCCTCGCCGACCATGTCGACGCGCTGCTGGACCACCTCGGCCTGCAGCGGTATGCGATTTTCGTCCAGGACTACGGCGCCCCGGTGGGCTGGCGGCTCGCGCTGCGCCATCCCGAGCGCATCGCCGCGATCATCAGCCAGAACGGCAACGCCTACGTCGAGGGATTCGTGGGCGACGTGATGGAGCCGCTGTTCGCATACGGCCGCGAGCGTTCCGAGGCCAACGCCGCGCCACTGCTGGAGTTCATCAGCCCAGAGGGCGTGAAATGGCAATTCACTCATGGTGTTTCGGACCCGTCGGTGGTCGACCCCGATGCCTGGACTAGCGCGCTCTCAGCGGTGGCGAGCAGCCAGGAGCGGGTGGCCGCACAGCTCGAGCTCTTCGCGGATTACAGCTCGAACGTCGAGTTGTACCCGACCGTGCACGAATACTTCCGGACCTCGCAGGTGCCCCTGCTGGCCGTGTGGGGTCGCAACGATCAGATCTTCGGACCCGACGGCGCATTGGCGTTCGCGCGTGATCTGCCGGCAGCCGAGATCAACCTGCTCGACGGCGGCCACTTCCTGCTGGAGAGCAGGCTGAGCGAGGTCGTGGCGCTGATCCGGCCGTTCCTGGAGCGGCATCTAGCCGGCTGAACGGCCCTGCGTCTTGTCGGCGGCGGCGACGGAGCGCTGTTGCCACGGCCAGGCGCCCGTCACTTCCAGCTGCAGGGAGAAGCTGAGGAAGGTGCGGATCAGCACGATGCCGCCCAACACCGCGACGCTTTCGGCGGTGGGTGTCACGGCGACGGTACGGATGATGTCTGCGGCCACCAGGAATTCGAGGCCGAGCAGGATTGCCCGGCCCAGGCGTCGCCGGAAGAACTCGTAGGCTCCACCGTCCTCCTGGCGGGCCTTTGCAATCGTCAGAATGACGGCGACTACCGCGCCGCCCGCAATGACGGCGACACCGATGGCATCGATAGTCGAGCCGATGCCATCGATGATCTCGGTGAGAGACACCTCGTCATGGTGTCACCATGACACTGAAACATCTGGGCGACAGGCCGATTCGTTGTAACGCATTTCAGCGTGGGTGGTTGAATCATGCGCATTCCAAGTCGCAGTGCTGGTATGGTCCCGCCGTGACCAGCGAGCCGCTGCTCTCCTACATCCGACGGCACCTCGATGCCGCAGGCAGGCTAGTCTCCGAAGACCTCCAGCTGCCCGACGAGCCGCCCCCCTCTGATAGCGGGTTGCGTTGGGCGCCTGGGGCGTTGGACGGCGTCATGGGCCATCATGCGGTACCCGACGATGATGGCCGAGCCCCACGGGTCGCCGAATTGCTGGCCAAGGCCTTCAAACGGCAGACCCGTCGGCGCCTGCGCGCGATCGAAAACGCCCTCGTCGACGCATCCGTTCTTGGCATCGTCGACCACGTGCTGGAGGAGCTGATCCGCACCAAGGCCGACGCCGCAGCGGTCCGCCGGGTCGGACTCTGGCTGGCCGGCTCGTCGCCCCACCGAGAGCCGGTGAAGATGGGCTTGGCCCTGTTGGGGATCGCAGGACTCGATGCACATATCGACGTCGTTCAGACGCTCGGGGCCCACAACGAGTTCACCCTCTTCGCCGCGACCGCGCTGCGAAATGGACTTGCCAAACCGGACTCCGAACTGCGCGCGCTCGCCGCGTCCGTCGACGGTTGGGGTCGGATCCACTGCGTCGAGCGGCTGCGCAACACGGAGGACCCACAGATCCGTTCTTGGTTGCTCCGCGAGGGTTACCGCAACTCGATCATGTACGAGTACACGGCTCTCATCGCGGCCGAAACCGGCGGGTTGCTCGCCGCACTTGGGCAGGAGCCAGTCGATCGCCAGCTGCTGACCGCTGCGGGCGAGATCTTGTCCGCATTGATCCGAGGCGGCCCTACCGAGGACATACGCAACTACGCCGACGGCGCCGACGCCACCGAGCGCTACCTGACGCTCATGCAGTCGCGCGCCGAGTCACTCGATGACTACCTTGCGGTGGCGGCGATCCGCGATTTCGTCGGTGCAGACGAACGCTGGGCGGTCGACCTGCCCGGGTGGAGCGTCGGCCGCCGTGACGCATTCGATGCCGTGTGCCGCCAGATCCTCGGACAATCGCACTGGCGCGACCGCGTGTCCGGGATGCTCGAGTCGGACACCGGCGACAGCGACTTCTGGAACGCGCGCACCGTCGCACACGACCTCGGTATCGACACCTTCGAGGCGACGTTCCGGCAGCTTGACCGGAACCCTCTCGGGTTTGACTGGTTCGACGCCTGGCAGAACGCGGACACCGATCGGGCAATGCGGCTGACCGAACTGGCCAGAACTCGGCTGCCGCTCATCGAGATCGCGAGCGGCCCGGCAACGGAACTGGGTATGGGGCCGGAATGGTTGCCTCATCGCGCGTTAGGGCAGAGTATCGAGGCCCTCCGCAATCATCCCGGCATCGGTGGGGATCTGCTCATCGTCGGGCTTCAGAGTCCCGTGACGAGAAACCGCAACTCGGCTTTGAAGGCGTTCCAGCAGTGGCCCGCCGAGTCGTGGCCGCCGGAAGTCCACGGGCTGATCGAGGCGGCTGCCGCCACGGACCCCGACGAAGGCACTCGCGACTTGGCTGGCCGAGTACTGCGCGGCGAGCCACCTGACTAGCTACTCAGTTCCCATCGACCTTGTCCCAGAACGCAGCCGCCGTCGCGGCGATCTCGGCGGGGTATTCGCCGTTGATGGCGTGTGACGCCTCTGGCCACAGCTCTACTTGCGCGCGCGGCAAGAGGTTTCGCGCCCGTGACGCCGCAGTGGCGGCGTCGAGCATGACGCTTCGGCCTGCGATCAGCGCCAGCACCGGTATGTCGAGTGACCGCAATTGGTCGTCGGTGAACAACTTCGGCACCGGCTTGCGCAAGGCATAGTCGTTGGCGCCGGCGGAGATCAGCGCGGTCTCAGGCATCGAGGCATCGACGTCGGCTCCCCCGCCGATCCAGCTGAACACTCTGCGCTGCACGGAATCAGGCAACGGGAGGAACATTCCTGCCGAGATCACCATCGACTTGATCGGCATCGGGGCGAAGGTGAACACCGGGTCAAGCAGGACCAGCGACGCGGCGCGGCCCGGGCGCCGGACGGCGTAGTTGACCGCCGTCCAGCCGCCGATCGACACCCCCATCACATGCGCGCTTTCCAGCCCGAGGCCGATAAGGACATCGTCAAGCCAGTGCGCCTCGTCGTCGGGACCGGTGATGGGCTTGTTCTGCACGGACATCCCGGCCTCGCCGAGCAGATCGATCGTGATGACGGTGCGATGTTCGAGCAAGGCCGGGATGTTGCCCCGCCACATCGGCGTAGACGCGTTGCGGCCCGGAAGCACCACAACCGGCGGATCCGACGTTGGGCCGTCGAACCGGTACGCGCGCACGGTACCGAACGACGTCGGCACATCGATCGACTCGCTGATACGCGGCAGCCCGGCCATGGCGCTCTGGTAGACGCTCATGTAATGCGTGCGCGCCCGGTCGTCCTTGAAGTGTCCGACGTTGTGGCGCGGCACTATTCGACGGTGACGGACTTCGCCAGGTTGCGGGGCTTGTCCACGTCGTAGCCTCGGGCGCGCGCGACACCTGCGGCGAAGATCTGCAGGGGGATCGTCGACAGCAGCGGCTGGAAAAGCGTTGACACCGCCGGAATTTCGATCAAGTGATCGGCGTAGGGGCGCACAGTGTCGTCGCCCTCTTCGGCGATGACGACGGTGATGGCGCCGCGAGCCTGGATCTCCCGGATGTTCGACAGCAGCTTGGCGTGCAGCGTCGGCGCGTTCTTGGGTGACGGCATCACGACGATCACCGGCACGCCGTCTTCGATCAGCGCGATCGGGCCATGCTTGAGCTCGCCTGCGGCGAAGCCCTCGGCGTGCATGTACGCCAATTCCTTGAGCTTGAGCGCCCCTTCGAGGGCTACTGGGTAGCCGACGTGGCGGCCGAGGAACAGCACCATCGATGACTGCGCGAACCGCTGCGCCAGCGCGGCGACGGGCTCTGCCGTCTCCAGCACCCGCGCGACGAGCTCGGGCATGGCCTCCAGATCGCGGTACTCGCGCTCCACCTCGTCGGGGTATTTGGTCCCGCGGGCTTGCGCAAGGGCAAGCCCGACAAGGTAATTGGCAGCGATCTGGGCGAGGAAGGTCTTTGTCGACGCGACGCCGATCTCAGGTCCCGCGCGGGTGTAGAGCACCGCGTCGCACTCCCGCGGGATCTGGCTGCCGTTCGTATTGCAGATGGCCAGCACCTTGGCCTTCTGCTCCTTGGCGTGTCGCACCGCCTCCAGTGTGTCGGCGGTCTCGCCGGACTGCGAGATCGCGACGACGAGTGTGTGGCTATCCAAAACCGGGTCGCGGTAACGGAACTCGCTGGCGAGCTCGACCTCGACAGGCAACCGCGTCCAGTGCTCGATCGCGTACTTGGCGAGCAGCCCCGAGTGGTAGGCCGTGCCACAGGCCACCACGAAGACCTTGTCGATCTCGCGCAGTTCCTGATCCGAAAGCCGCTGCTCGTCGAGCACGATGCGGCCGTCGGCGAAGTGGCCGATCAGGGTGTCCGCGACGGCACCGGGCTGCTCGGCGATCTCCTTGAGCATGAAGTACTCGTAGCCACCCTTTTCGGCGGCCGCCAGATCCCAATCGATATGGAAGGGGCGGGCATTCGCGGCATCGTCATCGCCGTCGAAGTTCACGATGCGGTAGCCGTCGGCGGTGATCACCACCGCCTGGTCCTGGCCGAGCTCGACCGCGTCGCGGGTGTGCTCGATGAACGCGGCAACGTCGGAGCCGATGAACATCTCGCCGTCGCCGACCCCGACAACCAGCGGCGTGGATCGGCGGGCGGCGACGATCATGCCCGGCTCGTCGGCGTTGGCGAACACCAACGTGAAGTGGCCTTCGAGCCTGCGCAGCACCGCGAGCACGGAGGCCGCGAAGTCGCCTGCGGCCTCGCCGTGGTGGTACTCGCGCGAAACCAGGTGGACGGCGACCTCGGTGTCGGTGTCGCTGGCGAACTCGACGCCGGCGGCTTCCAACTCGGCACGCAGCGGCGCGTAATTCTCGATGATCCCGTTGTGGACGACGGCGATCTTGCCTGCGGCGTCGCGGTGCGGGTGGGCGTTGCGGTCCGTCGGCCTGCCGTGGGTGGCCCACCGGGTGTGGCCGAGACCGGTGCTGCCGCCGAGGCTGGCGGCGTCGGACTCGGCGAGCGCCCCCTCCAGGTTGGCCAGCCGACCGGCTTTCCGGCGGACTGTCAGCCCACCGCGCCCGTCGATCAGCGCAACCCCCGACGAGTCGTAACCGCGGTACTCCATGCGGCGCAGTGCGTCGACGACGATGTCACAGGCAGGACGCTGCCCGACGTATCCGACGATTCCGCACATAGCCATTCAGGGTAGTGCAAGAGCTGGGTCACACCTGCTGCGCTACGGTTCGATGGTGGCCCGCACGAAGAAGCTTTTCGCCGCTTTGACCCGCCGCGGACCGCACCGCGTTTTGCGCGGTGACCTGGCCTTCGCCGGGCAGCCCGGCATCGTCTACACGCCGGAGTCCGGGCTGAATCTGCCAGCTGTGGCGTTTGCTCACGATTGGCTCGCCAGAGCGGACCGCTACGAGGGGACGCTCGAGCATCTGGCCTCGTGGGGCATCGTGGCGGCCGCGCCCGACACGGAGACCAGCGTGGCGCCGTCGGTGCTCAACCTGGCGTTCGATCTGGGCACCACCCTGGACATCATCGCGGGCGTGCGACTGGGCCCGGGAAAGATCAGCGTGCACCCGACGAAACTGGGTGTCGTCGGACACGGATTCGGCGGATCCGCTGCCGTGTTCGCCGCCGCGGGGATGCCTGCCAAGCCAAAAGCGATCGCGGCCCTGTTTCCGACGTTGACCAAACCGCCTGCTGAGCAGCCCGCAGCCACGCTGCCGGTGCCGGGCCTGGTGCTGACCGCCCCCGGTGACCCGATGACGTTGCGCTCCAACGCCGTTGAGCTGGCGCGAGTGTGGAGAGGCGCAACGCTGCGCAGTGTCGACAAGGCCAAGGCCGGCGGCCTGATCGAGGGCAGGCGGCTGGCCCGCGTCGTCGGACTGCCCGGCGCCGATCGCAGCACGCAGAAGGTGGTGCGGGCGCTGCTGACCGGCTATCTGCTGTACACCCTGACCGGCGACAAGGACTATGCCGAATTCGCCGACCGCGAGATAGACCTGCCGAAGGCGCCTGCGGTCGATCCTTTCTCCGACGATCCGGTCGACTTGGAAGACAAAGTCGTCGCGCTTCTGAAACCCTGAAGGGAGCCAACCAACCGGTTGGGTGTATAAAACGGTGATGCGGACAGGGATTTTTCTCGGCTATGCCGGCGGCTTCCGCGAAGCCGTCGAAGACGTCGTCGAACTGGAGAAGATCGGCATCGACATCGCCCTGGTGGCCGAGGCCTACTCGTACGACGCGATCAGCCAGCTCGGCTTTCTGGCCGCCAAGACCTCACGGATCGAATTGGGCACCGGCGTGGTCCCGATCTACATCCGCACTCCGTCGCTGCTGGCGATGACGGCAGCGGGGCTCGACTACGTGTCCGACGGCCGCTTCCGGCTGGGCATCGGCACGTCGGGACCGCAGGTGATGGAGGGCTTCCACGGTGTGCCGTTCGACGCGCCACTGGGCCGCACCCGCGAGGTGGTCGAGATCTGCAGGCAGGTGTGGCGCCGCGAACGGGTGAACTATGACGGGAAGTACTACCGGATCCCGCTGCCTGCCGACCAGGGCACGGGCCTTGGCAAACCGCTGCAGCTGATCAATCATCCCGTCCGCGACCGCATTCCGATCACGATCGCCGCGCTGGGCCCGAAGAACGTCGAGCTCACCGCCGAGATCGCCGAGGGCTGGCAGCCGGTGTTCTTCTACCCGGAGAGGTCCGACGACGTGTGGGGCGAGTCGCTGCGCGCGGGCTTCGCCAAGCGCGATCCCGAACTGGGCCCGCTGGATGTGATGGTGAGCGCTCCGCTGGCCATCGGTGATGACGTCGACGACCGATTGGCTTGGGCCAAGCCGCAATTGGCCCTCTATATCGGCGGCATGGGCGCCCGCGGCCAGAACTTCTACCACAAGCTGGCTACCCGCTACGGCTTCGGTGACGTGGCCGACCACATTCAAGATCTCTATCTCGCCGGCAAGAAGACCGAAGCCACCGAGGCGGTGCCCGACGAGCTGGTGCGCAACGTTTCGCTGGTCGGCCCGCGTGGCTTCGTCAAGGAGCGCATCGCGGCCTACGCGGAAGCCGGAGCGACAACCCTGTTGCTGCAACCGCTTTCGGGTGACCGCCGCGAGTCTGTGCGTTTCGTCGAGGAGTTGAAGGGCCTGCTGCCCTAGACGAGGACAGTCCCCCCGTCGACCGTGAGCACGACGCCCGTGCTGTAGGCCTGTTCCATGAAATAGAGGTAGGCGAGCGCGGTGTCAGCGACTTCGCCGACCCGGCCGAGTGGGAGTTGTTGCGCCGCCTGCTCGTACATGTGCTGTCGGGCCGCCTCGTCGAAGGAATCCCACAACGGGGTGCGCACGACGCCAGGCGCGACGGCGTTGACGCGGATCGGCGCCAACTCGACCGCCAGCGCCTTCGTCAGCGCGTTCATGGCACCGCAGATGCTGACGGGCAGCGCGCCGAATCCAGGTTGCTCGGCGGCGGTGCCGCTGGTCAGGGTGATCGACCCGCCCGCCGTGATTCGTGGCGCGAACACGCGCACTGCGGTCAGCGCACCGACGAACCGGGTCTTAAAGAAGCCGGTGATGACGTCCGGGGTGAGGTCGGTCAGCGGCGCCAGTGCCAGTGATTCGCCAGCGGTGAAAACGAGGTGTTCGATGTCGCCGATGTCGGCGGCCAGCCGCTCCACTGCTGACAAGTCGGTGAGATCGACGGTGGCGCCGAGTGCGTGTTCAGGCAGCTGCGCCAGCGCGCGGTCGACGCTGGACTGCTGGCGAGAGACCACGATCGGGACCGCACCTCGTTCCGCCGCGGCGGACGCGACGCCAAGGCCGATGCCGGAGGTGCCACCGATGACGAGGACTCGGGTGTTCTTCAGGCTCATGCCTCCACTGTCGGGCCAGACCGTGGCCGCAGTCCAAGACCCTTTTCGTCGCGCAGCGATACCCTTACGGTATGGCCGCGTCCGACCTCGACCTGCGAAAGCTCCGGTACTTCGTGGCAGTCGCCGAAGAACTGAACTTCGGCCGTGCCGCCGAGCGCCTGCACATCGCGCAGCCCGTGCTGTCACGTCAGATCCGGTCGTTCGAAGACGAACTCGGCGCGCAGTTGTTCATTCGCGATTCGCGTGGAACGCAGCTGACCATCTCGGGCAAGCAGCTGCTGGAGGACGCCCGCTTCTTGCTCTCCGAGGCGGAAGCGTTGCAGCACCGGCTGTCTCGCGTCACTGATCCGACGGTGACGGTGAGTGTCGGCGTGATGCCTGGTCTGTTGGCGACCGCGGCGGCAGCAGCATTCGAGGCCGACAATCCGTCGTGTCGAGCCATCGTCGTACAGGTCGGGTGGGCCGACCAGGTCGATGTGATTCACCGCGGTGAGGTCGACGTGGTCTACGCGCGCGAGCCGATCGACCACCATGGCCTTGGCACTGCACCACTGTTGGAAGAGCCGCGGGTCGTCGCGTTGCCTGCCGCCGATCCCCTCGCCAAACAGCGCTCGGTGAGCCTTGCGGATCTCGCGTCCAAGCGGCTGCTTCAGGACCCCGCCACGGTGCCCGAGTGGTACGCGATCGCCACGCCTGAGCACCGCCGTGCCTGCGAGATGGCGCACACCGTGGAAGAAAAGCTGGAACTGGTTGCGGCGCAAGCAGGTTTCGTGATTTTGCCGCGCTCGACCTCAGCGTATTACCGCAGGCGGGATGTTCGCGTGCTCCCGATTCAGGACATCGGTCCCAGCCAGGTCACGCTGATCTGGGATGCGGCGACCGACAACCCGGCCCGCGACGCATTCGTCAGCGCGGCGCTGGCGTGCCGGAAGCAGACGATCTGACGCTCGGCTCGCGGTCCTTGGCCGCGATCTCGGCGAGCACCGCCACTACGACGCCGAACGTGAAATACGACGCGGGCAGCCACGGCGCCACCCCGAACAACGAATCCGAGTCGTCGGCATAGCGGAACACGCCGGCGCCGGCGATCACGGCTTCGACGATCGGTCCGCCGATGGCCGCGAGCACATCCGCAGTGGGTTGGCGATACTCGGATCGCTATGCCGTGGGTAGGTCCAGTTTTATGTCAGCGGGCTTGGTATGAACTGGTCAGCCCACCAGACGCCCCATGCCAGAAGATCGGGGTTCCAGACGACTGGCAGCGGCCC
>DATJIX010000167.1:0-7512 GCA_035492865.1 Mycobacterium sp. | reverse complement strand
CGCCGTACGTCAGCAGATAGATGAGCATGCCGCAGAGCAGCAGCCAGTAGATGTTCAGCCAGAAGTCAGTGGGCACCTGGAAGAAGTCGGCCTTGTATATCTTCGCGCCGTTACCGAGCGTGAAGGTGACAAGGAGCAGCGGGATGCACAGGGTCGCCGGGTATTCGACGTACTGCTTGAACGACCTCTGCAGCGAGTGGTCGTCCTGAAGCCTGCCGAGCGCGTTGTACACCACGGCGGACGCGGCGACGATATAGAGGTCGTGGCCGATGTAGTCCTCGAGATTCCACTTGCCGGTCAGCGCGTGAAGCCCGACGCCGAGCGTCTCCGAGGCCCACGGGGACATCAGCAGAACCGCGCCACCCTGCAAAGCGATGTTGAGGGTCGCGGCGAACTCCCAACGAGACGACCACGTGACACGACGGATCCACAAACTCCACCCGATGCACGCGAGGGTGATCGCTATGAGAGTTGCCAGAGCCATGGGAGTCGCCTTCGTACTGAACTTGTCAGCAAAGTGTACGGCCTGTCCGGCTTAAAGAGGAGGAGCGTCCGCTCTAGGCTTCAATTCGGACAGTTTCGGCGGGCGGGTCGACTGCTTGGTCTGCACGGCGTCCTGCACTGCCGTCATCGTGGTGAATGGGGCCGATTCGACGTAGCTCCACACCTCTTGGCGACTCATCAAGCCGAATTGGATCTGCAAGTCGGGGTAGCTGAGGCCGAACCTATCGGCGACTCGCCGAAGCTCTTCGGCGTTCGGATAGTCGGCTTCTTTGATTCGCCGGTAATAGGTACTGCTGGACGTGCCGAGCGCGTCGTAGATGTCCTTGGCATCGATCTCGCCGTCGAGGAGATAGTCGAGCAACGCCTTGAGCTGTCTACCGTTCTCATCGGTCCGTGGCATCCATACACGATAAACCCTCATCCCGGCTTTGGGCAGCACCCTTCGCAAATCGGATGAATTAGCCGTTATTGACACAGGCGTCACAGTTTTGGGATGACTCTCCCAATTCTGGGAATCGGGTGTTATGTTAGCCACATGGTTGCTCCGTATTTAGCTGATGAGACCAGCGACATGACGTATCCGGTCGACACGATGGCCATGCCCACGTTGCGGGTCGTCGACCATGACATTGCCGAAGGGACCGCCCCGGTCCTCGAGAAACTGTCCACGCCCCCTTCCGAGGAGATGACCGCGGAAGTTGACGGAGCAACGGATTGGCTGGGGGTGGCGCCCGACGAGATCTTGCTTGCCGCGCTCGGCCGAACCATTGCCCGCACCATCGGTGACGGCGTCGTTGCGATAGACGTTACCGGTGAACGGCGTTGGCTGCTTCACGCCATTCCGCTGCTGTGCGCGACCAGCGAGCAAGCAAGCCCCACCGAAATGCTGCGCGATGTGCACCGCATGCTCACCGCGACGCCCGCACCGTCGGCCCCGCTGTCGTCGGAGGTCTTCCTCAACTACATCGGCCTGCTGACCGAAGGCACCGACCCGTCTTACGAGACGCCGCCCGGCCTTGGTTACTCGCTCGAGCTGCGGGTGTATCGGACCGCCGGTCTGCTGCACCTCGACTGGTGGTACGACAGCACCCGGCTCGACCGCTACACGATCGAAGAGCTCTCCGAGCAGTTCACGCTGGCGCTCTTCGAGATGACTTCAGACGCCGCCGCTCCGGTGTGACGTCATCGGGCATCTTCCAGGCGGAACCCAACCTTCAGTGTGACCTGGTAATGCCCGATGGCGCCGTCCTCAAGGTGCCCGCGGACCGACTGCACCTCGAACCAGTCCAGACCACGCATCGTCTCCGATGCCCGTGATATCGCGTTGCTGATCGCCTCGTCGATGCCGTCGGGCGAGCTGCCGACGATCTCGATGATTCGGTACGTGTGATCGCTCATGGCGCGACGCTACGCGGTTTAGGGTGCGGCTATGCCGGAGTCGGCGAGTGCGTTGGTGTTGGAACGGCCGCGTCGACTCGTGCTCCGCGAGATCCCGCTACCCGACATCGGTGACGACGACGCCCTCGTCCGCGTGGTGCCAGGCCACGAGACAGTCGGAATCATCGAGACGATCGGGCCGCGGGCCGCACAGCGGTTCATGCCAGACATGGTGGTAATGGCGGGGGAGCGTGACGCCGTCCCGCCCGTACACGGGGTGGTGGTGCCTTGACCGAGGCTCGTGTCCCACGCTTGCCGGTCGACGAGGCCAAGGCCGCCGCCGACGAGGCAGGCGTGCCCGACTACATGGCCGAATTGTCAATCTTTCAAGTGCTTTTGAACCATCCGACGCTCGCGCGCGCCATCAACGACCTGCTCGCGACGATGCTGTGGCACGGTCGTCTGGCGCCGCGCCTGCGAGAGCTGGTGATCATGCGCATCGGCTGGCTGACCGCATGCGACTACGAGTGGACGCAGCACTGGCGGGTCGCGTGCGGACTGGGTGTGCCCGCCGAAGATCTGCTCGGCGTGCGGGACTGGTCAACCCACGACGGGTTCGGTGCGGTCGAGCGCGCCGTGCTGGCCGCCACCGACGACGTCGTGCACGACGGCGCCGTCAGTGCGCAGACGTGGGCGGCGTGCGAGCGGGAGCTGGGCGCCGATTCGGCGGTGCTGATCGAGTTGGTCACCGCGATCGGGGCGTGGCGGATGATCGCGTCGATATTGCACAGCCTCGAGGTGCCGTTGGAGGACGGTGTCGCTAGCTGGCCGCCTGACGGTCGGCCGCCGAGCCGATAGGTCTGCACCCCCGGTGTTGCCAAACCAGTTGGTCTGGGAGTAACTTTTAGTTTCCGAACCAACTGGTCTGGCAACAACTAGGGGACGGCCATGGACAGCGAGAAGGCACGCAGGCGCTTCGCCGAATTGCGGGGGCAACAGAACGTGAGCACCGCCGAGCTCGACGAGATCTGGGCGGGGCTCGAGACCGTCCGCTCCGGCGATCTGCTCGGCACCTGGAAAGGCGACGAATTCCACACCGGGCACAAGATGAACGGCATGTTGGAGGCGGCGCGCTGGTTCGGAAAGGTCTTCAAGACCGTCGACGACGTCGACCCCATCGTCTGCTACGACGACGACGGAAACCTGTTCTCCAACAACGAGCTGAGCCTCGGCGGCGCGAGCCTGTGGGACGTCGAGTTCCGCGGCGAGGTGACCGCCACAATGGTGTACGACGGCCAGCCCGTCCTCGACCACTTCAAGAAGGTCGACGACGACACGCTGATGGGCATCATGGACGGCAAGCGGCAGCGGGCCAGCGGCAACTACCTCTATTTCCTGCTCGAACGGGCCTGATGCAGATCACCGCGGCGGTCAGTCGGTCACCGGATTCGCCGTTCACGCTCGAATCGGTCGATCTCGACGAGCCCCGTCCGGATGAGGTGCTTGTCCGGATCCACGCGACCGGGCTGTGCCACACCGACCTGAGCTCCAAGTCCCGGATTCCGCGTCCCGCCGTCCTCGGACACGAGGGTGCGGGCGTGGTCGAGACGGTCGGGGAGCGGGTGACCGGGGTCGCGCCAGGCGATCATGTCCTGCTGAGCTATCGCAGCTGCGGTGAGTGCGCGCAATGCCGGGGCGGTCATCGGTCCTACTGTTCGCGTAGCCCGATGCTCAATTCGTCGGGCGGTCGGCCGGACGGCTCGGCGACGTTGTCCCAGAACGGAACCCCGCTTTTCGGATCGTTCTTCGGACAGTCCAGCTTCGCGCAGTACGCGCTGGCGTCCGCCGACAATGTCGTCGTCGTCGACCCCTCCGTCGATCTCACCGTCGCGGCTCCGCTCGGCTGCGGGTTCCAGACCGGCGCCGGCGCGGTGCTGAACGTTCTTGGCCCCGAGCCGAATTCGCGGCTGGTGGTGTTCGGCGCAGGCGGGGTCGGCCTCGCCGCGGTGATGGCAGCGAAAGCCCTCGGCGTCGAAACGGTCATCGTTGTCGATCCGGTGGCATCACGCGGGGAGAAGGCCGTCGAACTCGGGGCGAGCCGAACCGTGGACCCCACGTCCGAGGATGTGGCGGCGGTGGTCAGGGGCGCCACGCACGCGCTCGACACCACCGGACTTCCTGACGTCGTCGCAACGGCGCTGAGCACGCTCGAAGCGCGGGGGATCCTGGTGGTGGTCGGACTTGGCCCGCGGCACACGACGATCGATGTCGTCGATCTGTTGTTGAACGGCAAGGTGATTCGCGGGTGCGTCGAGGGAGATGCGAATCCGTCGGAGTTCATCCCGCGGCTTCTCGCCCTGCACGCGCAGGGCCGGTTTCCAATGGACGCGATCGTGCGACACTACGACGCAGTCGATATCGAAAAGGCCGTCGCGGATTCGCGTTCCGGCAGCGCCATCAAACCTGTGCTGGTCTGGTGAGCGCGATGCGGGCAGCCGGACATGCAACACGCGAGCGCATCCTGGCCGCGGCCAAGGACGAATTCACCGAATACGGGTTCGCGGGCGCGCGGCTGAATCGGATCGCAGCCACGGCCCGCGCGAGCAAGGAACGGCTGTACAGCTACTTCGCGAGCAAGGAGCAGTTGTTCGAGGCCGTCGTCGCGCAATGGATCGAGGACGCGCCCTATCGCGTCCCGTTGACGGCGGAAGACGTGCCTGGCTACGTGGAGGCGCTGTTCGACAACTTCGTCGCCGATCCGCGCGGGGCCCGGCTGCAGCGCTGGATCGAACTGGAGGCACCCTCGGGATTGTCCGACGACCACCTGCTCCGGCGGTTGTTCCGCGCCAAGCTCGCCGAGGTGCGTCGGGGCCAGCAGGCTGGTCTCATCGACCCGAGCTGGCATCCGATGGACCTGCTGACGCTGCTGACCGAGATCGTGCAATCGATGGCGGCCAGTGCGTCCGTGGTCAGCAGCATCGTGGGCGAACAGCGGGCCGGTGACACGCTCGCCGAGCGCCGCGCCGCCGCGGTGGAGGCCGCACGCCGGCTGTGCACCCGCAACGATTAACGCGACGCCGCGCGTTCTAAGCCATAGGAACTGTCACCGAAGGAGTTGACACCATGGCCTCCCTGGAATTGACCGCTGCCGAGACGGCGAATTTTGATGAGGGCGGTGTCTATTTCATCGGCAACGCGACTGTCCTGATCCGCTTCGGCGGATTGACGATCCTGACCGATCCCGCCTTCTTGCACAAGGGCGAACACGTCGATCTTGGCCATGGCATCTGGGCCAGGCGCGAGGTCGAGCCGGCCTGCCAGATCGCTGACTTGCCGCCGGTGGATCTGGTGGTGCTCTCGCACTACCACGGCGACCATTTCGACGACGTGGCCGCGGAGGAACTCGACAAGAACCTGCCCATCGTCTCGACGGCCGACGCTGTGGCGAAGCTCAGCGCACTGGGCTTCGAGCGGGGACACCCCCTCGACACCTGGGAATCGCTGGTGGTCCGTAAGGGCGAGTCGAGCGTGACGATCACGGCGATGCCGGGCAAGCATGCGACCGACGAACCCGTCGACGAGTTGCTGATGCCCGTCAACGGCCACATGCTCGACTTCTGCCGCAACGACGATCGCCTTTACCGGCTCTACATCACCGGCGACACGATGCTCGTCGACAGCCTCGAAGAGATTCCTCGGCGTTATCCCGGCATCGACCTCGGCCTGATCCACACCGGCGGCACGACGTTCCTCGTCACCGTCGTCACGATGACCGGTGAGCAGGCGGTGGGGGCCGTCGAGATCACAAAACCCCGCACCGCCATCCCGATCCACTACAACGACTTCTCGGTGTTCCGGTCGGGACTCGAGGACTTCAGGAAAGCCGCCGAGAACTCGGCGGCGAGCACCGAGTTCGTCTACCTCGCGCACGGCGAGACCTACACATTCACCCCCAGCACGGGCTAGTAGACTGCCCGTTGAACGGCGTCGATCCGGCCATCACCGGGGAGCCTTCGGAAGAACAGCTGATCCAGCCCAGTAGAACCGAACGGGTGGGCCCGTCATCGCCCGCAGTTGAGCGGCGCACAGCACTGTGCGCAAGCGGGGTGGTACCGCGGCGCTCGCGCACCGGCGCGACGTCGTCCCCGTGCCAGTGAGGCACAGGAGACTACGCACCACAGTGACCGCATATCCGAAGCCGGCAGCCGGGGCTCCCAAGTTCCCGGAGCTCGAACTCGACGTGCTCGACTACTGGGACACGGACGACACCTTCCAGGCCAGCGTCGCCCGCCGGGACGGCGCACCCGAATACGTCTTCTACGACGGCCCGCCGTTCGCCAACGGCCTGCCGCACTACGGGCACCTGCTGACCGGCTACGTGAAGGACATCGTGCCGCGGTACCGGACGATGCGCGGCTACAAGGTGGAGCGCCGGTTCGGCTGGGACACCCACGGGCTGCCTGCAGAACTCGAAGTGCAGCGTCAGCTCGGCATCGCCGACAAGGCCCAGATCGAAGAGATGGGCATCGAGAAGTTCAACGACGCGTGCCGCGAGTCGGTGCTCAAGTACACCAACGAATGGCGCGCGTACGTCACCCGCCAGGCCCGCTGGGTGGATTTCGACAACGATTACAAGACACTGGATCTCGGCTTCATGGAGTCCGTGATCTGGGCGTTCAAGCAGCTGTGGGACAAAGGCCTTGCCTACGAAGGCAATCGGGTGTTGCCGTACTGCTGGAACGACGAGACGCCGCTGTCCAATCATGAACTGCGAATGGACGACGACGTCTACCAGAGTCGTCAGGACCCGGCGATCACCGTCGGGTTCAAGGTCAGCGAGGGCCCGCTCGAGGACGCCTACCTGTTGATCTGGACGACGACGCCGTGGACGCTGCCGTCGAACCAGGCGGTCGCGGTCAACCCCGACGTCACCTATGTCCTGGTTGCGGGTCCCGACGACCGGCGCTACGTGCTGGCGCAGGCGCGGTTGGCGGCCTATGCCCGCGAGTTGGGCGAAGAGCCAGACGTGCTGGCCACCTACACCGGCAAGGATCTGCTGGAAACCCGGTATCTGCCGCCGTTCCCGTACTTCGCGGACGCGCCGAACTCGTTTCGGGTGCTGCCCGCCGATTACGTCAGCACCGAGGACGGCACAGGCCTGGTACACATGGCGCCCGCCTACGGCGAGGACGATATGGCTGTCACGCAGCCGGCAGGCATCTCTGCGGTCACGCCGGTCGACGCCAAGGGCCGCTTCGACAAGACCGTGCCGGACTACGCAGGCCAGCACGTGTTCGACGCGAACCCGCAGATCATCCGCGACCTGAAGAACCAGGGCCGGTCGGCGGCGGCCAACGGCGCGGTGCTGGTGCGTCACGAGACCTACGAGCACTCCTACCCGCACTGCTGGCGTTGTCGAAATCCGTTGATCTACCGGGCCGTTTCGTCATGGTTCATCAAGGTCACCGACTTCCGCGACCGGATGGTCGAGCTGAACAGCGACATCACCTGGTATCCGGAGCACGTCAAGGACGGCCAGTTCGGCAAGTGGCTGTCCAACGCGCGTGACTGGTCGATCTCGCGAAACCGGTACTGGGGCAGCCCGATTCCGGTGTGGAAGTCCGACGATCC
>DATJIX010000166.1:0-8903 GCA_035492865.1 Mycobacterium sp. | reverse complement strand
GCACTACGACGGCGTAGGAGTGGTGGCGATGACGGCACCGAGTAAGGTATCCAGAGCGTCGCATGCTGGCGTCAGCCCAGCTAGGACGCGTAAACCGCGCAAGTTTCCAGTCAGCGACGGCGCGCCTGTAGAGGTTGTCGAAGACGGCCCAAGTCTCGCGGGACGGCTCACTGCCCTTGCAGCTCTGCTAACAATCCGGCCAACCCTAGCTATCGGAAGTTATGCGCCACGGCTACCCTGGCCATGGGGTTTGGTCGACTTCGCCTCGCGCGTCATGCGGCCCGCTCCAGGCACCGTGCGCGCCACAATTTCTTTGCCGAATTGCACTGCGCAGCTGGTCCGCGCTTCAGGCGTGCTTCCCGCCGACGGCAAGCGCAGCGTCATCCTCTACATGCACGGCGGCGCCTTCCTCACTTGCGGCGTCAATTCGCACGGCCGGCTGGTGAGCGCGCTGTCGAAGTACGCCGACAGCCCTGTGCTCGTCGTCAACTACCGGATGATCCCCAAGCACTCCGTTGGGCTGGCTGTCGACGACTGCTACGAGGCTTACAAGTGGCTGAGGCTCAAGGGGTACGAGCCCGACCAGATCGTGTTGGCCGGCGACTCCGCCGGCGGCTATCTGGCCCTGGCGCTCGCCGAGCGGCTGCAGCGGGAGGGGCTGGCCACCGAGACCCCGGCCGCGATCGTGACGATGTCGCCACTGTTCGAGATCGACAACGAAGCGCGGGCCAACCATCCGAACATTCGCACCGATGCGATGTTCCCGCCCAAGGCTTTTCACGCGCTCGTCGAACTGATCGAAGAGGCCGCCGAACGACACATCGTCGACGGCAAGCCCGAAGAGATCTACGAACCGCTCGAGCACATCGAACCGGGACTTCCGCGCACCCTGATTCATGTGTCGGGCTCTGAGGTTCTGGTCAGCGACGCCCGCAAGGCCGCCCACATGCTGGCGGCTGCCGGAGTGCCCGTCGAGGTGCGGGTCTGGCCGGGACAGATGCACGTGTTCCAGCTGGCGGCCCCGATGGTGTCCGAGGCCAGCCGGTCGCTGAAGCAGATCGGCGACTACATCCGAGAGGCCACCTGGTAGTCGATCGACGGGCCTGACACGATGGACGCATGCGCATCGCCAGGCACGTCAGTGAGCTCATCGGCAATACCCCTCTGGTGCAGCTGAACTCCGTTGTGCCCGACGGTTCAGGCACCGTTGCTGCCAAGATCGAATATCTCAACCCCGGTGGCAGCGCCAAGGACCGCATCGCGGTCAAGATGATCGACGCCGCCGAGGCCAGCGGCGAACTCAAACCCGGCGGCACCATCGTCGAGCCGACCTCCGGCAACACCGGCGTCGGGCTGGCGCTGGTGGCCCAGCAGCGCGGCTACAAATGCATCTTCGTCTGCCCGGACAAGGTCAGCGAGGACAAGCAGAACGTGTTGCGCGCGTACGGCGCCGACGTGGTGGTGTGCCCGACGGCCGTCCCGCCCGACCACCCGGACAGCTACTACAGCGTCTCCAACCGGCTGGTCGAGGAGATCGACGGCGCATGGAAGCCCGACCAGTACTCCAATCCGATGGGGCCGGCCAGCCACTACGAGACGACGGGGCCCGAGATCTGGGCGGACACCGACGGCAAGGTGACCCACTTCGTCGCCGGCGTCGGCACCGGCGGCACCATCACCGGCGCGGGCCGCTACCTCAAGGAAGTCTCCGGCGGGAAGGTGCGCGTGATCGGCGCCGACCCGGAGGGTTCGGTGTACTCCGGAGGCACCGGCCGGCCGTACCTGGTCGAGGGCGTCGGCGAGGACTTCTGGCCGTCGGCCTACGACCCGTCGGTGCCCGACGAGATCATTGCGGTTTCTGACGCGGACTCGTTCGACATGACGCGGCGGCTGGCGCGCGAGGAAGCGCTCTTGGTGGGCGGCTCTTGCGGCATGGCCGTCGTGGCCGCGATCAAGGTCGCCGAGAAAGCTGGGCCGGATGCCCTGGTCGTCGTCCTGCTGCCGGACGGCGGAAGAGGTTACCTTTCAAAGGTTTTCAACGACGCATGGATGTCGTCCTATGGCTTCCTGCGCAGCAGGCTCGACGGATCCGTCGAAGAGTCGACTGTCGGCGACGTGCTGCGCGGCAAATCCGGGGCACTGCCCGACCTGGTCCACACACACCCGTCGGAGACTGTGCGCGACGCGATCGGCATCCTTCGCGAGTACGGCGTGTCGCAGATGCCGGTCGTCGGTGCCGAGCCGCCGGTGATGGCAGGCGAAGTGGCGGGCAGCGTTTCGGAGCGAGAGTTGCTGTCCGCGGTGTTCGAGGGTCGCGCCAAGCTCGCCGACGCGGTATCGGTGCACATGAGCCCGCCGCTGCCGCTCATCGGCGCAGGCGAACTGGTCAGCACCGCCGCCAAGACGCTGCGTGAATGCGATGCGGTGATGGTGGTCGAAGAAGGCAAACCGGTGGGCGTGCTGACCCGCCACGACCTACTCGGCTTCCTGTCCGACGGCATCATTCGTCGGTAGCGTCGATATCTGCGCCGGTCACCGGATCGTGTGCGGTGGCACGCTCAACTTCCGGGGAGAAAGCCCTGCTATTGACCAACTCTCAGGTTAGGGTAAGCACGCTCGTTGCCAGCTAATTTCACACTGGAAGGCGTCCATGACCGATCAACCGCCACCTCCCCCTGGTAACTACCCGCCTCCTCCGCCACCACCAGGTGGGTATCCACCTCCGCCGCCACCCCACGGCGGTGGCTACCCGCCTCCGCCTGGTGGTGGTTACCAAGCACCACCGCAAGCCGCGACGGGCTATCCGCCACCCGCGGCCCCCGGTCCGGCGTTGCCCAAGGAGGCATATGTACCTTGGGCGACCCGTGTGTTGGCGTGGCTGATCGACTTCATCCCGTTGGCGATCCTCGAGGGCATCGGCTGGGGTCTGCTGCTCGGTACCCGCGAAACCGCGTGCATCACAGACACGTCCGAGTACAACCTCGGCGAGTTCTGCGCCACTGGCGCGTCGACGATCGGCCAGATTTCGATCATCGTGACGGGCATCATCGCCCTGATCTACTGGATCTGGAATCTCGGTTACCGGCAGGGTACAACTGGGTCGAGCATCGGTAAGTCGATCATGAAGTTCAAGATCGTCAACGAAAAGACCGGGCAGCCAGTCGGTTTCGGAATGTCCTTCTTGCGTGAGGTCATCTACTGGGTGGCCGCAGGCCTCTGCTTCGGCATCCTGTGGCTGGTGGCGGTGCTGTTCCCACTCTGGGATGTCAAGCGGCAGACGCTGGTTGACAAGATCCTGACTCACGTCGCGTTGCCGATCTGAGCCGATAGCCGGAAGGTAGTAATGACCGATCAGCCACCCCCACCGCCCGGCGGGTATCCGCCGCCTCCTCCTCCTCCTCCAGGTGGGTATCCGCCTCCTGGCGGCTACCCACCACCGGGCGGCTATCCGCCTCCGGGTGGGAACCAGCCGCCGCCTCCGGGCGGTTACCCGCCGCCCCCGGGGAGTTATCCGCCACCCCCACCGCCAGGCGGTGGCTATCCACCACCACCGGGGCCGGGTGGCTATGCACCGCCGCCCCCGCCGGGTGGTGGTTATGCTCCGCCACCGCCACCGCAGGGGGGCGGGTATCCGGTGCCCGGATACGGCGCGCCGCAACAACAGTTGAACATCGGCGAGGGTTTCACGTGGGCGTGGAACAAGTTCACCAGTAACGCAGGCCCGCTGATCATCGCGACGGTGATTTTCGGTGTGATCGTCGGTGTGGTGTACGGGATCGTCTACGGCCTGGCCTTCGCGCTGGCGCCGTCGGGCGTGACCACGTACGACTCCTCCGGTAGCGGGTTCGAGTACTCGACGAGTGCGTCGTTCGGCATCGCCAGCATCCTCGTCCTGGCACTCGGCGGCCTGGTGATGTTCGTGATCATCGCCGCCGCCCAGTCTGCGTATCTCGGTGGCGTGCTGGACATTGCCAACGGTCAGCCGGTGACCGTCGGGTCGTTCCTGAAGCCGCGCAGCATCGGCAACGTCATCCTTGCGACGCTGCTCATCGGCATCCTCACCTCGATCGGGTACGTGCTGTGCGTGCTTCCGGGTCTGGCCGTGGCGTTCCTCACCTTCTTCGGGGTGATCGCGTTGATCGACCGCAACCTCTCGGCGGTCGACGGGATCAAGGCGTCCTACGAAGTGGTGAAGGCCAACTTCGTCCCGGTGCTGCTCGTGTGGTTGTCGTGTGCCGCCATCGCCACAGTCGGTGCATTGGTGTGCTTCGTCGGGCTGTTCGTCGCCGTCCCGGTGGCGTCTCTGCTCCAGGTGTACGCCTGGCGTCAGCTCAGCGGCGGTCAGATTGCGCCGCTGAATCCGCAGCCGTTGCCTCCGCAGCCACCACCACAGTTCAGCCCACCCCCGCAGTAACAGTTCGTTCGGAAGGCGCCGGCCCAAGGGTCAGCGCCTTCCGGCGTTCGCTCTGAGTCATGACTGAGAATCCACCCCCGCCCGACACCTACACCTCGTGGTTCATCCGCGTGGTGGCGTTCGTAATCGACTGGGCCCCGATCGGTTTGGTGTGGGCAGCGCCGTTCCTGGTCATGCTTGCCACCGGGGACACGCAGTGCCTCAACACCCTCTACTTCGGCGGTGGCGATTATCAGTGCTCGCCCCCTGGCTACTACTTCTGGTTGTGGTATTTCGGAATCGCGCTCCTGCTCGTCGTCGCTTTCCCGTTGTGGAATTACGGTTACCGCCAGGGCAAGACGGGGCAGAGCATCGGAAAGTCGATGATGGGTTTCCAGGTGGTCAGTGAAAAGACTTGGCAGCCCATAGGTTTCTGGCCGTCCGCGCTGCGTCAACTCGCCCACAACATCGACGTCGCGGTGTGCTACCTCGGCTACCTGCTACCGCTGGTGGACCGCAAGCGCCAGACGATCGCCGACAAGATCATGAGCACCGTCTGCGTGCCTATCGAAAAGCGCTGACGCCCGTCAGTGCTTCTCCGATGACCAACTGGTGCACCTCCGACGTGCCTTCGTAGGTCAGCACGGATTCGAGGTTGTTGGCGTGCCGGATCACCGGATATTCCAGCGTTATTCCGTTGGCGCCCAATAGTGTTCGGCACTGTCGAGCGATCTTGATGGCCTCGCGTACGTTGTTGAGCTTGCCGACGCTGACCTGTTCGGGACGGATGCGCCCGTCGTCCTTGAGCCGTCCAAGGTGCAGTGCGAGCAACTGCGCCTTACCGAGTTCCACCGCCATATCGGCGATCTTGGCTTGTGTCAGTTGATATCCGGCCAGCGGTTTGTCGAACACCTCGCGGGTGCCGACGTAGTCCAGCGTGGTCTGCAGGCAGTCGCGCGCGGCGCCGACGCTGCCGAACACGATGCCGAACCGCGCCTCCGAAAGGCAGGCCAGCGGGCCGGACAACCCGTTCGCGTCGGGCAGCTGGGCGTCGGCGGGCAGTCGTACGTCGTCGAGATGCAGCTCGGAGGTGACCGATGCGCGCAGCGACAGCTTGTGTGTCATGTCCCGTGCCGAAAAGCCGGGCGTGCCCGCGGGTACGACGAAGCCGATGATGCCGTCCTTGGACCGGGCCCACACGATCGCCACGTCGGCGACCGAGCCGTTCGTGATCCACATCTTCGACCCGTTCAGGATCCAGTCCGACCCGTCGCGGCGGGCGGTGGTCCGCATGCCGCCGGGGTTGGAGCCGAAGTCCGGCTCGGTCAGCCCGAAGCAGCCGATGACGTCGCCGGTGGCCATCGCGGGCAGCCACTGGTTGCGTTGCTCCTCGCTGCCCCAGCGGTGGATCGCGAACATCGCCAGTGAGCCCTGTACCGACACCAGGCTGCGAAGGCCCGAATCGACCGCCTCGAGCTCCTGGCACACCAACCCGTACGCCGTCGCCGTCGAGCCGCCGCAGCCGTAACCCTTCAGGTGCATGCCGAGCACGCCGAGCTTGCCCAGGTCAGCGGCGAGCTCACGGACGGGGACCTCGCCGGCCTCGAACCAGTCGGCGACGTGCGGGCGCAGCCGCTGCTCGCCGAACTTGCGAACGGTGCTGCGCAGCTCGAGGTCCTCCGGCGTCAGCAGGGAGTCGAGGTCCAGCAGACTTTCGATCGAGGTGGTTGCAGCGGTGGACATGCTCAAGTTCTACACCGTTACCCTTTCGACCATGAGCGAGAGGCGCAGCGCAGCGGATCAGTATCGGGCCTACGGCTTGTCCACCAAGGCGATCCACGCGGGTTTCCGGCCCGATCCGGGCACCGGCGCCGTCAACGCACCGATCTACGCGAGCTCGACCTTCGCCCAGGACGGTGTCGGCGGATTGCGCGGCGGGTTCGAGTACGCCCGCACCGGTAACCCGACGCGCGCCGCGCTGGAGGCGTCGCTGGCCGCGGTCGAGGAGGCGAATTACGGGCGCGCGTTTTCCTCCGGCATGGCCGCCACCGACTGTGCGCTGCGCGCGGTGCTGCGGCCGGGGGATCACGTCGTGATGCCCGACGACGCCTACGGCGGCACCTTCCGGCTGATCGACAAAGTGTTCACGCAGTGGGGGATCTCGTATACGGCAGTGGCGCTTTCCGACGTCGACGCGATCCGCGCGGCGATCACCCCGCAGACCAAGCTGATCTGGGTTGAGACGCCGACCAACCCGTTGCTCTCCATCGCCGACATCGCCGCGATCTCGCAACTGGCCGCCTCGTCGAAGGTAAAGGTTTTGGTGGACAACACCTTTGCTTCACCCGCGCTGCAGCAGCCGTTGACGCTCGGCGCCGACATCGTGTTGCATTCGACCACCAAGTACATCGGCGGACACTCCGATGTCGTCGGCGGGGCACTGCTGACCAACGACGAAGAACTCGACACCGCGTTCGCGTTCCTGCAGAACGGCGCGGGCGCGGTGCCTGGCCCGTTCGACGCGTATCTGACCATGCGCGGCCTGAAGACGCTGGTGCTGCGCATGCAGAAGCACAGCGAGAACGCCGCTGTGGTGGCCGAATTCCTGGTCAACCACCCGGCGATCGACAGCGTGCTATACCCGGGCCTGCGCAGCCACCCCGGCCACGAAGCCGCCAAGCGGCAGATGAGCGCGTTCGGCGGCATGGTGTCTGTGCGCATGCGGGGCGGACCGCAGGCGGCGCACGACTTCTGCTCGCGGACAGAGATTTTCATCCTTGCCGAATCGCTGGGCGGGGTGGAGTCGCTGATCGAGTATCCCGGCGCGATGACGCATGCGTCGACGGCAGGCTCTCAACTCGAGGTACCCGACGACCTGGTCCGGCTGTCGGTCGGCATCGAGGATTCCGCCGACCTGCTCGCCGATCTGGAGCAGGCGCTAGGCGGCTAGCGCGCCCCGCATGGCCGACGCGGTGATCGCCAGGTTCACCTCTGGCATTGCGGTTGGATACTCGTCAACCCAACTGCCGCTGGCGATTTCACCGGCCCTGGCGTGCACCCACCGCCACCCGCGGTCGTTCAGGCTCAGTAGCGCGCCGAGCCCGTCGACGGCATGCAACAACGAGATGATTGCCGCCGTCGGTGGGGCAGGCGGTTTGCGGTCGAACAATGCCGCCAGCAGCGCAGAGCGGGCGTAGCCGACCCGTTCCCTGTTGGTCAGCGGCCACGCATACGGGTGGCTGAACCGCTTGGAATTCAATCGAACCCGCCGGATCTGACCCGTGTACTCCAGGTAGTTGGCGATGTTCTGCTCGGTGTGCTTGGACAGTCGCTTGACCGCGGTTGCGGGTCGCAACGGCCGTCGCTGCAGTAGCTCGAACGCCGGCGCGACGACGGGATCGATCGGGCCGGGCGCCGCCAGCGCCACCAGCCTGCCGGTTTCCACGGATTCGCCGGCCATCGCGGGCCGAATTCGGCACGCGAGCGCTAGATCAAGCAGCACGGCGCCTGAGAGCACCCGTTCGCGGCGGGCGCGATCGAGACCGGGCTGCGCGGACGCGTTGTCCAGCAGCAGAAGAAACAGGTCCTCGGCGATCTGCGCCATAGCCGGACTGTAAACCGCGCCTGCGCGCGGTCGCGAATTAGGAGTGGTAGGGCTCCGCGCTGACCAGCGTGACCTTGACGGTGTTGCCGTTGGGCACGGTGTAGCTGCGGCTCTCGCCGACCTTCGCATCGATCAGGGCCTCGCCAAGCGGCGACTTCGGTGAGTACACCTCGAGCTTGCCGTCGGACACGCCCTCCTGGCGGGTGGCGATCAGGAACGTCTCGGTGTCGCTCTTGTCGTCGTTGTAGAACACCTTCACGACAGAGCCGGGCAGCGCAACGCCGGACTGCTTGGGCGCCTCGCCCACCTTGGCCTGATTCAGCAGCTCCTGCAGCTGGCGGATGCGGGCCTCCTGCTGGCCCTGCTCGTCGCGGGCGGCGTGGTAGCCGCCGTTCTCGCGCAGGTCGCCCTCTTCGCGGCGGTCGTTGATCTCGGCTGCGATGATCGGGCGGTTGGCGATGAGCTGATCCAGCTCTGCCTTCAACCGGTCGTGTGCTTCCTGGGTCAGCCAGGTGACCTGGGTGTCGGTCATGTCGTCGCGCTCCCCTCGTTGTTGCTCTCGCGCACTTTCGCGTAAGAAGTCTCGTGTCTACGGCGCCGGGAGGTCTCGTCGTGTATTGCCGCTATCGTTTGTGCCCAATCCGCACACCAAATGCAGCAATACACGGCTCCAGCAGGAACCGTGTATCAGATGATTCTAGCACCGCCGGGACAACGGATTTTCACGTTCTGGCTGTTCGCCGTTTGTTGTACCGGCCCGCGCGGTGTGTTCTAGGAGGCCACCAGGTACGACGGCACGTCGGTGCCGCAGCCGTAAACGTCACCGACCACAGGCGGCTTGCTGGTCTTGACGATCGTCGTCACCTGCACGGTCTTTTGCGTCGACGGGGCCACCAACACCTCCCG